>JALYGJ010000024.1 GCA_030777155.1 Chloroflexota bacterium | reverse complement strand
GCTGCCCGACGGCGCCGGCGGCGCCGGCGAACCGGTCGGCGAGGCGGCGGGCGAGCCGGCTGGGGAGGGCGAAGCCGTCGGGCTCGCGGTCGGCTCAGCCGTCACGCCCGGCGAGGCACCCGGCGAGCGGGTGGTGGTTGGGCTACCCGTCACGCCGGGCGTCGGGCTGGCCGTCACCGGCGCGTCGATTAGCCCGATCGGCTCCGTCCGGATCAGCACGAACTGCTGGTCGCCGTAGGTGGTCAGCGCGACCGACGCGTCGAGGCCCTGCTCGGCCATCACCTCGCGGACCTGCGCCGGCAGCGGCTGGTCTGGGCGATCGAAGCGGATCTCCCAGACGGTGCCACCCGTGAAATCGATCGAGAACTGCAGGCCGGCCTGCCCGCCGCTGAGCGGCGTGAGCAGGATGAAGATCAGCCCGGGGATCGTTATCAGCGCGCTGAAGATGTAGAACCAGCGACGCTTGCCGATGATGTCAAACACGCGCGCGCGCCTCTCGCGAGCGCGTACGCGGCGCGACCGCGATGGTGAACTCGTCCTCGTTGACGCCGAAGAAACTGGCTCGTCGCGCCCACGGCTGGCGGACCACCCAGCGCAGCATCTCACGCGACAGCGTGATCGCCGTGAACATCGAGATCAACACGCCGATGATCAGCACCAGCGCGAAGCCGCGGATGACGGACGAGCCGAAGTAGTACAGGACGGCGGCGGTGATGATGCTCGACACGTTCGAGTCGAAGATCGAGTTCCAGGCGCGGTTGAAGCCTGCCTCGATCGCGGCGAAGAGCGTCTTGCCGGCGCGCAGCTCTTCCTTGGTCCGCTCGAAGATCAGGATGTTCGCGTCGACGGCCATGCCCACCGACAGCACGAACGCCGCCACGCCGGCCAGCGTCAGCGTGACCGGCACGAGCCTGAAGATCGCGAGTACCACGATGCCGTAGTAGATCAGCGCAACGCAGGCGATCACGCCGGGCAGTCGGTAGTGGATGAGCATGAACAGGAAGACGAGGACAATACCGATCGACCCGGCGAGCAGGCTCTGGCGCAGGAAGTCGAGGCCCAAGCTCGGGCTGATCTGGGCGATCTGGACCTCTTCGAGGTCGAGCGGCAGCGCGCCGTAGCGGAGGACGGCGACCAGCCGGTTGACTTCCGACAGGGTGAACGCGCCGCTGATCTGGCCGCGTCCACCGGTGATCGGCGTGCGCACGACGGGCGCCGACACGACCGTCCCGTCGAGCACGATCGCGAACTGGCGACCGACGTTCTGGCTCGTCCATTCGCTGAACAGCTGAGCGCCACGCTCGCGGAGCTCGAAGTCGACCGCGGGCCGGCCTGTCTCCTCGAAGCCGGGTCGCGCAACGGACAGCTCCTCGCCCCCGAACAGCGGCGTCAGGCCGGGCGGGATCGGCGAACCCTCGCTGACGTCGGTGCGGTCGGGCGGGACCGGGACGAACTCGAGCCGCCCGGTCTGGCCGATGGTGCGCCGTAACTGGGTGACCTGTGCCTGGTCGGCACTGCCCGGCAACTCGACGATTACGCGGTCCGTGCCCTGCAGCTGCACGATCGGCTCGGCCACGCCGTACTGGTTGATGCGCTGCTCGATGATGCCGCGGATCGTTTCCATGTCCTCGCGGCTGATCGGCCTATCGGGCGCCGGCAGGGCCCGGTACTCGCCGCGCACGCCACCCTGCAGGTCGAGCCCGAGCTGGGTCTCGATGACGCCCTCACCGAAGGGGTAGGGCAGGCGCAGGACGTCGACGGCGAGCGCGCCAAGGCCGACGAGGACGATCAGAAAGGGAACGAAACGCCGCATGCGGCGGCGAATATATCAGCGCAGGCGCGCTTAGAGGCTGTGGCGTCGGGACGGTTCGCAGGACGCGGTCGGTGGCTGGGCAGTCGGTAGCTGCACGGTCAGTGGCTGCGCGAGATCGCGCGTGATCCGAACACTCGAGACGCGCACTGCGCAGGGTGCGGTGCCGGACCAACGGCGTGCGGAATACCAGATCGCGCTTGAAGGGCGAACCTGCGGGTCTGCGCGCAAGTGCCGGCCGGACCGTCGAGCGCCAACGGCTGGTAAGCGCGAGCCAGCGGGGTAAGCGTCGCCGTGTTCACTTCAGGCGCTATGTCGCCAGCGCAACCGAGTGCTCCACCGTCCGCCGCCGTCGTCGCCGCGATTGCGCGGCTGTGGGCCGGCTTGGGCAGGCAGGTGCGTGACGCACCCATGGAGCGTCACCGGACCACGGTTGAGCTCGCCACGCGCGCCGGCGTGTCGCGAACGAGCGTCTATACGCTCGAGCGCGGTGAGCCCGTCTCGATCGATGTAGCCGTCCGCATCACGAGCGCCCTCGGATTGAGGCTTGAGTTCGAGCTGGCGGATCCGCGGCGGCGCGATCGCTACGCCGGAGCGCAGCCGGACGCTGTACACGCCGCTATGGGCAACTTCGAAGCGGCTCACCTGCACCGCCTTGGGGGTGCCGGTCGGCCTCGACGAGCCGTACCAGCACTACCAGTTCGCCGGCCGCGCCGATGTCGTCGCCTGGGACGTGTCGCGACGAGCGCTACTCCACATCGAGAATCGAACTCGCTTCCCGGAATTCCAGCACATGGCCGGCGCATACAACGCCAAGCGTGCTTACCTGGCCCAGGCGCTTGCCGGCCGAGTCGGCGTCCCGAGCTGGAAGAGCGAGACGCATGTGCTCGTCGGCCTGTGGTCGGCCGAGGTACTCCGTGTCTTGCGGCTCAGAACGGATTCCTTCCCGGCGCTGTGTCCGGACCCGCCGGCCCCTTTCCACGCCTGGTGGAACGGTCAGCCGCCGACCGGCGGGCGGGCCTCGACGCTGGTCGTCCTCGACCCGCTCACCAGCGGCAGGCAACGAAGCGTGCTCGAACTCGACAGGGCGCTGTCGGCGCGAGCTCGGTACCGCGGCTATGCCGAAGCCGCAGCTGCCCTCACGGCCGCCGCTGCCAACACCGCGGCAGCGCTCTCGAAATAGCGCGTCAAGCGAACACTCAGCCACCCGATCCTGTCGTTCATCGGTACTCGCGCCGCGGCGGCGCCTGCGGCCTCAACGTCAGCGGAACGAGCGGCCGAGTAGGTCGACCGGTATGCCGGTCGTGCGGGCGGCGCCATCAACGACCGCCATGACGTCTTCCACCTCGCGCTCGAACGCGTAACGCGATCCGTCCCCGCTCCCGGCGCGCCCACGCCGATCCATGGCGTAGACGGTCGCCTCCGCAGCCAGGTACGGAACCACCGCATCCCATGTCGTATGGACGCTCGCGGTCCCGTGGACGAGGACGAGCGGCCGCCGGCCGCGCATCAGGCGCAGCTACGCGTCCAGCCCGGCGCGGATCCTCTCGGCGAGCGCTCGGCTGATGCCGGGCACCGCTGCGATCTCGTCGACAGTGGCACTGCGCATCTGGCGCGTCGAGCCGAACACGCGCAGCAGCGCCCGCTTGCGTGCCGGCCCCACACCCGGCAGCTCGTCGAGCGCAGACCTCGTCTGCGCCTTGGCGCGCAACTTTCGGTGGTACGTGACTGCGAAGCGATGGGCCTCGTCACGCAGCCGCTGGATTAGGTAGAGCGCCGGTGAGGTGACCGGCAGGATGATCGGCCTGGCCGAGCGGGGCGCCCACAGCTCCTCGTGTTCCTTGGCCAGCCCGAAGACCGGCAGGTCGTGCAGGCCCAACTCGTCGAGCACCGCGCGAGCGGCATTGGCCTGGCCGACCCCGCCGTCGATGATCACCACGTCCGGTAGGCGCCAGCGCAACTCCTCGGCGCTCCCCTCCTCGCCCTCGAGCGCCCGATGGAAGCGCCGGCGCAGTACCTCGCGGTGGCTGGCGTAGTCGTCGGCCCGGCCGACCGCGCCGCCCACCGTGCGCACCCGGAATCGGCGGTACTCACCGCTCCTCGGCCGCCCTTCCTCGAAGACGACCATGCTGCCAACGGTGTTCGTGCCCTGGATCGTGCTGATGTCGTAGCACTCGATGCGCAGGGGTGGCGCGGCGAGGCCGAGCCGGGACGCCAGCTCCTCCAGCGCCGCCAGCGTCTTGCCCTCGTCGGCCAGCCAGCGCGCCTGCTCACGGGCGAGCGTCTCGGCCGCGTTGCGCCCGGCGAGCTCCATCAGTGCCCGCCCCTCTCCGCGCTGCGGCACGGACAGCACGACACGCCGGTCGCGGCGCAGCTCGAGCAGCGCGCGCAGCTCGTCGACGTCGGGCAACGACCGCGGTACCAGCACGCGTGGCGGGACGGAGCTGGCGGCGGCGTAGTACTGCCTGACGAAGGCCGACAGCGCCTCGTCGTCGGTGCCGTCGCCGACGTTCTCGAGCACGAAGACGTCACGTGCGACCGTCTTGCCGCTGCGGATGGCGAACAGCTGGACCGCCGCCCAGGCGCCGGCGCGAGCGTAGCCCAGGACGTCCGTGTCGGCGCGGGCGAAGGCGGCCATCTTCTGGCTCTCCATCGTCCGCTCGATCGCGCGCAGCTTGTCGCGCAGGGCAGCGGCGCGCTCGTAGTCGGTCGCCAGCGATGCCTGCTCCATCTCGGCCCGCAGTCGGCGCGCCACCTGCTCCTGGCGGCCGTCGAGGAAGAGCATCACCTGCTCGATGTCGGCAAGGTAGTCCTCCTTCGCGATGGCCTCGATGCACGGCCCCTGGCAGCGCTTGATGTGGTAGAGCAGGCACGGCCGGGCGAGTGCTCGCTTCCCTTCGCGGATGTCGATCGTGCAGGTGCGGAACGGGAAGAGGCGACGGATCAGGTTCATCGCCTCGTCGACGCTAGACGCGGATGCGTATGGCCCGAAGTAGCGGCTGCCGTCGTTGGGCAGCTTGCGCGTGCGCTCGATGCGCGGGAAGTCATCGGCCAGCGTCACCTTGATGAACGGGTAGCTCTTATCGTCCTTGAGCCGCACGTTGAAGCGGGGCTGATGGCGCTTGACCAGGTTCGCTTCGAGCAGCAAGGCCTCACTGACCGTGTCGGTGACGGTGTATTCGACGTCGGCGACGCGGTCGATGGACTGCTCGATGCGCAGCGGCTGTGCCGCCGCCCTGCCCTTCTGCCAGTACTGGCGCACCCGTGCGCGCAGGTTCTGGGCGCGACCGACGTAGAGCACCGCGCCGCGGGCGTCCTTCATCAGGTACACGCCCGGCGCGGTGGGCAGTTTGGCCAGCGTCGCTTCGAGTTGCGGGGTCATCTGCCGGCGATCCTACTCGCGCCCCTCGCGAAGCGCGATCGTGGCCTGGCGGACTACCGTCGGCGACGGTTCGAGCCGCCTTTTCGGGCCACCCGTCTCCGAGCGGGCGCTGTCGCCGCTGCACGCTCGCGTCGTGCCGAGCGGATGGTGACGGCGAACAGGGCAAGGCCGGCGACGCCGACCATTCCCGCCAGGATGAGCACCGACGGATCGAGCCACCACTCGCTGGCCGCGGCAGAGCGCGGTGCCTCGCCCGTCACCTGCTCGCGCGGGCCAACCAGGACGTACGTCGATACCTCCGACCCGTCGTCAGCGGTGGCGATGAGCTGCGCATAGCCGTGCGGGAAGTCGGCCGGTAGCTGGAAGCTCGTCTGGAAGTGCCCGTCTGGGTCGGCCGTGACCGAGCCGAGCTGCGCCTCGCGTTCGCCCTGCACAATGCGCACCGAGACGGTCGCCCCGGCGCCGACGTCGGCCGCAATCACCGGGAACGTCTGGCCAGGCATGACGTGATCGAGCGGCACCTGGATGAATGCCTCGCCGCCGATGTGGCCGCGGGCACCGACGGGAGCGAGGACGGCGACCAACAGCGCGAGCAACAGCAGGCCCGCGCCGGCTAGCAGGCGGTTCATCGAACGCCCGCAGCATACGAAAAGAGGCCCGGCATCGCGACCGGCCTCTCTCGCGCTTGATCTTGCGCGATGCTACGGCGAAGGAGTCAACGTCGGGCAGACTTGCACACCAGAGCTGGTGCAGTTGATCCGGCCCTGCCCGCCGCCGAGCACGAACGGGCTGACGGAGGTCTTCGCGGCGAGCCAATCGGCGACCGCTTGGGCCCGCCGGTCGTCATCCGGCTCGAGAAGTTCGGATATCCGTCGCCGCCGGTGGCCATGAAGTCGTTCTCGACAATCTTGTACGTCGAGGCAGGCGTCAGATCTACGGGCGTTGCGCTGCACGTTCCGTCCGGGTTAGCGCGCACGGCGCCGGTGACCCGTCTGCCGACGGCGGCCGCGATGTCGTAGGTAAAGCAGAGGCCGGAAACCTGGGCAAACCGACCATTGGCTGCCGGCATCGCCGAGACCCCGTGCTCGAGCATCGTCTTCATTTCGGCGCCGCTGACCTCCACGGTCACGACGATGTTGCCGAAGGGCAGCACGTCGAGCACCGTCCGCTGAGTGATCGGCCAAAGACCGGCGTTCGGGACGGGATAGAGGTCGGCCGGACAGAAGTCGCTTGTGCTGTCAGTCGACGGGCAGGTGAGCGCCGCGCGCAGGCCGCCGGCGTTGGTGATGGCGAAGTCGACGTTGGGGAAACTGGCCCGCATGGCATCCGTTACGACGTTGCCGACGAGCGACTCGCACAGCCGCCCGTCGCTCCGCCCGCACTGGTCGGCACGGGGCACCTGCTTCGTCGAGCTCCCGACCTGGACGCCAAGGATCGGCGCCAGGGCGGCCTGAAGGTCGGCAACGTACGCGCTGATGGCCGCGTCGGGCGTCACCGCGGACACGAGTGGCGCGACGAACTCGGTCGACTTCGCGATGACCCCGCCGCCCCTGCCCGGCTGAACCGTCAACGCAGTGCGCGCGTACGTCAGGCCCTTGCTCCTGTTCTCGAGTACGAGGACCCCGTTGTGCATCCCGGCGTACTGCACGTCGGTGTGATCGCCGAACACGACGTCGACCAATCCCGGCGTCAATCGGTTGGTGAAGTCGATGAGCTCGCCGAAAGGATTGCCGCTCCCGTCGAAGCCGCGTACGCCCTGGTGAGTGATGACGAGGACCGCGTTGGCACCGGCCTGGCGGGCGATGGCGGCGAACTTGTTGGCGGCGGCCACGCCGTCGGTGACCTCGATCGTCCCGAAGCTGCCCGGAAAGACGAGCGTCGGCGCCTCTTCGTTGGTGATGCCGATGACGGCAACCTTGGCGCCGCCGACCTTGTACATCCTTATGGCCTCGACGCCGGTCAGGTTCTCGCCCAGGTTCTTCAAGTTCGCGGCCACGTAATGGAACGGTGTTCCGGGCGCATCCACGCTTGTCGGAGCGGCCGCAAGATCGATGTGCGACTGAAGGCGCGCGATGCCGTGATCGAAGTTGTGGTTGCCGAAGGTACCCACCTCGATGCCCATCATCCGCTGAGCGATGATGGCGGGCTCTTCGTCGAAGAAAGTGGAAATCGGCGGTGTGGCGCCGACGTCATCGCCGCGCGAGCACCGAATTTGCACGCGTGCCGTCCGTCCGCGCCCGCCTAATCCCGTCCGCTAAGCCGCGGATAAGCGGGCGGTGAGCGACCGGCAAGCGCTCGCCGCGATGATCGCGACCATGCCACTCCATCCGGCCATCGAGGAACGCCTGGCCCGCCTCGCCCCCGATCAGCGCGCGGCGGCGACTGCGCCGCCCGGGCCGGTGCTCTGCGTCGCGCCGGCAGGCAGCGGCAAGACCACCACTCTCGTTGCCCGCATCTGCTGGCTGGTCGCCAACGGCGCCGATCCAGCGTGCGTGACGGCCGTGACCTTCAACCGCCGCGCCGCCCAGGAGCTGGGCGAGCGGCTGGCCGCCGC
>JALYGJ010000023.1 GCA_030777155.1 Chloroflexota bacterium | reverse complement strand
GCCCAGCGCCATCCTCAACTCGGGGCTGGGCAACGCCGACATGCTCCGCCGGGCGACGCAGGCGACCTTTTTCGAGGCCGTCGGCGGCCTCGCCATCGGTACGCTTGCCGGCCTGATCGTCGCCCTGGCATCGGCCCGCTGGCTGACCGCGCGTGACGTGCTGCTGCCCATCGCCGTCGCCTCGAGCGCGATCCCGATCATCGCCATCGCGCCCATCCTCAACAACTGGTTCGGCGTGCTCAACCCGCTGTCGAAGATGATGATGGCAGCGCTGCTGGTCTTCTTCCCGGTCGTCGTCAACGTGACGCGCGGGCTCGTCGAGGTTCAGCCCGCGTCGCTCGAGCTGATGCGCTCGTACGCGGCGAGCGATCTCGCCGTCCTGCGCAAGGTGCGCATCCCCAACATGCTCCCGTTCTTCTTCACCGCGCTCAAGGTGGGCACGACGCTGTCGTTCATCGGCGCGCTCGTCGGCGAGTACTTCGGCGGGACCTCCGACGTCCTTGGCCGGGTGGTGCTGCAATCGATGAGCAGCGGGCGTTTCTCGCTCGCCTGGGCGGGCATCATGATCGGGTCGATTGCGGCGATCGCGGCTTACGCAGCGGTCTCAATCATCGAGCGTCTCGCCATTCCCTGGCACACCAGCCTGCGCGAATGACGGGGCGCGCGCGTTCAACGACGGGGTCCGCCCGTTTTGCGCTATCGTGCGCTGCGACAGGCAACGGCTGCCGCCCGGCTTCGGCCGGCAGCGCCTGGGAGGAGGAGCTGGACGCCGGGCCCTGAGGGACCGGCGGCCATGAGTGAGGTACTTCAATGCGCGTTTGGAAGAAGCAGCTCGGCCTGCTCGCTGCAGCTGTTCTCCTGGTCACGGCCTGTACCACCACCCCAGGCGTTCCCGCGTCCCCGACGCCGGGCACGCCGAGCACGCCGGGGGCGCCAGCGTCGCCAGCGGAAACCGGTTCGCCCGTCGCGACCGGGTCGCCGACCGGTGATCTGACCGAGGTGTCGCTGCAGCTGCAGTGGGAGCCGCAGGCGCAGTTCGCCGGTTACTTCGCCGCCGACCGCGAGGGCTACTACGCCGAAGAGGGCCTGGAGGTCAACATCCTGCGCGGTGGCGCGGAGATCATCCCGCAGAACGTCGGCTCCGACCCGAACGGTCCCGAGTTCACGATCTCGTGGGTGCCGAAGGTGCTCGAGGTCCGCGCGAGCGAAGAGTCCCAGTCGGACCTCGTCAACATCGCGCAGGTCTTCCAACGCTCGGGCACGCGCTCGGTGTCGTGGGCGGCCGGCCGCGGTCCGGCGCCGCAGAGCCAGGACAACATCACCTCGCCCGAGCACTTCGCCGGCAAGCGCGTGGGCGTATGGGACTTCGGCAACGAGTACGAGGTGACGGCGGCCGGGCTCAAGCACGGCCTGGAGCCGAACGTGGACTACACGAAGGTGATCCAGCCGTTCGACATGAGCCTGTTGCTCAACCGTGAGATCGACGTCGCCGAGGCGATGATCTACAACGAGTACGCCCAGGTCCTCGAGGCGACCAACCCGGAGACGGGCGAGCTGTGGCAGCCCGAAGACCTCAACGTGATCGACTACAACGAGGTAGGCACGGCGATGCTGCAGGACGCGATCTTCGCGCGCGAGTCCTGGCTGGCCGAGCCGGGCAACGAGGACATCGCCGTCCGCTTCCTGCGCGCCTCGTTCCGCGGCTGGATCTTCTGCCGCGAGAACCCGGACACCTGCATCCAGTACACCGTCGACGCCGGGTCGACCCTTCCGGCGGGCCACCAGCGCTGGATGATGAACGAGATCAACCCGCTGATCTGGCCGTCACCCAACGGCATCGGTGCCATGCCGGTCGACATGTGGGACCAGACGGTGGAGGTTTCGAAGGGTGCCGGCATCATCCCCGGCGATCCCGACGAGGGCGCCTACCGGACGGATCTGGCTGACCGGGCGCGGGCCGACATCGACGCCGACGTGAACGCCAACAACTTCCAGAAGGGCACAGTCGAGGTTACGCCGGGCGGGAGGTAGATCCGCCGGCCGGGCTGGCCGACCGACTCAGCAGGCCGCGCCTGTGACCGCGCGTCGGCAAGCGCGGCGCTAGGCCAGTGGACGCGATAAGCGACTTCGCCTGGGTGACACACTTGGGCCGGCCGCTGCGCGTACTGCGCGCACGGCGCTGGCTGGCGGTCCTGCTCGTCGTCATCTGGTGCATCCCGGTCATGATCGTGGCCGTGCTTGCCGGCGTCTTCCTGCAGGAGCCGCTGGGCCTGTCCGACGTGGCAACGATGGTCATGATCGGCCTGCTTGCCGCGGTTGCCCTCGCCGTCGTCGGCTACTGGGTGGGCGGTCGCGCGGGCCGCGCGGTCGTGCTCTACGAGCACGGCATCGCGCTGCGCGACGCGGATCGGATTCGAGCGTGGAGCTGGGACCAGATCGCGGCGGTGACGGTCGCCCGGACGGTCAATCGCAACACCGTGACGGTCGCCGGCATCCCACTCAAGACGGTCGAGCGCGAGGACTACCGCTACACGATTCGCGATCGCACCGGTGGCGTCGGCATCCTCGACGGGTGGTTTCCGGAAGTCGTGTCGGTCGGCGTAACTCTCGAGGATGAGGTCACACGGCGCGTCTCCGGGCCGCTGTTCGACGTCTACAACTCGGGCGGCGAGGCCGGCTTCGGTCCCGTCGGCGTCAGCCGGCAAGGTGGCATCCGGATCGGTCAACGCCAGCTGGCGTGGTCGAACGTGGCCGCGCTGAGGGTTGTGAACGGTTCGCTCGTCGTCGTGCCGCGCGACGGCACGCCGTCGGCGAGCATGGAGCTCGGGCGCATCCCGAACTCGCGCGTCCTGCTGGCGCTGCTCGATGCCCTGGCCGGCCGCGCTTCGTGACCGCCGGGTACCCGCCGGCCGCTCCGCCCGCAGAGACACCGGCCGAGCGGCGCCTGCCGGCGCTTCGCCGCCCGTCGACGTGGTACGCGGCCGGCGCGGCCGCGCTCGGCATCGGCCTGACTGCGCTCATCGCGTCCGCGATCTTCGGCATCGGCGAGCGGCGGGAACCGGCCCGGCCGATCCAGGCGGCGGGGATCGGGCAGACGTTCCAGGTCCTCAACACGCTCGACGAGCCGGAGGCAGAGGTGACGGTTCTCTCCGGCACTCGGTCGGTCTACCGCGAGTGGGCGAACATCAGCCTCCAGATCCGCGTCCGCGCATTCGACACGCACCACCCAAGCTCATTTGACTGGCGCGCGTACGCCGGTGGACGTGAGCTGTCGGCGTCGATCAGCGTCGTGACGAGACCGTCGCTGCTGCGCGAGGGCGAGACCGCCGAGGGGTCGGTAAGCGCCTCCGGCCTGCCGCCCGACGAGCCGATCCGGATCACCTACCAGGGCCACTTCGACGATGAGCCGCTGTACGAGCTCGTCGTCGAGCCATAGCGGGCGCCGACTTGGCGGCGAGTAGAACAGTTATTCGAAATTGCTACGTGCGCGTCCGGCAGCGCGCTGCTTTCGCGGCGCGCCGACGCGACACTTGAGCCCAGCAACGGAACGGGAGTTGGGGTGATTAGCAGAGATGAACGACGAGCTGCGACCGGCCGAGCGACCGGGACTCGAGAAGGATCCCGAGGAGTGGGTGACCGGTGACGAGCCGATGACCGGCGCGCAGGCCTCTTACCTCGAGACGCTCAGCCGCCAGACCGGCGAGCAGGTCGAGGGCGATCTGAGCAAGGCCGAGGCATCCAAGAAGATCGACGAGCTGCGCGAGAAAGCGGGTCTGGGCGAGGGTGACCGCCCGCGCTAGGCCTGTCTATCTGCTCGCCAGCGTAGGCCGGCGATCGTCGAGCAACTCTGCCAGTGCGGCGGTCAATTCTGCCGGACGGTAGGGCTTGACGATCAGCGTGGTGCAGCCGGCCGCGGTTGCGGCCTGCTCCGTTGCCGGCACAGCATCCGCAGTCAGGGCAATGATCGGCGGGCGGCTTGCAGCGGGACGATGGGCCAGCTCGTGGGCAAGCTCGAATCCATCGCCGTCGGGCAGCCGGCGGTCGAGGATCACGAGGTCGTGGTCCGAGTCGGCGACCAACCGGCGCGCCTCGGCGAGCGACGTCGCTTCGATCAGCTCGGCATCGCGAAGTCGCTCGTCGGACGATCCCTGGAGAACTGCCGCGAGCAGCGCCCGGTTGAGCGCCTCATCCTCGACGGAGAGGATGCGCAGGCGAGGACCGGGTTCGCCCTTCACGTCGCGTTCGTCCGGGCGGCGACGGGTAGTGAGGCAAGCCACCTGCGCAGCAGCATCGCCGCGTGTTCACCCTTCTCGCAGATACCGACGATCTTGCCGTTGAGCCGGGCCTTGTCACTTGCGCCAAGCTCATGCGCAGTCAGGACGAGGATCGGGACGTCACGCGTGCGTTCGGACGCTTTCAATCGAGCGACGACCTCGAAACCATCGAGGTCGGGCATCACGATGTCGCAGATGACGAGGTCAAACTCGCCGGCGTGGGCGGCGTGGATCGCCTCGCGTCCGCCGTTCGCGACGGTGACGTCGCAGCCCTGTGACTGCAGCGTTGCCTGGACAAAGGCGAGCGCTGCCCGGTCGTCATCGGCGGCCAGGATGCGCGGGCGCCGCAGCGCTGGCTCGCGCCGCACGTGCCGCCGCAACGCCGCCAACAGCGCGCCTCTCTCGACCGGTTTGACCAGGTAATCGACCGCGCCGAGTGCCAGGCCGATGCCGTGCTCGTCGACGACGGTGACCATCACCACCGGGATGTGGCGCAGTTCCTCATCTGCCTTCAGCCGCCGGAGGACCTCCCAGCCATCGGGACCCGGCAGGATCACGTCGAGCAGGATCGCCGCCGGCCGGTGACGACGGGCGGCGGCGATGCCTTCCACGCCGTCGCGGGCGGAAGTGATCTCGTACCCGTCGGGCTCGAGATACTCGCGCAGCAAGGCGACCGCCTGCTGGTCGTCCTCGATCACGAGGACGTTCGGCCGACCGACCGGCTGCGCCTCGCCAACGGACGCGGAAGTCGCGATTGGCGCCGCCCCAGCGCCCGTGGCTGGAGCCGTGGTGGGCGAGGAGAGCGGCAGTACCAGTATGAAGCGGCTGCCGACACCGACCGTCGATTCGAGCTCGAGCCGGCCACCATGGGCCTCGACGAGCCGTTTGGTCAACGCGAGCCCGAGCCCGGTACCAGCCTGGCGCAGCCCGGGCTCGCCGACCTGTGCGAAGGCCTCGAAGACGCGCGCCTGGTCCTCCGGCGCGATCCCTACACCTGTGTCTACGACGGAGATGTACGCGTTCGCTCCGTCGACCGACGCCTCGACGCGGACCTCGCCCTGGTCGGGGGTGTACTTGATCGCGTTGGAGAGGAGGTTGTAGAGCATCTGGCGCAGGCGGCCGCGATCGGCACGAACGTGAAGCATGGCCACCTGCGAGCTCAGCCGCAGGTTCTTCTTGGCGGCCAGCGGCCGGACGCCAGTGACAGCCTCGGCCACGGCCGCTTCCGCGTCGATCGCCTCAACCTGCAGCTCCAGACGCCCCGCCTCGACCTTGCTGACGTCGAGCACGTCATTGATCAGGGCAAGCAGATGCTGTCCCGCCGTCCGAACGTACTGGATCCACTCCGCGCGGACGCTGTGCCGACCATCGCTCGCCGGCTCGCCGAGCATCAGATCGCTGAACCCGAGGATCGCGTTCAGCGGTGTGCGCAGCTCGTGGCTCATGCTGGCCACGAAGTCGCTCTTGGCCTGGCTCGCGCTGCGCAGGGCATCGACGGTCTGGGCGAGCTGTCCCGCCAGCTCAGCCCTCTCGGCGGCCGCCCGCGCACGATCGGCAAGCAGGGCGGCTTCGACGCCAAGCAGCGCGAACATCTCGCTGTCGTCGCGTGCGAAGAGGGAGCGCCGTTCGCCTGCCAGTACGAGCAGCCCTTCCTCGGCGCGCGGCGCCGCAAACGGTACGAGGGTCACGAACTGCGCGCCTGAACCGGCGACGAGTTGACGGATTTCGACGGGGGCAGTTTCGACCGCCAGCTGATGGATCCCCTGAGCGTGTGCCACAAGCGCGCCGAAAGTCGCGCCGTCCATCGTCTGCTGTGGAAATTGCAGAGTGCCAACCTCGGCGACGGCGCGCGCACCATCGTCGCGGTGTCCGAGCAGTACGCCAGCACCCGTGACACCCGCTGCCTTGGCGACAAGCTCGGTGAACCGGCGCCAGGTGATACCGGCGTCCGCTTCGGCAGACGCTGACAGCAGACGCCGGCTGAGCTCATAGCCCGTCCGGGCCTGCCAAACGCGGCGAAGCCAGCGCGGCGCGAGGAATGCGGTGACATACGCAATCGCGGCAAAGAGCACGCCGAAGCGGCCGATCGCGGCGACCACCGGTGACCCATCGGGCAGTACGGCGGCCGACCCGATCATCATCAGCGAGCCAGCCATGAGGACCGAGCCGGCGCTGGCGATGTAGAGCCGGATTCTGGCGCTGCCCGTCCTGCGCCGTGCTGCCGCTGCCAGGTAAGTCGCAGCCGTAAGCGCAGTCAGGCCGTAGACGGTGACCGTCGCGGCGATCAGCGCTGCCGGCAGCGGGTCGAACAGCACCACCGCCGCCGACGTTGCGAGGTACCCGGCCAGGGCGAGTGTGCTGACGATCCGCGGCACCGGATGCAGCATGCTTACCAGGCGAAGTGTCAACAGCGGCTGTGCCAGCAGACCGAGGGCTGACGCGATCGACAGCGGGTATGGCACGTCGACGCCGAAGAGGACATCGAGCAGGCGGGCGATGAAGAGCGGGGCGCTGGCGGCGAAGACGAGCACGACCGCGCCGGCCAGTGCGCTGCGGCTGCGGACGTAGCTCAGCGCGGTTGCGACGAAGAGGAGCAGGAAGAGCGCCCCGGCGATAGGAACCTCGAGCAGGTTCATCAGGCTGTCACGTGCGCTCAGCCGCGCAGCGGCTCCTCGAGCAGTGCTCGGGCCAGCGCGCGCGGCGTGTCGGCTCTTGCGTCCTCGTGTACCAGGTGACGCCGGTCGAGGTAGTCGACGAACAGCTCGGCCAGCTCCGGGTCAAACTGGCTGCCCCGGCGAGCGAGCAGCTCGGTTCGCGCCTGGTCCTCGCTCATCGCGGCGCGGTACGGCCGGTCATGGATCATTGCGTCGTAAGCGTCAACGACGCCAACGATGCGTGCCCCGAGCGGGATCTGGCGACCGGCCAAACCGTCCGGATAGCCGTTGCCATCCCACCGCTCGTGATGGCCGCGCACTATTGGCGCTACGAGCCGGCCAAGGCGCAACGGCGCCACGATGTCGCCGCCGATGAGCGGGTGGCGGCGCATTTCCGCCCACTCGTCCTCGTCGAGCCGTGTCAGCTTGCGGATCAGGTCTTCACGAACGCCGATCTTGCCCACGTCATGGAGGATCGCGCCGTAGTTGATCGCCTCGACGGCTTCGCCGGTCACGCCTGCCTGGTGGGCAAGACCAACGGCCAGATCGGCCAACCGGCTGCAATGTTGCTCGGTCGTCCGGTCCTTAGCTTCAACCGCGTTCGCGAGCGCCGCGATTACGCTCTGCGCTGATTCGAGTCGTTCGAATGCGGCGCGCATACGCAGTGCCGCTCGCACCCTGGCGACGAGTTCCGGTGCGTCGTAAGGCTTGGTGACAAAGTCGGTCGCGCCCGCCTCGAGGCCGGCTACCTTCGTCGCCGCTTCGTTGTGTCCGGTGACCAGGATGATTGGCAGCTCGGGTTCGCTGAAGTGGAGTCGCAAGCGCCGCGTAACCTCGATCCCGTCGGGCGGCGGCATCGTAACGTCGAGCAGGAGAAGGTCCGGCGCCTGTTCTTCAACCAGTGCCAGCGCTGTTCGACCGTCGGCCGTTTCCCGGACGGCGCAACCATCGCGCTCGAGGATCGTACGCAGAAGGGCGCGCGAGCCGGAGTCATCTTCTGCAATCGCGACTCGCCTCGCGCGACCGGGATACTCGAGGATCAAAATCGTCACCTCGCCGAGTGGTGCCGCTATAAACGAGAAGCATTACCGCAGCATGTCGGATTAGCCAACCAGTACCTTCTACCCATAACCACTCGGTGGAGCATCCCCCGCGGCGGGATGGGCGCCCGCGGGGGCTGCGGAAACAGAGCGCGGCGACACTTTGGCGGTACGTCTCCGATCGCGGCGGCGCGATCAGACGCCGCTCAGCCGTGGCCGGTCCCGAATTGGCGGTCCCCGGCGTCGCCCAGGCCGGGCATGATGTAGCCGCGCTCGTTGAGCTGTCGATCGAGCGCCGCGCAGAAGATGGCCACGTCGGGATGAGCCGAGGTGACCGCCCGCACGCCCTCTGGCGCAGCGATCAGGTTGAGCAGCTTGATCCGGGTTGCGCCCCACTTCTTCAGGACGTCGATGGCGGCCGTGGCGGAGCCGCCGGTGGCGAGCATCGGGTCGAGGATCAGGCACAGGTCGACGGCCGCCGAGTCGGGCAGCTTGTTGTAGTACTCGACCGGACGCAGGGTGCGCTCGTCACGGAACAGACCGAGGTGCCACACCTGCGCCGTCGGCATCAGCTCGAGCAGCGCGTCCACCATGCCCAGACCGGCGCGCAGGATGGGCACCAGGCCGATGCGGTCGGCCAGCTTGACGCCGTCGGTTTCCTCCAGCGGCGTGCGGACGGTGATGTTGGCCAGGCGCGCGTCGGCGAGTGCCTCGTAGCCGACCAGCCAGCTGATCTCGCGGACCAGCTCGCGAAACTTCTTGGGCTCGGTCGTCTCGGCGCGCAGAAGGGCCAGCTTGTGCTGGATTGCGGGGTGACGAGAGACGTGGAGGTTGGGATGGTCGCCGGCCGCCATGCGCCGATTGTAGGTGGCCCGGCGGCGGCCAAATGCGGCGCGGGCGCTACCATCGCTGCGATGGCTCGAACCGACGTGGCCGGCCTGCGCCGGCCGTCTGCAGGTGCCGCGACGCGCTCGACTGCGCGCTCGAGCGGTGCCCCGCGTTATCCGCGCCATGCCGCGCCGCCGGTGCTCGTCGAGGTCCGCCGCGGCTCGACCGTCGAGAGCCGCCATCGCGGCCACGTCGTCCAGGTCGACGTCGAGGGCCGGGTCGAACGCGGCGTCGGCAACGCCGAAGTGCTGGTCAACCTGCGCTCGGCAGTCAAGCCGTTCGCGCTGCTTGCCCTGCTCGAGTCGGGTGCCGCCGACGCATTCCGCCTCAATGACCAGGAGCTGGCGGTGATGGCTGCCTCGCACACCGGCGAGGACGCTCACGTGCGTACGCTGCAGGCGGTGTTGCGTCGGGCCAGCCTGACGCAGTCGCTGCTCGCCTGTGGCACGACCGATGCGCCGCTCGACCGGGTGACGGCCGCGCGGTTGGCGCGCGACGGCGAGGAGCCAGGCCCGATCCGTCACATGTGCTCTGGGTTCCACGTCGCCAGCCTGCTGCTGTCGCGCCACGCCGACTGGACGCTGGCCGACTACTGGCGGCCGGAGCACCGCAGCCAGCTGGCGGCGCGCGAAGCGGTCGCCCGCGTCTTCGCCGTGGCGCCTACGGCACTGCGCACGTCGGTCGACTCGTGCGGCGTGTTCACCTACGCCTTCCCGCTGGCCGACGTGGCGCGCGCGTTCGCGCTGCTGGCGGAACCGACCGCCGCGCGCGCGCCCGGCCAGAAGACGCTGGTCGCGCACCTGACGCGCGTGCGCGAGGCGATGATCGCCGCGCCCGAGATGGTCGGCGGCACGCGTGATTCGACCGACACGCAGCTGATGAAGGCGCGGCCCGGAGCGCTGGTATCGAAAGGTGGGGCGGAGGCGTTGCGCGGCATAGGCCTGCTCGCCGGCGCGCGCGGGGCGGGAACGCCGGCGGCCGGCGTGGCGGTCAAGATCGAGGATGGCGATGGCTTCCAGCGTGCCAATCCGCCGGTCACGATCGAGGCGCTGGCCCAGCTGCGCGTGCTCGACGAGCGGACGGTGGAACGGCTGGCGGCAGTGCACCGGCCGGCAGTCTATGACCCGCGCGGCGTGCAGATCGGAGAGTCGGTGCCCTCGTTCGAGCTGGCACCCATCTCGGAGCTGGCCTGATGCCGATGCAGCGCCTGCCCGACCCGTACGCCGTGCTCGGCGTCGCACGAGGCGCCACCGACGCCCAGATCAAGGCGGCCCACCGCGCGCTCGCCAAGCGCTACCACCCGGACGCAGCGACCGGCGATGCGCTGCTCTTCCTGCGCGTGCAGGAGGCGTACCAACTGCTCTCCGATCCGCTGCGCCGGCGCGAGTGGGACGCCCGTCATGCGCCGGGACCGGTGCGCGCCGACGCTCCGACCCGCCCCGGGCGGGCGGCAGGAGTCCGGCCACACCCGGCGCCGG
>JALYGJ010000022.1 GCA_030777155.1 Chloroflexota bacterium | reverse complement strand
CGCCGATGGTCCGCCGGGAGCCGGTGCGACGGCGCTCGACGTGGGGACCGGCACCGGCACGCTGGCGGCGGCGATGCTCGCGCGCTGGCCTGACGTGCGCGTGATCGCCAGCGATGCAGCGACCGGGATGCTCGACGTGGCACGCGATCGCATGCGCGACGCCGATGCGGCCCGGCTGACGGTGGTCGAGGGGCCGGCCCACGCGCTGCCGCTGGCGGCTGGTTCGATCGACCTCGTCACGTCATCGTTCGTGCTCCAGCTGGTGCCCGACCGGCTGGCCGCGCTGCGTGAAGGTCGGCGGCTGCTGCGCGCTGACGGCGTCCTTGCCTACGTCACCTGGCTCGACCGCGAGGAGTACGAGTTCGAGCCGCGCATCGAGTTCGACGAGGCCGTGCTCGAGCTGGGCATCGAGGAGCCGACCGAGGGACCCGAAACGTGCGCCGGCGACGTGCAGTCGGGCCGGGCGGCCGCGGCCCAGTTGCGGCGAGCCGGCTTCCGCGAGGCGGTGGCGCGTGAGGACCGGCTCGAATACGACTGGACGATGCAGTCGTACCTCGACTACAAGCTGTCGTACGACGAACGGGCGCTGATGGCGATGCTCAGCGAGGAGGAGCGCGAGCGCCTGGCGCAGCGCGCTCGGGAGCGTCTGGCCGTCCTGCCGCCGGACGCGTTCCAGTGGCGCCCGCCGATCGTCTTCGCCGCCGCCCGCAAACCCGGGTAGTTCGAGCCGAGGTACCACCCGGGCTGCGAGGATTTAGCGGCACGGGATAGGCGGACCGTCGGGGTCCGGCTCGTACTCGACGGTATGGCCGCCTACGGTCGCCCGAATTAACGGCTTTGGAGTGACATCGAGAACCATCGACAGGTCGAGGTTGCCGGCGGAGTCGACCGATCCCTTCCACTCCCGCGGAACGTAGTCGGGTGCGTTGCTCGGCACGTCCGCCCGCCACCAGACATCGTTGATCGGCCCCAACCCCTCGATGCCGCACGCCGCGGAGTGGCGATAGGTCTGTCCGAACCCAGGCTCGATGAACTCGCCGGGACCGATGACGTCGGCGTCGGGCGGCGCTTCGCCGGGTCGAACGGTGCCCGGGGCGGGGACGTCGGCCCGCTGCGAGAGGTCGGCCTCGACGATCGTCCGCTCTTCGAGAGAGCCGGGGGGCGGGCCGGCGGCGTCGAACTGAATTACGAACGGCCCGCGCCGCCAACTCGAGCGCGCGAGGGCGAAGACTACGAAGATCAGTTAGGCGCCATAGACCGCCACGCACAGGCCGACGATGACGAGCGCGAGCCGGGCAAATTGCTTGACCGATACTCCTTCGGGAGCATCGCGTAATACTCCCTGACGTGCAGGCCGAACTCTACAGAGGTGGGCTGATGACCCCATTTGGCGACTATCGGGCGAAGCTGATCGAGATCGCCGAACGGATTGCTGCCGACGGCGCTAGGGACAACCTCGACTTCCTGCGCCGCTTTCGGCTCGTCTACCGGCATCTGGTTGCGACGGTCGACGGCACGGCAGCTGAACTCGGCCAAGGCCCCTTCGGGCCGATGGCGATGGAGATGCCCGGCATGCGCGGCCCGGACGTCAGTCGCTTACTGGAAGAAACCGACAAGGGCTTGGAATCGCTCTGAGGCTCCCGCTCGCCGTAACAGG
The DNA here is from genome assembly GCA_030777155.1 of Chloroflexota bacterium. Lineage (GTDB taxonomy): Bacteria > Chloroflexota > Limnocylindria > Limnocylindrales > CSP1-4 > JALYGJ01. Next base: position 44,192 of record JALYGJ010000022.1, on the reverse strand, counting down.
GGCGACGACCGCCGAGCGAAGTTGGACCTCCGATGATGACGTTGTTGGAGCTGTGTGCCGGAAGGCAGTCCGACGCTTAGTCTCGAGTATGCCTCGCACCATCAGGGCGCTGGCTCGAGCGCCAGATCGAGCTCGATGTCGTCGCCAGCGGTGACGGTGAGCGGGACGGAGGTGACCGAATAACCGGGAGCAGTCGCGCTTAAGATGTACTCGCCGGGCTGAAGATCAAACATGTAGAAGCCGAAGCCCTCGAACTCGACCTCCTCGAGCCCTCGCTGTCCGACGACCGGTGTGCATTTCACCGTCGCTTGCTCGACCGGTTCGCGCGTTTGCCGAGCACCATGCCGTAGACAGTGACCGGCGGGCGGAGGGCGTCGGGGTGGTCGGGAGGCAGCCCTTCCGTCACCTCGACCCTCGTCACAGCTTCGAGGACCGGCCCGTCACTGTCGTGCCGCACCTGCGGCCCGTGAAGGTGTTCACCCTCACGCCCGAACCGCTCTATGACCGCCGCCGGCTGCCCCGAGTACACCTCGAAGCTGGCACTTGCCACGATCGTGCCGTTCGGCCAGCGATCCAGGACGAAAACCGCTTCATACCTGCCTCGCGTAACGACCACCTCTTTGCCGGTCGCTATGCGCCACGACTCCTCGTGGTATGCGCCAACCCATAGCCGCGCCCCGTCCGGCAGGTCGGTCCACCCGCTCAGCTGAAGGCGCGTGCCGTCAATGGACGCCTCCACGCTCAGCGACGCCGTCGTACCTCGGACGTAGTTCGAGGCAACGACGCCGCCCACGCTCAGCACGAAGGCAACGAAGACGATGACCGGCGTGACCAGCCACTGGCGCCACACGATCGGCGGGCGGGCGCTCGCCCGAACCGAGACGGCGATGAGCCAGAGTCCGAGCCACAGCACCCAGGCAAGGCCGAGTAGCAGCGCGGTGTCCAAGCGAGGCCATCCTGGGCGAGCGAAGGTGAGCAGGACGACGGTCACCGCGCCGAGCAGGGCGGCAATCAGTGCAGAGATCCCGGCGCCGGTGAGCAGCCAAGCGCCGAACCTACGTACCGCCGAACGCTCGCTCGGAAAGCTATCCATCGCTCCGCTCACCGCTCTGACTCTCGCTCCATTGGATCAATTCCGCCCGCCGAGGCGAGGTGCGCCCGCAGGCGACAGTTCCGCCACTCAGTATCCTTCACCGTCCATTCGTAATCGCCGAGGCGTCATCACACACACTCGCCGCCGCAGTCGCAAGATGGAGTCGTGAGCGACCCGATCAAGAACCGCACGATCGTCATAGCGTTTCTTGCGGCCGTGCTGCTCACCGCCGCAGCCATCTTGACGCGCGCTGGTCAGAGCGGGGGAGCGCGCGCCAGCCGCTCGGCTGGATCTGCAGCTTTCTGGGCCACAGGGCGACTCGACCGAAGCCCACGTACAAGGCGACAAAGTCGTCCTGTGCGGGTGGTCGGGGTCAGTGCTCGAAGGCTGGATCGGAGGGAACCAGGTGGTCAAGCTCAGTGTGCCGGCGCCGTAACGTTGCGCCAGGCACGCGACGGGAGCTGGTCCGGTAACCGATCTGTTAGCAGCCGGTGGTTTACGCCGGCTACGTCTATGGAGCCCGGGCGCGCGATCGGCCCGATTGGCGGGCTCAAGAGCCGGCGCGCCGGTCGCGAGCGCTTCCGACGAACATTCTCGGGAGATGCTAGATCGATGGAAGGGGAGCGATCTGGCAGGCCGGAAGCCCGACCAGCACTAGTCGATCTGACGCGTGGTTGATCGTTGCGCTGGCCGAACGACGGCAACGGCGGCCGCTTACGTGTTGAGAACGGCGGAACTCCCGTGGGGAGATTACGGCCAGATCTTGCTGACCGGTATTGCGACACGCCGCGCCGATGGCCGCCTTGTCCTCGACCATGTTGGCCCGTTTGTGCCTCCAATTGCCGTAGTCCCTCCAAACATCCTCGTCGTTACCGATGAGTTTCGTCGTAGGCTCACGAGTTCTGGACTGCGTGGAATCACGTTCCGCGAAGTAGCAAAGGGCCGGATCGTCCGTCTTCATTGGCACACTTGGGACCTGACCGCTCCTTCTCCTCGCGTCTATCCGGCCGGCGGTGAGCCCGACAACTATATTTTCGGCCGGAAGCACAGCGAACAGACGGCCGAAGAGATCGGCCGGCTCTGGGAGGTCGTCGAGCATAGCCCGGGGTCGGGCGAAAGCGACTTCCAGCTCGGAGGGGACGGCTTGATTCTTGTCTCTGCGCGCGCTGCTCGTTGGCTGCGCAGTGAGGCCCGACATTGGTTAGCGTTTGATCGGCTGGCGCCAGACGAGACGGCGACTCCGTAGGAGCGGTGAAACCGCGCGCTGACGCGGCCGGTCCGGACGACCGCCTGTTGCATCCACACCCTGGAAGTGCGAGGTCACTTCGGCCCTACTGCTGAACCACTTGCTCAGCGGCGAGATCTGACGGGCGCGGCTCAATGAAGGACTATTTCGTGTGCGTTCGCCTCGATGTAGCGGAGGAGCGGCAGGGCGAGGTCGGGCGCTGTTCGGTAGTAGGCGTCGTCGTGGTCGGCAAGCTTGCGGTCCCGCTCTTCGTCGTCCTCCTGCATCGCCTTCTCGACCGCTTCTGCGGAGATTGGACCATCGATGTTGAGGACGCCGACGGCTGAAGCAGTTAGTTCGGCGACTCGGTCGGCGCCGATTGCGCGGAGGGCTGGCACGAGATCAGGCACGCGCTCGGCGTGGTTGGCGAACAGCGCGGCATACCCGTCGCAGTTCACCTCACGCTCCAAGCTTTCGACGGCGATTACGACGCGTTCGGGCCACGTCACCGTCGCGTTACGGGCTCTCGTTTCCTTTTCGAGGAGCGCTGCCTCGAATGCTGCGACAAGCGAGTCCGCCCTGTAGGTGCCCGCCAGCCGGATCAGCTCTTGCGTCGTCCGCCCGGCGTGAGCATCGAGCCAGGGGAGGTCTCGAGCGTTTCCGCCAGCTTGCCCTAGCACCACGCCTCCCTATGCGTCGCTCCTGGCTGCATCCGGGACGACTCCATTCGCGCGGCGCGCGGGTTATGTCTGGTGCGGGCCGCGTTTGATCCGATACATACTGCCCTACCACCTAAGGAGGTCCGGGATGAAGTATCTAATCGCGATCCTGCTGCCTCCCCTCGGCATGCTGCTGGCCGGAAGACCGTTGATGGCGCTGATTTGCCTGATCCTGATGATCACTCTGATCGGTTGGCCGATTGCCGCGATCTGGGCGCTGCTCGTCGTGAACAGCGCCGAGACAGAGGCACGAATGCGTCGAATGCTCCGGGACCGTCGCTAAGGAAGGCACCTCAGCCAGCTGTCTCACGAGGACACTGCAGCCGCCCTCTTGTGCATCCGTACATCGGCAGCGTCGCGCAGGCTCCCGCCGGCAACGGCGAACAGAGCGCCGACCGGAATGAGCTGTCCGTATCCATCCCGTGCCGGACAGTCGCGCGACGGTGCAATTGAGCGGATTACCGGATAGCAGGGATCGGCGGCCGGCCGGGGCGATGTGACAATCGGCGGCGTGTTCGACCGACTAAGCGCCCGGATGGCCGCGCTGTTGAGCGTATCGGCCCTGGCACTGGTCGCCGCCGGGGCGCTGGCCTCCGGCCTCCCCCGGCCGGCTTCGCTGTTTGGACCCGTCGTCATGGCGCTGCTCATAGCGGGAGCACTTTGGCTGCGTCGACAGGGTGCAGGCCCATTTCGAGCGCTAGCCGTACCGGTCGCCGTCGCGACAGCCATGCCGATCTTCGGCTGGTTGCTGCGCTACTTCTCATGGAACGATCCGTTGGCCGGGCTGTCATGGGTCCTCGGCGCGGCAGCGGCGGGCGTTCTCGGCGTCGCGGTCGCTGAGTGGATCGAGGGTCGCGCCCGTCGCCTGGCGGTCGCCACGGCAGCTGCTTTTGCCGTCACTGCCGGCACTCTCGGGGTCCTGTCTGCGCTTCAGGGCGCGTACGTCGACGGCCTGCTCTCCCTGTCCGCGGGCCTGTCGATGGCGCTCGCGACTGCGGTTCCCGGGCTCGTGGCAGCCGGCCTCCGCTACACGGCGACGGCGGCCTCCGCACCATGGCAGGGCATCGTCCACGCGCTCGAGCTGGCCCTCGTCGGCCTGACGCCAGCGCTGGCGGCCGTGGTGATGTGGGATGCGCTCCCGTCGCCGTCCGCTTTCGTCCCGCTGTCTGTCTGGATCGTCCCGGCACTGGCCGTCCACTTCTTCGCCGTTCGCCCGCTGGACCGCTCGGCGGCCGCGGCGACAAGTCAGCGCGACCTCGTAGTGGCAGCCATGGAGTCGGAGCGCTCACGTATCGCCGCTGACATCCACGACGACGCCCTGCAGAACCTGACGCTGCTGGCCTGGCAGCTCGACACGGCGGGCAACAGCGAGGGCGCCCGCACGGCTCGCGAGATCGCCGAGCGGTTACGCGCGATCTGCGGCGACCTCCGCTTGCCGGTGCTCGACGACCTCGGAACGGGTGCAGCGCTGGAGTGGCTGGTCGAGCATGTCGCTCAGTTGACCGGCGGCGAGGTCCGACTCGAGCGCGCCGACCAGGCACGCCCGCCGAGCGAGGTCGAACTCGCCTTCTTCCGCGTCGCGCAGGAGGCGGTCTCGAATGCCGTCCGTCATGGCCGGCCACCGATCGTCGTCCGCTACTGGACCAGCCGGACTGCCGCGTCGCTGTCGGTGCAGGATGCCGGCGGCGGCTTCGACCCGGCTCGGGCAGCCAGCCTCGGCGAGGGCCATTTCGGGCTGCTCAACATGCGCCAGCGGGCAGAGAAGATTGGTGCCCTGCTCGACATCCGGCGCTGGCCGCAGGGTGGCACGCAGGTGACCCTCGATTGGCGGACCGCGTGACCGACGCCGGCGCCAGGCGCACCACGGGAACTATCCGCGTGGCCATTGTGGACGACCACCCTGTCCTGCGCGACGGCCTGTCGGCGTTGCTTGCCGGCGAGCGCGACCTCGACGTGGTGACCACCGGCCAGACGGTCGAGGACGCGCGGGCGATCCTCGCGCGGGGCGACGTAGACGTGGTCCTGCTCGATGTTCGTCTCGGCACGGTGCGCGGCCTGGCCGCGCTCGACCCTAAAGAGGAGCCGCGCCGCCCGGCGGTTGTCGTGCTGACCGCCTACGCCTATCCGCAATACGCGAGGGCGGCACTCCAGCTGGGCGCATCCGGCTTCGTGCTCAAGGACGCGCCGGTCGAGGAGCTGATCGAGGCGCTGCGCAGGACAGCCGCCGGGGGCACCTCTTTCGCACTGGAGGCTTCGTCGGGATTGCCCCTGAGCGCGCGCGAGCTCGATGTCGTGGCGCTGGTTGCCGACGGCAGGTCGAACGACGAGATCGCCGCACGCCTCGGTATCGCGCCGAGCACGGTCGAAACCCACCTGCGCCGGATGTACGAGCGTCTCGGAGTCGCCTCCCGAACGGAGCTCGATACGCGGGCGGTGCGCGAAGGCTGGCTTGAGGCTGCGCCGGTGCCCGCCCGACGCGGCTAGCTCCGGGCTGACTTCCACGGCAGCTCATCTGTCTCGGCTGCCCGTCGTCGCCGTGCCAAGCCGCCCGATGAGTTGGATCAGCGCGAACGACAACGCGAATCCAATAGCCGCCGCAAACAGGAACAGCACGACGTAGATCGCCCAGTTCTCGCTCAGGAACACGATCACATGCAGGGCGAGTGCGGCCGGATAGGAGGCAAGCATCCCCAGCCACAGTGCTGGTAGGAGAAGCAGTGGACGACCGGCAACTCCGGCAGCCGCGCCGAGCAAGAACGCCGCGACGAAGAGTGGAATCCCTGCAATAGGAACGGCACCGACGACGAGCCAGCCCAACAGGCCGACGAGGAACACGCCCGCCCATCGACCGACAGTCCGAGCCATCGTCGCTGACGACACTCGCCTGTCGATAACGGGGGGCTCGCCGATCGGCGCCGAGCGGAACCATGCACTCCGCTTACGAGCTTGGCTCGATGCGCCACCCGTACTCTGTGAAGAGGCAGGTCTCCGGCATAGGGTCACCGCACCACTTCGTGAAGATGACGAGCCGCTCCGCGGCAGCCGGTATTGGGAAGTCATCACGCGGTGGCAGGTAGAGCGCGATCTCGCCGAGTCGGACCTGGTCTCGGAACGGCAAGAAGCGACTCGCGGCGACGAACTTCCCGTCAACCCGGATAGGCACGATCCAGGTCGGCTGCCCGGCGGCTTCATCGAAGCCCTCGATCACCTCGTCGGCCTCGACCGGGAGACCGGCAAGCTGCGGCCATGCGCGAGTGCTTTCCAACGCATGATCGATGAAGCCCTCCCGACCTGGCGCGAAGCACTCTCCTCCTACGTCGACTGGGACGCACGCGTCGGGCCCTGGCTCGGGCCGCGTCGAGAAACAGCCGGCGGCGACCAGGACGACGACGAGCAACGCCTTGCCCGACAGCAGCGCCACCGTCAGGGGCAGGTGGGCGTCTCGCCGCCCATCGGGTGACCCGCCCGGGCCCCGTGCCACTCGATGCGGTACTCGGCCTGGTCGGCCTCGCCGACCACGTTCACGGTCCACTGCCCGCCGGACGGCTCGAGCTGACGCGTCTCGCTGAAACCCTGCTCCTCGGCGCGGCCTCCCCAGGCGATATGGCCAACCGGGTCGGTGAACCACCAGCGGAAGGCACCGCCGACCAGCGTTGGGACGGTCACCCGACCCTCCATCGTGGCTATTCGCGGATCGACGGGCAGGGGGAACTGACGCTCCTGCCCGCGCCCGAGCTGGCCGGCGAAACACTGGCTGGTCACCGGCGGAGGAGTGAGCACACCGCCCGCGATCTGGGCAAAGGTGATCAGCGCGAGCGGGAGGCCGATAGCGAGAGCGGTCGACAGGACCGGCGCGTTGGGCCGCCGATACCAGCTCTCGCGCTCTACGAAGCGAGCCAGCAGGAAGCCGCCGACGACGGCGACGACGGCGACCGTTCCAGTAAGCAGCAGGAAGAAGCCGCCGGTGACGAAACCGAGGAACAGCAGCAGCAGCGCAACGGCGATGCCACCGCCGCGCAGCGCGAGTGCCACCCGGCCGACCCACGACGGCTCGACGGACTCATCGAGACGGCGCGGCTTCGACGCCTCAGCCGTCATCGGTCGTTCCGCGTTCACGCCTCCAGATCCCGGTCAGCACGCAATGGTCGCTGCCCCGCGGCGTGCAGTCGGCAGCCGTTGCCACCGGCCGCAGCCGGCCCCCGCCGAAGTGGTAGTCGATGCGCAGGATGCCGAAGGGCAGGAACTCGAGCGGACCGGGCCGCCAGGTATGGCCGGGGCCGAACCCGACCTCGCGGTGCACATCGTGCAGCCCGGCCGACAGCTGCCGATACGCCGGCTCGCGCTCGGTCACGTTGAAGTCGCCCATGACCAGAACGTCCCGGTCACTGGCAAGGTCGGCGTCGACGAGCTGACGCAGCCGGCGGATGGCGGCATCGCGACCGTCGGTATCGACGTCGATCGGGATGAGGCCGATGTTGCGCGTTTCACCCAGGACGGGGTGCGCGACGTAGACGACGATCGGCGATGCTCCGCCGCGCGGCTGGACCACTGCCCGGAGCAGCGCCGGGTCCTGCCACGATTCGTGCTCGATGATCGGGTAGCGGCTGAGCAGCCCGGGGCCACGGACGTCGTGGGACGGCAGGACGCGGTGCGGGTAGCGCTCGGCGATCAGCGTGTCCGAGGCGATCTCCACGGCGCGCGCCGGCACGAGCTCGACGAGGCCGACGAGGTCTGCGTCACTCGTCTCGATCACGCCGACGATCTCGGGGGCCGAGATGTTGCGCTGTTGAAGGTTCCAGCTGAGGGTCTTCAGCTCTGCCGCGCCGAGACCGGCGGCTGCGGGCAGCGAGACCAGCTGTGGTAAATAGCGAACCGACACCGCGCCGAAGAGCAGGACCACCACGACGAGCGCCGGCCGCCGCCGACCGAGCAGCGCCAGCGGGGTGACGATCAGCGCCGGCAGGACGATGTAGGGCTCGAATATCTGGGTCACGACAAGTACCCCGCGCCGCTGCGGCGCAAACACGTGGAGCGCAAGCAGCCCGAGCGTTGTCGCTCCCGAGGCGGCGCCGAGAGCGGCCAGGAGCTTCCGCCGCCGGTTCGTCATGCGGCGCGCCGCGGGGTGTCCACTGGTCGGCAGACGTGGCAGGCGCGGAAACCGGCACGCGCGGTCTCCTCGACGCTCCGGAAGGGCACGCGGTGGGGGGCGCTGATCCGTCGCGCGTTGCGGCACGACGGGTAGCAGTAGATCCCCGTCGTGTCGGAGCCCACGAAGCGGACGCCGCGCGCGGGCAGCTCTTCCAGCTCGGCCGGGTCGAGGCCCTCGGCGGCGAGCAACGCCCGCTTCGCCTCCGGGCCGCCGGCGCCGTAGCGGCCGATGCTGCCGTCGCTGCGCACTACCCGATGGCACGGCACGACGAAAGGCACCGGGTTGCGGGCGAGCGCGTTGCCCACCGCGCGCACGGCAAGCGGCCGGCCGAGCTCGGCGGCCACCCACGCGTAGGGCCGAACCTCGCCGCGCGGGATATCGAGCGTCTTGAGCAGCACCTGCCGCTCGAAGTCGGGCAGCCAGGCGAGGTTGAGCGGCACGCGGTCGCTGCGGCCGCGCCCCCAAACGCGCGCCTCGATCACTCGCTCGATCAGCTTGGGCGCGCGGTCGACACGCACCACCGGCCGGCCGAACGTCAGCCTGAACTCCTCCTCGAACTCACCCGCATCGAACGCCCGACCGACGAGCGATATTCCCTCCCGGCCGAAGGCGACGAAGAGTGGCCCGATCGGGCCGTCCACCTCGACGTACGCGTCGACAATCGCGATCGCGCCGCCCACCCGCGCGGCCAGCGTTTCGGGCGCCCGTTCGCGCAGCCGGTGCAGTCCACCGACCATGTTGCGGGCGTCGGCGAGCGTCGTGTCGGCCATCTTCATACTGCCTCCTTTCGTTCGATCAACCTGAGCTCTGCCGCGTAGGCGGCGCGCAGCAGCGCGACCCCCCGATGGACGTCCGACTTGACGCTGCCCAGCGGTCGGCCGAGCGCCTGGGCCAGCTCGGGGTAGGTCAGGCACTCGACATGGCGAAGGCCGACGGCCAATCGGTAACGCTCGGGCAGTTGGCCCAGCAGGCGCGCCCAGAATCTGTGCTCCTCGCTGCGCTCGGCCAGCCGCAACGGGCCGTCGCCGGGATGCTCGTGAGAGCGAGCCGCGTCGAGCCCGGCACCCGCCGGGCCTTCACTGCGCCGGTGGTTGAGGGCGACGTTCAGCGCGATCCGGGCCAGCCACGGTCGGAGCCGAAGGGCCAGGATGCGCTCCGTGGAGTAGCGCTGCAGGGCGCGATAGGCGCGCACGAACGCCTCCTGCGCTGCGTCCTCGGCCGCCATCCGGTCGTTCAGCGCCCGCAGGGCAACCCCGAAGACGAGGTCGGCGTGGCCTGTGACGAGGTCCGTGAACGCTTCATCGACGTTCGCGGCGAGGCGGGCGGACAGGTCCTCCATGCACACGCCGGAATAACACATCCGGCGCGCCGATGGTTGCAGCTAGCGGAGCAGGAAACCCTCGCCCAGCGGGTCGCGCTCGTCGACCACGAGCGTCGCGTAGCCGGTGACGTAGGCGGTTCCCTCAACCGACGTGACGATCGCCGGCTGGTCGCCCAGCCAGGTCTCGCCCTGTAGACGGCCGACGAACCGCTCACCGGTGATGCCGGCATTGACGATCTGGTCGCCGACGCGCAGATGGCCGCGCGCGCAGAGCTGGGCGAGCAGCGCGCTGGTACCGGAGCCGCAGGGCGACCGGTCCAGCTCCGCATCGGCGAAGATCGTCGCGTTGCGCAGCGTCGCGTCGGTGGCCCGGCCGTCGGGCGAAGTGCGCGGATCGCCGTCGACGATGATCGTGCCGTAGACGAAGCCGAGGTCGGGGTCGGTCGGATGGGCGGGCGTATAGTCGCGGCGCAGCATCTCGGTGACCGCCGCCCCCGCTCGGCGCAGCTCCGACGCCTGCTCGGGCACGACGCGCAGGCCGAGCTCGGCGGCATCGACGATGCCGTAGTACGCACCCCCGAAGGCGAGGTCGACGCTCAGGTGTCCCGCGTCGGCGGCACGGCCTTGGAGGGCGATGCCGTCGGGCGCGATGGGAAGCGACTGCGCCGCCAGGTACGACGGCACGTTCGTGAAGCGGACGCTCTTGACCAGCGAGCCGGCGGGCGTGGCGACCGTGGACGCCTCGGCGACGACGATGCCGGCCGGCACCTCGTAGCGGATGGTGGCGGTCGGCGTCGCTGCCGGGAAGAGGCCCTCCTCGATCAGCGCCGTCGTGACTGCGATGACGCCGTGGCCGCACATCGTGCTGTAGCCCTCGTTGTGCATGAAGATCAGACACACGTCGGCGTCGGCGTTATGCGGCGGCAGCAGGATCGCCCCGTACATGTCGCGGTGACCGCGCGGCTCGTTGACGAGGGCACGGCGGACTGCGTCGGCGTTCTGGGCGATCCAGCGCCGGCGCTCGGGCACGGGCAGGTCGGGCACGTCGGGGAAGCCGCTACGGATCATGCGCAGCGGCTCGCCGGCGCAGTGCAGATCGAGCACCTCGAGCGTCATGCGGGCCGACCGACCAGTGGGCATCGGTGCTTCGGCCTCGGCAGCGGTTGGCTGGGCCGCCGGTTCCGCTGGTGGCGCGGGTTCCGCCGGCGGCGCTTCGGCCCGAGCCGGTTCCTCGGCTGTCGCTTCCGGCTCCGCCGGCAACTCGGGCTCCGCCGTCGCTTCGGTCTCGGGTTGCAACGCGGCGTCCGGCGCCAATTCCGGCTCCGCCGTCGCTGCCGGCTCGTCAAACGCGGCGCTCGCCCGCGCGATCGATTCGTACGGCAGCTCGGCCGACGGCTCCGCCTCGGCCACCGCTTCGGCGACCGGCTCGGGCTCGCGCTCCACGGTCTCGGCCGGCGCGAACGCTACGGTCAGGGCGTGCCCGTCCCAGTCGTGCGTCCAGCGGTGCGAAACGGGCACGTAGCCGTACGCGCGCGCTTTCGCGGCGTCGATGCGGTACGCCTCCTCGGCCGCCTCGGGACGCCGTCCGCGATACGTGCGGGCGATCGGCTCCTGGTTCGCGCGCAGCGCGGAGCCGTTCGACCCGTTGCCCGATACCTCACGCAGGATCATGCGCGCACGAACCGACGGCCGAGCACGCCGCCCGCCGCGAAGCCGAAGACTATGACCGCCAGGTAGACGACCGGCGGCAGCGCGCCAGCACGGCCCGAAGCCAGCACCTCCTCGATCGTGTCGGTGCTCTGGAGCGTGACGGTGAAGCTCGCCCCGGCCGAGCAACGTGAGCTCTTCGCCGTCGCGTGCCACCTGCCCTCGTCGCCTGGCCGCGACCCGATCGGGATCTCGAAGGGGTCGTCGCTGCCCAGGTCGAGCGTCAGCGTGACGGGCTGGCCGCCCTGCTTCTGGAGCACGAGCTCGGTCGGCGTGAAGCCGCTGCCGCGAAGAGTGAACTCAGTGCCGGCAGCGGCGACCGCCGGCGTGGCGGTCAGCGTGCAGGCGGCCTGGGCGGACGTGATCGGTACCACCGCCAGCAGGCACAGAGCGAGTCCGGTGACGGTGGAGAGTGAACGCCTGAGCAGCCGTCGTGTCCGCATTGGCCGAGCCTTCCCCTACCTCTCTGCGCCTCCTCCGGGGAGGAAGGTCCTACCCCGGAGCAACCCAATCGTCCTATGAGGAGGGCAGCCTACCCGACGATCGGGCGCTCGGCCATGGGTTGGCCGGTGATGGGCTGAACGTTCCGTTGCTGTTCAGCACCCTTCTCGAACCGTTCGGTCCAAGACCTCACCAGACCGGCCAACGTAGTCTTCACCGATCGTGAGCCGTCACTCCAGGACAGCCGCCGATTCACTCAAGGCAGGCAACCCGGCGCTCCTCGCCGAACCGCGCGGCATCGGCACGGCGCGGGCGCGCGATCCGCTGGCGCGTGAGGTCAAGCTGCTCGGCGCACTGCTGGGACAGGTCATCGTCGAGCAGGAGGGCCTCGCAGCCCTCGACCTCGTCGAGCGCGTCCGTCGAGCGACGATCGCCGTTCGCCGCCACGGTGGAGCGATCGGGTACCGGCGGCGGTTGTCGGCCGAACTCGACGCGGTCAGCCTCGGCGAGGCCGAGATCCTGATCCGTGCCTTCAGCCTCTACTTCCAGCTGACCAACCTGGCGGAGGAGAAGCAGCGGATTCGCCGGCTTCGCCAGCGCCAGCGGTCGGCACCGCGCGGCGTGATCGACGAGTCGGTCGCCGCCGCCGTCACCCGGCTGTCGGCAGGCAGGACGGCCGCCGAGCTGCTGGAACGCGTCGCGTCGCTTTCGATCCTGCCCGTATTGACCGCTCATCCCACCGAGGCGCGACGGCGGACGATGCTCGTCGCGCTGCGCCGCATCTACCGCCCGCTCGACCAGCTCGACGACCCGCGGCTCACGCCCGCCGAAGACGCCGACATACGCCGCCGGCTGCGCGAGGAGATCACAGGGCTGTGGCACACCTCGCCCATCCGGCTGACCGCACCGGGGCCGCTCGACGAGGTGCGTAGCGCGATGGCCTTCTTCGACGAGTCACTGTTCGTGGTGACGCCGCGTTTCTACCGCGCGCTCGAGCGCGCCCTCGATCTCGCCACCGGCGCCGAGCCGTGGCTTGCCGGCAACCGTCCCGCGCGCGTTCCGGCGGTGCTGCGCTGGGGCTCGTGGATCGGTGGCGACCGCGACGGCAATCCGTCGGTCACTGCCGCCGTGACCCAGCGTACGATGCGCATCCAGGCCGACCACGTGCTGCGCGCCTACGAACAGGTGTGTCGCCGGCTCATGCAGACGGTCACCGCCCGCGCCGACGCGGCTGGCGCTTTGGCCGCCCGCCTGGCTGCCGACCAACGCGAGCTGCGGCAGACGGCGAGCGAGCTGGAGCGCCGACTCCCGGGCGAGCCGTTTCGGCGCCGCCTTGGCTACATCGCCGAGCGGCTGCGCCGGACGAGATTGCGACTCGTGGCCGAGGCAGGCAACGACGCGGAGGGCGGCGGGTACGCATCGCCCGGTGATCTGATGGCCGAGCTCGACGAGATGACCCAGGCAGCGCTTGCGGGACGGCTCGAGCGCGTCGCTCATGGCGAGCTGCTCGACCTGCGTTGGCAGCTCGAAACCTTCGGCTTCCACGGGCTGTCGCTCGAGGTCAGGCAGCACAGTGAGGTCCATGCGGCAGCGCTCGCGGCGACTGAAGATTCGGCCGAGATGGCGCCCGGGGTCGATCGCGGCGAAGTCCTGGCGACGTTCTGCGCCATCGCCGACATCCAGGCCCGCTACGGCGTGGAGGCCTGCCGACGCTACGTGATCAGCTTCACCCGCGCGCCGTCGGATGTCCTCGCCGTACTCGAGCTCGCGCAGCAGGCGACCGGCGGCGGGCACGGACCGGTGCTCGACGTGGTGCCGCTGTTCGAGTCCGCCGACGCACTGGCGACATGCGGAAGGATCGTCGAGGAGTTGCTCAGCCGGCCTGACTACCGGGGCCATCTGGAGCGGCGCGCGAACCGGCAGGAGGTGATGCTGGGCTACTCGGACTCGACGAAGGAATCAGGTGCGCTGGCCGCGGCGTGGATGCTTTACCGCGCCCAGGAGGACCTCGTCGGCGTGGCCCGGCGGCACGGCATCGAGCTCGTTCTGTTCCATGGACGAGGCGGCGCGATCGGCCGCGGCGGCGGGCCGATGACGCGGGCGATCCTCGCCCAGGCACCCGGGTCGGTCGGCGGCCGGCTCAAGTTGACCGAGCAGGGCGAGGTGATCGCCGACCGCTATGCCAATCCGGGCATCGCGCTGCGCCACCTCGAGCAGCTCGCGTATGGAGCCCTGGTTGCGTCGACGCCGGAGCACGACGAACGCGCCGCAGCGGCGGCGACCGACGCCGCGCCCGTCCTCGACGAGCTGGCCGAGTCCGCGCGTGCGGCCTATCGGGCGCTGGTGTGGGAGGAGCCGCACTTCGAGGACTACTTCCGCGCGGCCACGCCCGTCGCCGAGCTGTCCGGGCTCTCCATCGGGTCGCGCCCGGCGGCGCGCGGCGGTCGGGCGGCGGCCGGTCCAACCCTGGACACGTTGCGCGCGATCCCGTGGGTCTTTGCCTGGTCGCAGTCGCGGGCGAACCTGCCCGGCTGGTACGGCACGGGCTCGGCGCTCGCCGCGTACCAACGCGAGCACGGCGAGGCGGGTCGTCAACGGCTGCGCGCGCTCTATCGGTCGTGGCCGTTCTTCGCCAGCGTGCTCGACAACACGGAACTTGCCCTCGCCAAGGCCGACATGCCGGTCGCCCGCCGCTATGCATCGCTGGCGCCGACGGTCGAGGCGCGCCGCATCTGGCGCCACATCAAGGGCGAATACGAGCGCTTGGTCGAGCACCTGCTCGACATTACCGGCCGCGCCCGCCTACTCGACGACGTGCCGGTGCTGCAGCGGTCGATCGAGCTGCGCAACCCCTACGTCGACTCGCTCTCCGAGCTGCAGGTCCGGCTGCTCGACCGACTGCGCGCTCTCCCCGCCGACGATCCTCAGCGCGCCGAGGTGCTGCGGCTGGTGCACCTGACGGTCAGCGGCGTCGCTGCCGGGCTGCAGAACACCGGCTGAGGCAGGGCGGCGCCGGTTCAGCGTCCGGCCGGGCCAGTCATTGGCGAAACACGAGCTCCATCCGCAGCTCCCACCCGTCACACTGATCACCGCCTCACGCCGCGCGTGGTACTTGATACCGTGATGTACCTATTATGACCGCAGAACGAGGTACCGTCAGATACCAGGTTAGCGCCGAGCCGGCTCCCGAGCCGGAGGAAATCAGGCGCCGCTTCGCCGACGCGTGGGGCCAGATGGGCGCCGCGTGGGGGGTGCCGCCGTCGACGGCGGCGGTTCACGGATACCTGCTCGTACATGGTGGGCCGCTTACCGGCGCCGAGCTGCAGGAGGCGCTCGGCCTCAGTCATCGGGCGGTGAGGCTGGCGCTCGAGGACTGCGAGGGGTGGGGCATCGTGCGCCGTGCGCCCGAGCCGCGGCGCAGTGGCCGGCGCGGGCCTGCCGGCCGGGCGTGGCTGGCCGTCGAGGATCACTGGGAGTGGTTCCACCGCGTCATCGCCGGCAGAAAGCAGCGCGAGGGCGACCCGGTGATCGCGATCCTCGAGCAGTGCCTTGTCGAGGCCCAGGCCGTCGGCGGGACCGAGGAGGGGGATGACCTGCGTCGGCGAGTTGGCTCGCTGCTCGAGTTCGTGCGCCACTTCGACCATGCGCTGTCGGCCGTCACCCGCGCCCATCCCGAAGCACTGGCCAAGGTCTTCAGCGTGCTTGCCGAGCAGGACGACGCCGCCCTCGACGCGCTGTTCGCCAAGCTCGCGACGCTGCCCGAGGACGAGCTGGCCACGGCGGTTCAGGCACTCGCCCGACTACCCAGCGGGGCGGTCGGCAGGATGCTCCGCCTGACCAGCCGCCCGACTGTGATCCGGCTCCTCGGCGGGCGGTAGCCAAGACAGTTGCGCGTCGCGCTTACCCGGCTCTATCGAGCGGTCGCCGCGCGGCCGCGGCTGGCGGCGCTGCTCGGCGCGGTCTGCATCGCAGCGTCAGGCGTGCTCTACCGCTTCGCCGACGTGACGCCCGAAACGGCCAGCTTCTTTCGCTGCTTCTATGGTCTGCCGCTGCTCGTGCTCGCGGCGGCGATCGAGCGGCGCCAAGTCGGCCGGCTTCCTGCGCGCGGCCGGTGGCTCGCTGCGTTCGCCGGACTGCTCTTCGCGGCCGACCTCATCTTCTGGCATCACTCGATCGATGCCGTCGGCGCGGGTCTGGCGACCGTGCTGGGCAACCTGCAGGTCGTCTTCGTGGCCATCGCCGCGTGGCTGCTCTTCGGCGAGCGGCCAACACCGCGCACCCTGGCGTCGCTGCCCGTGATCCTCTTCGGCATCGTGCTGATCGCGGGCGTGATCGGTGCCGGCACCTACGGTGCCGACCCACCACTCGGCGTCGCGCTCGGCATCCTCACCGGGCTCGCCTACGCCGGCTACCTGATCGTCATCCGCCAGGTCGGGCGCGGCCGTAGCGCCGAGCCGGTGGCCATCTCTACCGCGTCGACGGCGGTCGTCGCGCTGGTCGTCGGCCTGCTGCTCGGTCGGATCGACCTCGTGCCGTCGTGGCCGGCCCATGGCTGGCTGATCGTGCTCGGAGTGACGGCGCAGTCGGCCGGTTACCTGCTGATCTCGATCTCGTTGCCAAGACTACCGGCCGTTGTGACGTCGATCATCCTGCTCGCCCAGCCGGTGATGTCGGTGCTGCTCGCGATGGCGCTCGTGGGCGAGACGCCGTCGCTGGCTCAGCTGGCCGGTGTGGGCCTCGTCATCGGCGGCATCGCGCTGGCGACCGTGCCTCTGCGTGGCTTCCGTCGGCGCGCGCTGCCGGCGACGCCGTGAGGTCAGCGGCGCGCGATCGCGCGCTCTACCTCCGCACATAGCGCGGCGAGCCGGTCGGCTGCGGCAGACAGCAGCTCGAACGCCGGCCGGACCGCCCCCAGCCCGGCCGCGTCGATCAGCCGCTTCTCGTTGAGCACCCACTCGGCCCGCTCGGCGGCACGCGCATGCGCCTCCTCGATCAGCGCTCTGGTGAGCGAGGCAACGCACTCGGGCAGCTGCTCGCGCTCGGCATAGCCGCGCGCGCCGGCCAGGCTGAGCTGCGCCGCGCCGCGCCAGAAGGGCGGAGCGGCGTCGCGCAGCGCCGGCGGGTACGACGGGCGGGGCAGCTCGCCGACCAGCACGCGGGCTATGGCGAGTTCCGCCATCACGACATACGTTGGAATCCCGGCGAGGTAGAAGGGCAGGCGCTCCACGTTGAAGTGGCCGGCCTCCGCTTGGGCGCAGCAGCGCTCCACGGAGTCGAGGTCGCGGTAGTGGAGGTCGACCCTGCGCCCCTCGACCTCGAGGAATGCGCCGCCGTTCATCACGCCACCGCCCCACTCGCCGGGGGCGAAGACCTCGCCTGGCCAGCCGACGGCACGGACGTCAGCCGGGTCGAGACGACGGCGGTGATAGATGGCGAAGTCGAAGTCGCTGTCCCGATGATCAGTGCCGACGGCGCGAGAGCCACCCAGCGTCACTGCGATTACGCCCGGGATCCCCGCCGCCTCGGCTGCGAAGCGATCGATGAGTCGCTCGTCGTCGGCGGATTTGATCAGCGCTGAGGACTGAGCCGGGTCGTGCGCCTGGTTCGCGGACATCCCGAATCCCCTCTGATGGTTACGGCGATTATCGGCCGTGCCGCCGGTTGGGCGATCGTCCTTGAAGAAGATTGGAGCCATCGACGGCGCTGCTGGTACGAGTTTCCGCACGCGCGACTGCATCATCCGCGGAGCGTACGACGAGGCGAAGGAGGGCTGATGCCCGGGGAAACGGAAAAGGAACGGATCGACCGCGAGATCATCGAGCTGCTCAACGAGCTGCGCGTCACCCTGCCCGGCGTGCAGGTGCTGTTCGCGTTCCTGCTCATCCTGCCGTTCCAGGCGGGGTTCGCTCAGATGACCGGCTTCGAGGTGGCGATCTACTTCGTCGCTCTCCTCGCCACCACCGCCGCCACGATCTTCCTGATCACGCCGGCCAGCTACCACCGACTACGCTTCCGCGCGCGCGACAAGCTGCGCATGCTGATGGTCTCGAACCGCTTGACCATCGCTGGCATCTTCTCGCTCGCCATCGCCATCACCGCCGCCGTGTACCTCGTCGCCGAGGTGCTCGTCGGCGATCTCGTGGCGATCGCCGTCGCCGTAGCCGCGGCGATCGGGCTGGCGGTGTTCTGGTACGCGGTCCCGCTCTACGGCAAGCTGGAGGACGGCGACTAGCTCGGCCGAGCCGCGTGCACGAGCTTCAACGCGCGCGCGAGCGACCACAGGAACCCGACCGCCGCAACGGCCAGCGGGAAGCCCATTGCGTACAGCACCGGCTGCGGCAGGAAGGGACCGGCGACCGCCGTCACCGCACTCGTACCGAGGAATGCGGCACCCCAGAGCCCGGTCGGCCTGTCGAGCACGTCCCGGCGCAGCGCCAGGTAGGAAACGCCGCCAATCCACGCCAGCACCGGCACGATGCCGACCGCGCCGGTAAGGAACGAGGTCTGAAGGCTTATCAAGCCGACGACGAGCAACAGTTGCCCAACCGCCGCTTCGAGCATGCCGGCGATGGCGATCCAGGTGAGCACCGTGAACCATTGGCCCGCCTGGCCGGCAGCGAGGCGCCTGACGGCCAGCGCAACGGGGATGAGCAGGAACAGCGTTGCCGCCACGAGGACGTCATTGATGGGGCCGAAGACGTAGCCGACACCGCCGAAGAACAGCACCAGCGCAACGCCGGATAGGACGAGGGTGATTACCGCCACGTAGGCGCTGGTGGGCGCGATGGCGAGCAGTTGGTCGTCCGTCGGCTCGTTGGTCGTGGCGGTGTTGGCGCGCCTCAGTGAGTCGGACATGCACGGCTCCAATGTCAAGTGCTACGGACGCATTATCGGGCGCGTGGCCCCCCGGTGGGCCGGCCGAGGCCAGGCGCCCGCCGACGTTGCCTTCCTAACAATCGTTAGTTAGAATGGCCGGGTGACCATCGAGACAAGCCGCCGGCAGCAGATCGAGGCGGCGGCCTCCGCCCTCTTCCGCGAGCGCGGCTACGCGGCGACGAGCGTCCGCGACATCGCCCAGGCGCTCAACATCCAGGGCGGCAGCCTGTACGCGCACGTCGCATCGAAGGAAGACGTGCTGTGGGCGATCGTCAATCGCGCGGCCGACCACTTCCACTCGTCGGTTGGTCCGCTCGCTGGCAACGCCGCCCGCCCGGCCGTCCGGCTGCGCGAGATGATCCGCGCTCACGTCGCCGTCGTGACCAGCGCCCAGCGCGACGCGGCGGTCTTCCTCGACGAGTGGCGCTTCCTCTCGCCGGCACGTCGCCAACAGATCGCCGACCGCCGCGACTCCTACGAGGCCTTCTTCCGCGGCGTGATCGCGGAGGGCGTCGAGTCGGGTGACTTTGCCCCCGCCGACCCGCGCCTGACCGCGATGGCCCTGCTGTCTGCTCTCAACGGCATCGCTACCTGGTACCGACCCGACGGATCGCTGACCGCCGAGCAGGTGGCCGACGAGCACGCCGACCTCTTCCTGCGCGCCCTCGCCTGCGCGCCCGCCGCCCAGTCGGTGCGCCAGAACCAGCCTGACTCCATTACGACGACGACCCGATGACGAGGACGACCCGATGACCGACCCGCTCGCGCTCGCTCCCATCCTCCCCCCCGACGACCGCCCGACGCCGGTCTTCGCCGATCCGGAGCTGACGCCCGACGAGCGCTACACCGCTTTCGTCGAGCACGTTCACGCCGGCCTGAAGGTAGAGGCGCGCGACTGGATGCCCGACGAGTACCGCACGAGCGTTCTGCGCTTCGTCGAAATGCACGCCAACTCCGAGCTGATGGGCGTGCTCCCCGAGCGCGAGTGGATCATGCGCGCCCCCACCCTCAAGCGGAAGCTGGCGCTGACGGCCAAGGTGCAGGACGAAGCCGGTCACGCCCAGCTGCTCTATCGCGTGGCCGAGGACCTGGGCAAGAGCCGCGAGCAGATGTACGAGGACCTGCTGGCCGGCAGGACCAAGTTCCACAACGTCTTCCACTACCCGACCAGGACGTGGGCCGACGTCGGCATCATCGCCTGGCTGGTCGATGCCGCCGCCATCGTCGCCCAGCAGGCGCTGCGCGAGTCGTCCTACGGCCCGTACGCGCGGACGATGAAGAAGATCTGCTGGGAGGAGTCCGTCCACATCATGCACGGCCGCGACGTCGTCGTGACGATGATGAACGGCAGCCAGCGGCAGCGCGACATGGTGCAGGAGGCGCTCGACCGGTGGTGGGGCCCGCTGATGCAGATGCACGGCCCGCGCTCGGATCCGGCGAAGGACCGCGACCTGTACTGGCGGATCAAGGAGAAGTCGAGCGAGCAGCTGCGCCAGGAGTTCCTGTCGACGTACGTGCCGCGGCTGTGGGAGATCGGGTTGTACCCACCGGACCCCGAGCTGCGCCTCGACGAGGCGACCGGCCAGTGGCGCTACTCCGAGCCCGACTGGCAGGAGCTTCGGACGGTCGTCACCAACAACGGGCCGAAGTCGCAGGAGCGGCTCGCCTTCCGCCGCCTGAACCACGACGAGACGGCGTGGGTCCGAGCGACGATCCTGTCCGCACCGGCCGCCGCGGCGTAGTGGCGGCGTCTTCCGGTATGAATGGACAGGATCGCCCGTTTACTGCCCTGATTGCGCCGAATCCTCGTCGCGTGGCGGGCGCGGAACCGTCAGCCGTGCTCGCCCGGCGTTCGCTCACGTTCGATACGGGGCGCATCGGTCGCGCGCGGGCGGTCGGCACCCGGCGCGGGCGCGGTATCTGTTCGCTGATGCCGGAAAGCGGCCGGCAATGAGCGCCGACCGGACCGGCCCGCTCAACCAGCCTGGCGCGCCGCCTACCTCGCCGGCGCCGCCGACCGAAGGCCGGCACGAGACGATCGCGCGCCTGGGCGACGGTGCCCGGCCGGACGTGTTCGAGGTCTTCCGCCAGGAGAAGGACGGCGACCCGATGCGCCACGCCGGCAACGTCGTCGCGCCCGACATCCGGCTGGCTACCCACTACGCGCGCGAGTTCTACAGCCGTCGCCAGGAGAGCGTCCGGCTGTGGGTCGTGCCGCGCACCCAGATCACGGATCTGTCCGATCCCGACCTGCTGCAGCCGCCGCTCGAGCGCAGCTTCAAGAAGCCCGGTGGCTACGTCATGCGCGACAAGCTCGAGGTGGCCAAGGGGCGTGCCGGCCGGCAGACGCGGCAGAGGCCGAAGAAGGCGGACCGATGACAGCCGACGCCCGACTGCCCACCCGCCAGCTGGTCAAGTCCGACGTACCGCAGTTCGACCGGCGAACGCTTCCGCCCAACACGCGCGACGCGGTGGCGGAGCTGCTTCTGACCATGGCCGACGACGAGTTCGTGCTCGGGTTCTGGGACTCGGAGTGGACCGGCATCGCGCCGATGCTGGAGGAGGACGTTGCGTTCTCGTCGCTCGCGCAGGACGAGATCGGCCACGCCCGCATCTGGTACGAGATGCTGGCCCAGTTGACGGGTGAGTCGGCCGACCGGATGGCTTTCGGGCGGCAGCCCGAGGACTACCGCCACGCCAGCCTGCTCGACCACCCGCGCACTGACTGGGCCTTCTCGATCGCCCGCCGCTGGATGTACGACACAGCCGACGCGGTGCGGCTGTCGGCGCTCGCAGACTCGTCGTTCCGACCGCTGGCCGAGGTGGTGGCCAAGATCCGCCGGGAGGAGCGCTACCACCTGCTGCACATGGACACGTGGCTGCGCCGGCTGGCCAACGGCGGCGACGAGCCACGCCGGCGACTGGCGTTGGCGCTGGACGCCCTGCGACCCGATGCGGGCAGCGTTTTTGCCCCGCTGGCCGGCGAGCAGGTCCTGCTCGAGACAGGCGTCCTCGGTCAACCGATGTCGGTCCTGGCCGAGCGCTGGTCCGAGCAGGCCGGCCACGTTCTGCTCGGCGAGCTCGGCTTCAGCTTCGAGGGGCAGGGCGTCCACCCCGGCGGTCGGGAGCGCTCGCGGCCGTCCGATTCGTTCCTGTGGCTGTGGAGCGAGTTCACCTCGGTCCATCGCTCGGAGGAGGGCGCCGAATGGTGAGCGCCACGTTGACCGACCGACCGCTCGAGACGGCTGTCTGGGCGGCGCTGGAGGACGTCCACGATCCTGAGATTCCGCAGCTGTCGGTCGTCGACCTCGGCGTCGTCCGCCGTGTCGAGACCGCCCCCCGGCGGGTGCGGGTGGAGCTGATGCCGACGTTCGTCGGCTGCCCGGCGGTGGAGGTCATGCGCGCCGCCGTCGCGGAGCGGCTGCGCGACTTTGCCGAGGAGGTCGAAGTCGAGCTGACGTTCGCCGAGCCGTGGACGAGCGACCGGATCACCGAGCAGGGCCGGCATCGGCTTCGCCAGAGCGGCCTCGCACCGCCGCCGATGGGCTCGACCGACGACGGCGACCTGCTGCCGGTGCTGCCCGTCGCCGAGTGCCCGTACTGCGGCTCCCGGAACAGCACGCTCGAGAACGCCTTCGGTCCAACGCTCTGCCGAGCGATCTACCACTGCACGGACTGCCGCCAGCCCTTCGAACAGTTCAAACTCGTCTGATGAGCAGGGGCGCGCGCTGGGCACGGTGGTTGGCGTGGCTGGCGACCGCGTGGCTGCTGATCGTGCTGCTGCTGTCGATCTTCAATTACGTCCGCGGGCTTGACCCGGTCGTGCTCCTGCTGGCGCTGGTCGCCCAGATCACGGTGCTCATCGCCTGGCTGGTCTATCGGCCGCTGCCGTTGTGGCTCGTCGCCGGCCACGGGCTGATCATGCTGTCGCTTGCCTTTGGCCTGGTCATCGCGGCGCCTCCCGCCCCGCCGGCGGAGACGCTCTTCGGGCTGCGCGTGGCGTGGCTGCTGATCGGGCTGATCCCGGCGGGCGTGGCAATGATCCTCGCCGCGCTGCTGCACTGGGACCGCTCAACCGTCGTCGGCCACTGACGCTGCTATCCTCCCGCGCACAAGAGGAGGAATAGCCATGGCATTTCGACGCACGCTCGGGCTGCTGTCGGCTGCTGCATTCGCGCTCGCCGGGTGCACGCCGGCGCCTGCAGCTTCGCCGAGCCCGATCGCGACCGCGGCCGCGACGCCAACCGAGGCGGCAACCCCAACCGCGGCGGCGACGCCGACACAGGCAGCCACTCCCACCCAGGCGGCCAGCCCGACCGGCGCCGCCACCGGCAGTCCGATGCCCACGCTCACCGCTTCTCCGACCGCGTGTGCGACTGAGAGCATCGCCGTCAAGAACCCCGGCCAGCTGACGTTGAGCACGGACAACCCGGCCTATCCACCCTGGTGGGGCGGTGACCCGGAGACCGCGTACCCATGGCAGCCCGCCGACTCGACCGGGTGGGAGATCAGCAACCCGTACTCGGGCGAAGGTTTCGAGAGCGCGGTTGCGTATGCCGTGGCCGACCGGCTCGGCTTCAGCCGCGAACAGGTCGTCTGGCTGCAGAACGCCGTTTTCGAGCAGGCGTTCGCGCCGGGGCCCAAGCCCTTCGACTGGCACATGGCGCAGGTTTCGATTCGGCCCGAGCGCGCCCAGGCCGTCGACTTCAGCGAGCCCTACTTCAACGCCAACCAGTCGCTGCTCGCGCTGAGTGACAATCCGATCACGACGGCCACTTCCGTTGAGGAACTGCGCTCGTTCCGCCTCGGTGCGGCACAGGCGACCACGAGCTTCCAGCTGATCGAGGAGGTCATCCAGCCAACGGTCGAGCCGCGCGTGTATCCGGACAACGCGGTTGCCGTCGAGGCGCTGAAGAACGGCCAGATCGACGGCCTGATCGTTGATCTCGGAACGGCGTTCTTCATGCGCGACGCCCAGATCGAGGACTACGACACGCCCGACCCGGAGGGCAAGATCGTTGGCGCCTTCTCGAGCGAGCTGCAGGTCGACCAGGTCGGCATGGTGCTCGAGAAGGACAGCCCGCTCACCGAGTGCGTGAACTGGGCGATCACCTCGTTGCGCGCCGACGGCACGCTCGATGCGATCTATGACGAGTGGATCGAGACCGGCCAGGACATCCCCTTCTTCGAGCCGTAATCTCGCGCTGGCCGTCTGCGAATGAGCGGCGAAGCACACACGACCCGCGACGAGCTACTCGCCCGTCGCGGGTCGCACCTATTCGGGCGGCTGCGACCAGGCGGCGTGATGGTCGCGACGGTCAGTACCGTGGTCGTCTTCGGCGCCATCGGCTTCATCGTCGTCAACGCTCCGGGCTGGGAGCGGGTGCAGGCCAGCTTCTTCGACCCGGTGGCATTCGCGCGCGCCCTGCCCCGACTGGCCAGCTCACTGTGGGTCAACGTCCAGCTGTTCCTGCTCGGGGAGCTGTTCATTCTCGCCTTTGCGCTCCTGCTGGCCGTGATGCGCAGCCTCCCCGGGCCAATCTTCTTTCCGTTCAGGCTGATGGCCGTCAGCTACATCGAGCTCTTCCGCGCGCTGCCGGGCGTGCTGGTCATCTTCCTGCTCGGCCTCGGCGTTCCCGGCTTACGTATCCCAGAGGTGACCAACGACCCGTTCTTCTGGGGTCTGGTGGCGCTCGTGCTCGTCTGGTCGGCTTACGTCGCGGAGGTCTACCGGGCGGGCATCGAAGGCGTCCACCCAAGCCAGGAGGCGGCGGCGCGTTCGCTCGGCCTGTCGCGCCTCCAGGCGCTCCGCTTCGTCGTCCTCCCGCAGGCCGTCCGGCGGGTCATTCCGCCGCTGCTCAACGACTTCATTGGCCTGCAGAAGGACACCGCGCTCGTCTCCTTCATCGGCGTGATCGAGATCTTCAGACGCACCCAGATCGTTGCCCAGGGCGCCTTCAACTTCACGCCCTATCTGGTCTGCGGGCTGTTCTTCCTGGTGCTGACGATCCCGCTGTCGCGCTTGGTGGACTACCTTGCGATGCGCGATCGCAGGCGCCAGCTGGCCGGGCTTCGGGCGCGGTGAATCGAGCGGTTCCAGCACTCGTCATCGAGGGCCTGCACAAGTCGTTCGGGCCGCTCGAGGTGCTGCGCGGCATCGACCTCACGCTGGGCGAGCACGAGGTCGTGGCGATGATCGGCGCTTCCGGGTCGGGCAAGTCGACGCTGTTGCGGTGCATCAACCTGCTCGAGGACGTCGACAGCGGGCGGATGGTCATCGAGGGCGACGAGATCACCGCGCCGGGGGTGGACATCGACCGCATCCGCCGCCGCATCGGCATCGTCTTCCAGTCGTTCAACCTGTTTCCGCACATGTCGGTGCTGGGCAACGTCACGCTCGCGCCGCGGCAGGTGCTGAAGCTCGGCCGGGCCGACGCGGAGGCATCGGCGATCGCCCTGCTCGAGCGCTTCGGGCTGGCCGACAAGAAGGACGAGTACCCGGACCGACTGTCGGGCGGGCAGCAGCAGCGGGCGGCGATCGTCCGCGCGCTTGCCATGAAGCCGGACATCCTGCTGCTCGACGAGATCACCTCGGCGCTCGACCCGGAACTCGTGGCCGAGGTTCTCGATGTCATCCGCGAGCTGGCTGCCGAGGGCATGACGATGCTCCTGGCGACGCACGAGATGGGTTTCGCGCGCGATGTCGCCGACCGCATCTGCTTCCTCGACCAGGGCGTGATCCTCGAGCAGGGCCCGCCGGACGCAATGCTCACCGCACCGAAGGAGCCGCGGACGCGCCAGTTCCTCGACCGGATCATCCGCGCCGGGCGGCTGTAGTACCGCCGTTCACGGACCCGGACGCAGCTCGCGCGCTCGCACCTTTGGCGCGAACGTCGCGCGGCTCTTCGTCCACAGCGGCGCCGGCGCTCTACGCGACGTTGACGTGAATGCGGTGCCAGCCGCGCGCGCCGTCAGGCGCGGGTGGGGTGCGCCGCTCCTCCTGCAGCGCGCCTGTGCCGTCGCTGGCGCGCACGGTCAGCGTCGTCTGCCCGGCGGCCAGCTCGACGACGGCCTTCCACTGGACCCACGCGGCGTCGGCGAGGGGGACCGACAGCTGCGCGGGCTGCCACGCGCCGTCGCCCACCTGCACCTCCACCGCCGATATCCCGCGTGTCGGCGCCCACGCCACCCCGGCAACGGTCACGCGCCCGGCCGCCACGCGCCCACCGTTGCGCGGCACGTCTATACGCGACTGGGTCAGGATCGGCCCCTCCTTGGCCCAGCCGAGCGGCACCCAGTAGGCGTCGAAGTCCTCCCAGCGGGTCAGCTCGATCTCGCTCAGCCACTTGGTCGCCGACACGTAGCCGAACAACCCGGGCACGATCAGCCGGGCCGGGAAGCCGTGCGCCGGCGGCAACAGCTCGCCGTTCATCAGGAGGGCGATCATCGCGTCGCCACCGGCACCCCGCAGGTGCTCGGTCGGGAAGCCGGCTGTCCAGCCGTCGAAGGATCGTCCGACCACTTGCGTCGCCTCGGGCCTGATGCCCGCCCGCTCCAGCAACGGCAGGAGCGGCACGCCGGCCCACTTGGCGTTGCCGACCAGCTCGCCGCCGACCTCGTTGGAGACGCAGGCGATGGTCACGTACCGCTCGACAAGCGGCATTCGTACCAGCTCTTCGTAGTTCAGCTCGAACGGCCGATCGACGAGGCCACCGATACCGATTCGCCAGCCGGGTGCAGCCAGTCGCGGGATAGAGAGGCGGGTGTCGATACGGTAGAACTGGTCATTCGGCACGATCAGCGGCGAGAGGCCGTCGACATCGGTGAAGGCGGCAGCGGCTGGTGGCGGCGGCAACGTCTGCCGGGGGTGAGGAACGACGGCCGGTTCGCTGACTGTCGGCGCGCGCGCAGTCAGCCAGCGGCCGACCACCGCCAGCACCCCGCCGAAGACGAGCGCGGTGGCGCCGAGGAGGACGAGCTGGCGCCTGCCGCTGTCCGGCGCGCGCACCACCCCGACCGTTTCGGGGAGCAGCCAGCGCAGTGCTCCGATGCCGGCGCCGACGGCCGCCGCGACGACGATCGACGCGATGGCGACCGTTACCAGCGGATCACGCAGCGCCGCCATCAGCGCGACCGCGCCAAAGGCAACGAACCCGGCTGCCGCCAGGCGGTAGTCGCGCCGCGCAACGAGGCCGAGCAGCGCACCGACGACGATGCCACCGCTCGCCGTCGCCACCTCCAACGCCAGCTTGTCGTTGTCGCCGAACAGCGCGACCACGAAGTCCTTGGCGCCCGGCGGCTGGAGATCGATCACCACCGCACCGATCGCGGCGATCGGGGAGGGGCCGTCGAGCAGCCCCGCAGCGAGCTCGCCTGTCCCGAGAGCGAGCGATCCCGCGCCTGCACCGGCCAGACCGGCCAGCGCCGAGGGCCACCAGTTGCGCATGCCGCTAGCGTAGCGGCGGGCGCGCCAGCCTCAGCGTCGGCCGCGACAGTCGGCGCAGCGGCCGACGACGGTCAGGTGCGACAGGTCCACCTCGAACCCGCGCTCCCGATGCAACGCGCTCAGCAGCGCCGCCGCCTCGTCGGCTTCGATCTCCCAGCTCGCGCCGCAGTCCGTGCAGTGCAGGTGGCCGTGCTCCGTCTGCGGCAGGACGTGGAACTCCTCGCGGCCGTCGATGCCATGCGCGTGGCGGACGAGGCCCAGCTCCTCGAGCGTGTCGAGCGTCCGGTAGATGGTCGAAGGCGTGGTGTTAGGGTCGGACTCGCGGCAGCGCTCGATCAGTTCAGTGGCGGTGACATGGCCATCGGTCTCGGCCAGCACGCTGAACAGCAGCCGGCGCTGCGGCGTCCAGCGCATTCCGCGCGCGCGCAGGTGATCGCGCGCCGACGCCCACGGGTTGGTCGGCGCGTTCGCTTTCGCTGGCGCGTTCGAGTTCGTTGATGCCTTGGCCACAGGCGAAGGTTAGCGCAGTCGCTGCACCTGGGTGCAATTGCAACGCTGTGCAATAATCGCCCGGTGCCTGACGACGCGGCCGCCATCGGTCTACTGCTGACCGCGCTGTTCCTTGGCCTGCGCCACGGCATCGATTGGGACCACATCGCGGCTATTGCCGACATCACCAGCACCACTGGCGTCGCCGACGTGGCCGAGAAGGCACATGCCATCGAGCACTACACGGGAACCGGGCATGACCACGCTCATGGCGGGCGCGACGAGCTGCTCGCCCATGCCGTTCGTGCGCCGGGCAGCGGCCCCGGTACGCCTCTGGTCGCGTTGGCGCCAACCGCGGCGCCGGCCGTGGAGAGCCGACGCATCTTCGGTGTCGACCGTGCGCCGCTGATCCTCGGCACTCTCTACGCGCTGGGCCATGCGCTGGTGGTCGCGCTGCTCGGTGGAGCGGCTCTGCTGATTGGCACGCGGCTGCCCGAGTGGGTTGACCCGCTGATGGGGCGTGTGGTGGGCTTGACGCTGGTCGTGCTCGGCGTCTGGGTCTTCGTCTCGCTCTACGGTTATGCCCGTCATGGCACGGAGTTCCGGCTGCGCAGCCGCTGGATGCTCGTCTTCGACGGTGTCCGCTACGCGTGGCGCCGACTGCAGGCGCGACTCCACGGCCACGAGCACGTCGAGCCGCTCGAGATGAGCTCGTACGGGCCGCGAACGGCGTTCGGAGTGGGGATGATCCACGGCATCGGCGCCGAGACCGGCACGCAGGTGCTGCTGATCGCGGCGATCGGCGGCGCGGCGAGCATCGGGCTGGGCGTGCCGATGATGCTCGCCTTCATCCTCGGGCTCGTCGTGTCGAACACGGCCATCGTCGTCGTCTCGGCGTCCGGCTTCGTCGCCAGCCGATCGCGGCAGCGCCTGTACGTGGCGATTGGGTTGCTTGCCGGTGCATTCAGCCTGGCCGTTGGCTTCGCGTTCCTGCTCGGCGCGGAGGACATGCTGCCCGACCTGGAGCGGTTGCTCGGCGGCTGACGGCGGCTGACGGCGGCTGATGGCGGCTGTCGGCGGCTGACGGCGGCGGCGGGCGCGCCGCAGGCGGCGCTGGCGCAGATCGCCAGTTTGGGGGACGATCTGCGGGACCGATGGAGTTCCACGTCTCGCGCGCGGCCAGGGATCGCTACGGCTTCGACGAGGAGCTGTTCAGCGTGACCGGCAACGTCCTGTTTCCCAACTTCGCCGCATCACGCCGCTTCGCGCAGGCGATGAACGATCGGCGCGCGGCGGAGCTCGCGGGCAACCCCGAACGGATGGCGCGGGCCGGCGAGCTCAACGCGATGGGCCTGATCGATGAGGTCCTGCACCACGTCGTCGAGCTGTACCGCGAGCAGCGCAACCCGCAGCTACTGTCGTCGGCACTGACGGCGCTCGACGAGGCGGTTCGCCGCGACGAGGTCGACGCGACCCTGCGCGCGTTCGCCGAGCGCTTCCCGAGCGTGGCGGCGTACCGCGGCGCGCTGTCCGCCGACGAGTATCTGGCGGGCTCGACCGCTGGTCGCGCGAACCGCGAGGTGCTCCTCGAGGAGCTGCTGCTCAACTGGCTGGCCAACGAGAACCCCGCCTACGAGCGCTACGAGGAGCTCTTCGACGACCGACCGATCGCCGAGCGGACGGCCTACCGGCAGGTGGTCGATACCTTGACCGAGTTCCTCGCCGAGGAACCAGCCTTCGGGCCGCAGGGGGAGGACCTGGTCAGCCTGCTGCGCAAGCCCGCGCACGAGGCGCCCGACTCGCTCGCCGCGCAGCTGCAGTGGCTGCGCGCGAACTGGGGATTTGCGCTGGCCAGGCTGGGCGATCGGCTGGCGCTGAGCCTTGACGTGTTGAAGGAAGAGGAACGCGCCGAGTGGATGCGTTTCCACCCGACCGCCGGTGGCGCTGGCGACGAGACCGATGCGTCTGCCCTCCACGGCTTCGAGGGGCTCGACGCCGAGCCGGAGCGCTTCAGCGCCGACCTCGAGTGGATGCCGCGGCTCGTGCTGATCGCCAAGAGCACGTACGTCTGGCTCGACCAGCTCGCGCGCCGTTACGGCAGGCCCATCTGGCGGCTCGACCAGGTTCCCGACGAGGAGCTCGACCGCCTGGGCCATGCCGGCTTCAGCGGGCTTTGGCTGATCGGGCTGTGGGAGCGCAGCCACGCGTCGCAGCGCATCAAGCAACTGCGCGGCCAGCCCGAGGCGGTCGCGTCGGCGTACTCCCTGATGGACTACGCCATCGCCGCCGACCTGGGCGGGGAGGAGGCCTATCGCAACCTGCGCGACCGGGCGTGGGCGCGCGGGATCCGCCTGGCCAGCGACATGGTGCCGAACCATATGGGGATCGACTCGCGCTGGGTGATCGAGCATCCCGACTGGTTCATGTCGCGGCCCGATGCGCCCTACCCGGCGTACACCTACAACGGCCCGAACCTCTCGTCGGACGAACGAGTCGGTATCTACATCGAGGATCACTACTACGACAACAGCGATGCCGCCGTGACGTTCAAGCGCGTCGATCGCTGGAGCGGCGAGGAGCGCTACGTGTACCACGGCAACGACGGCACGAGCACGCCGTGGAACGACACCGCGCAGCTCGATTACCTGAAGCCGGAGGTGCGTGAGGCGGTCATCCAGACGATCCTCCACGTCGCGCGCCTGTTCCCGGTCATCCGCTTCGACGCCGCGATGACGCTGGCCAAGCGCCACATCCAGCGGCTGTGGTACCCGGAGCCGGGCTCGGGCGGCGCCATCCCGTCGCGCGCCGAGTACTCGATGTCGAAGCGCGAGTTCAACCGGCGCATGCCCAACGAGTTCTGGCGCGAGGTCGTCGACCGCGTCGCCGCGGAGGCGCCCGACACGTTGCTGCTGGCCGAGGCGTTCTGGCTGATGGAGGGCTACTTCGTCCGCACGCTCGGGATGCACCGCGTTTACAACAGCGCCTTCATGAACATGATGCGCGACGAGAAGAACGCCGAGTACAGGCTCGTCGTCAAGAACACGCTCGAGTTCGATCCGCAGATCCTCAAGCGCTACGTCAACTTCATGAACAATCCCGACGAGAAGACGGCCGTCGAGCAGTTCGGCGACGGGGACAAGTACTTCGGCGTCGCCACCGTCATGACGACGATGCCCGGTCTGCCGATGTTCGGCCACGGCCAGGTCGAGGGCTTCCGCGAGAAGTACGGCATGGAGTTCCGTCGCGCGCAGCTCGAGGAGCAGCCGAACGAGTGGCTGGTGGAGCGGCACGAGCGCGAGATCTTCCCGCTGCTCCACCGCCGGGAGCTGTTCGCGGAAGTGACCGACTTTGCGCTGTACGACTTCTACACGACCGACGGGTCGGTCAACGAGGATGTCTTCGCCTACTCCAATAGGCACGGCGACGAGCGGACTCTGGTCGTCTACCACAACCGCTATGCCGAGACGCGCGGCTGGATCCGGACGGCGGCGGTGACGGGGCGGTCGCTCGGCGAGGCGCTCGGGTTGGCCGACGACGAGGCGCGCTACCTCGTCCTGCGCGACCACCGCGCCGGCCTGGAGTACCTGCGCTCGCAGTCTGATCTGACGCGCGAGGGTCTATACCTCGAGCTGGGCGCCTACCGCTGTCACGTCTTCATCGAGCTGCGCGAAGTCGTCGATACCGACGGTCGCTGGCGCCGGCTGGCCGACTGGCTGGGCGGCCGCGGCGTCGTCAGCGTCGACGAGGCAATGCGCGAGATGGAGCTGGCGCCGTTCCACGCCGCGCTGCGCGCGGCTCTCGAACCGCGCGTGCTTCGTCGCGTACTCGACGGCGACGTAGAGCGGGACGGGCGGGAGATCGACGACCTGGGCGGCCGGCTGGTCGCGCTGGCCACCGCCGCGCGACTCCAGGCGGGCGTCGAAGCCAGCAAGGGCACGCCCGTTTCAGACGCCGGCTGGGCGTACGTCGTCGCGCCGCCGCCTGCCGTCCGCAACTACCTGGCGCGAACGGTCGGCGACCGAAGCGCGCAGCGCGCGATCTACGCTGCCTGGCAGATCGCCCAGGCAGTTGACCGCGCCGTGCCGGAAACGCTGTTCGCCGGCCGCTGGCTCGATGCGTGGCGCTGCGCGCCGGTCCTCGAGCGCCAGCTGCAGGAGCTCGGGCTGGCCGCCGACGATGCTGCTCACGCAACGGCCGTCGTCCGCTGCCTGCTGTCGCTGCCCGGTCAGGACGGGGCGTGGGCGGAGGAGGGCGACGTCCCCGTCAAGTGGCTTGACAACGCAGCGTTTCGTCGTGCGATCGGCGTCAATCAACACGAGGGCGTGGAGTGGTTCCGACAGGAGGACTACGAGCGCACGGTCAGCTGGCTGCCAGTTGCGCGCCTGGTGTCCGTCGAGCATGGCATGCCGGAAGCGGAAGTCGAGCCGCTGGTCAAGCGCGTCAAGCGACTGAAAGGGGTTGCCGAGCGCGCCGGCTACCGCCTCGACCGATTGGCTGACGAACTGGCGGCGGTGGCCGGCCGCGCCGCGACCGCCACCCGCGGGAGGACTGAGTGATCCGCGACCTGGTCCGCCTCGTCGCAGAACGGCATGCCGCCATGCCCGACGACGGCCGACGGCGAGTGGTCATCGAGAACGTCACGCCGAGCGTCGACGGCGGCCGCTTCGCGGTCAAGCGGACGGTGGGCGACGAACTGGTGGTGGAAGCCGACGCGTTCGCCGACGGCCACGAGGAGATCCGCGCCGTCCTCCGCTGGGCGAGGCCCGGCTCGGAGGACTGGCACGAAACCGAGATGGTGGCGCTCGGCAACGACCGCTGGCGGGCCGTCGTGTCGCTCGACGAGATCGGCCGCTGGCGCTACGACGTCGCCGCCTGGGTCGACTCCTTCCGAACGTGGCAGCACGACCTGCAGAAGCGGATCGCGGCCGGCCAGGACGTCACCGTCGACCTGCTCATCGGCGCGGACCTCGTCGAGGCGGCCGCCGGCCGAGCGGGGCACAGCGCGCCGGCCGATGCGATGCACCTGACCGACTCAGCCGGGCAGCTGCGCGCGGGCGATCAGGCGGCCGCGCGTGACGCACGGCTGACCGAGATCGTCGAGCGCCATCCGGACCGCACCCACGAGACGACGCTCGATGCGCCGCTCGAGCTGGTCGTGGACCTCGTCCGCGCCCGCTTCTCGGCTTGGTACGAGATGTTCCCCCGCTCGGCCTCGTCCGACCCGGCTCGCCACGGAACCTTCAGGGACGTCATCGCGCGCCTGCCCTACGTGGAGGAGCTGGGCTTCGACGTCCTCTACCTGCCACCCGTTCATCCCATCGGCCGCCAGTTCCGGAAAGGGCCCAACAACGTCACGCAGGCCGCCCCGTCCGACCCTGGCGTGCCGTGGGCAATCGGTGGCCCGGAGGGTGGCCACACCGCCGTCCATCCTGACCTGGGCAGCCTCGACGACTTCCGTGCGCTCGTCGACGCAGCCGGCGCGCGCGGTATCGAGATCGCCCTCGACATCGCCTTCCAGGCCTCGCCCGACCACCCCTGGGTCACGGAACACCCAACATGGTTCCGGGCACGCCCAGACGGCACCATCCAGTACGCCGAGAACCCGCCCAAGAAATACCAGGACATCTACCCGTTTGACTTCGAGAGCGAGGACTGGCGCGGACTGTGGCAGGCGCTGCACGACGTGTTCGAGTTCTGGATCGGCCACGGCGTGCGCATCTTCCGCGTCGACAACCCGCACACGAAGGCCTTTGCCTTCTGGGAGTGGTGCATCGGCCGGCTGAAGGCCAACCACCCCGAAGTCCTGTTCCTGTCGGAGGCCTTCACGCGGCCAAAGGTGATGTACCGGCTGGCCAAGCTGGGCTTCTCGCAGAGCTACACCTACTTCACCTGGCGCAACGAGAAGCAGGAGCTGACCGACTACCTGGTCGAGCTGTCTTCCCCACCGGTGTCTGAGTTCTTCCGGCCGAACTTCTGGCCGAACACGCCCGACATCCTTCACGCCTACCTGCAGACTGGCGGCCGGCCGGCTTTCATCGCGCGGGCGGTGATGGCGGCGACGATGACCGCCAATTACGGCATCTATGGGCCAGCCTTCGAGCTTGGCGAGAATTTCCCGCGCGAGCCGGGCAGCGAGGAGTACCTCAACTCGGAGAAGTACGAGCAGCGGACGTGGGACCTGGATCGGCCGGACAGCCTGCGCCCGATCATCAGCGCCCTCAATCGCGCGCGACGCGAGCACCGGGCGCTGCAGGCGAACGAGGGCGTCGCCTTCTACCCGATCGACAACCCGCAGCTGCTCGCCTACAGCAAGCAGTCGGCCGATGGGTCGGACATGATCCTCGTCGTCGTCAACCTGGACCCGTTCAAGAGCCAGGCCGGTGCGCTGACGCTGCCGTGGAACGTGCCGGTCGTGGCCACCGACCTGCTGACCGGCGAGAGCCACGCCTGGCCGGGCAATCGGGCGTCGATCGAGCTCGACCCGGCGCGCATGCCGGCGCACGTCTTCATCGTCGAGCGCGTGTAGTCCAAGTTCGTGGCTGATCCGCTGTGGTACAAGGACGCGCTCATCTACGAGCTGCACGTCCGTGCCTTCTTCGATAGCAACGGCGATGGATCGGGTGACTTCCGCGGCCTGACGCACAAGCTCGATTACCTCGCCGATCTCGGGGTAACGGCCGTCTGGCTGCTGCCCTTCTATCCCTCGCCGCGCCGCGACGACGGCTACGACATCGCCGACTACACGAGCATCCACCCCGAATACGGCGCGCTGCGCGACTTCAAGCTCTTCGTGCGCGAGGCGCATCGGCGCGGCCTGCGCGTGATCACGGAGCTCGTCTGCAACCACACCTCCGACCAGCACCCCTGGTTCCAGCGTGCCCGCCGCTCGCCGGTCGGCAGCGCCTGGCGCGACTACTACGTCTGGAGCGACACGCCCGACCGCTACCGTGACGCGCGCATCATCTTCAAGGACTTCGAGGCCTCCAACTGGTCGTGGGACCCGGTCGCCAACGCCTACTACTGGCACCGCTTCTACGGCCACCAGCCGGACCTGAACTTCGAGAACCCGCGCGTCCGCGAGCAGGTCAAGCGGGCGCTCGACTTCTGGTTCGAGCTGGGCGTCGACGGGTTGCGCCTCGACGCGATCCCGTACCTCTACGAGGAAGAAGGCACGAACTGTGAGAACCTGCCGCGGACGCACGACTTCCTGCGCGAGCTGCGCGCGCACGTCGATGCGCGCTTCGACGACCGCATGCTGCTGGCCGAGGCCAACCAGTGGCCGGAGGACGCCGTCGCCTACTTCGGCCAGGGCGACGAGTGCCACATGGCTTTCCACTTCCCGGTCATGCCGCGCATGTTCATGTCGGTGCGGATGGAAGACCGCTACCCGCTGTACGACATTCTGGCCCAGACCCCGCCCATCCCGGACACGGCGCAATGGGCGCTGTTCCTGCGCAACCACGACGAGCTGACGCTCGAAATGGTGACCGACGAGGAGCGCGACTACATGTACCGCGTCTACGCGCACGACCCGGTCATGCGCATCAATCTCGGCATCCGCCGGCGACTGGCGCCGCTGCTGGGCAACAACCGGCGCCGGATCGAGCTGCTCAACGGGCTGCTCTTCGCGCTTCCCGGCACGCCGGTCATCTACTACGGCGACGAGATCGGCATGGGCGACAACATCTACCTCGGCGACCGAAACGGCGTGCGCACGCCGATGCAGTGGTCGGGCGACCGCAACGCCGGGTTCTCGGCGGCAAACCGGCAGCAGCTCTACCTGCCGGTGATCACCGATCCCGAGTACCACTACGAGACAGTCAACGTCGAGACGCAGCAGAACAACCAGCACTCTCTGCTGTGGTGGATGAAGCGGCTGATTGCGCTGCGCCGGCAACACCACGCCTTCGGGCGGGGAACGCTGACGTTCGTCCATCCCGAGAACCGGCGCGTCATCGCCTTCGTCCGCGAACACGAGGGCGAGCGCATCCTCGTCGTCGCCAACACCTCGCGCTTCGTCCAGTACGCCGAGCTCGACCTCGCTGCCTACCGCGCCCTGGTGCCGGTCGAGATGTTCGGGCGCGTCGAGTTCCCGCGGCTGACCGACCAGCGGATGGTGTTGACGCTCGGGCCCCACGCTTTCATGTGGTTCTCGCTCGAGGCTGATCCGAGCGGGCGCGGGACCGAGGTGCGGGCAATGACGGAGCCGCCGCCGTTGATTCGCGCCGAGCCTTCGCTCAACGTGATCCTGCGCGGCGCTGGCGCCGGCGAGCTGCGCCGGGTGCTGCCCGGTTACCTGCGCGCGCGCCGCTGGTTCCGCTCGAAGGCGCGCCGGATCAAGCAGGTGACCCTTCACGAAGCGCTGCTGCTGCGGACGGCCGGTCGCGACGCCGGCCCGGCGCCGGAAGCAGCGCTGGCCATCTTCAACGTCGAGTTCACGGAAGGCGAGCCAGAGTCGTACGTGCTGCCGCTCGCCCTCGCGCCGGCGCACACGGAGGAGCTCGAGCGGATCGGCCGCGAGGTGCCGCAGGCGCTGATCGCGCGCGTGGCGCCCAGCGAGGATGCGACTCACCCACACTTCCTGCTCTACGACGCGCTGTACGACTCAGCCGCGGCGCGCGCGCTGCTCGACGCGATCAGCGGCCGCCGCCGCTTCAACGGCCGGGCAGGACAGGTCACCGCCACGCCCACGGCTGCCTTCCGCGGATTGACCCGCGACACGGCGGGCAACGGGTTGGAGGCACGGGCCGGGCGCAGCGAGCAGAGCAATACCTCGATCACTTTTGGTGACCGGCTGATCCTCAAGCTCTTCCGGCGGCTCGAGCCGGGCATCAATCCCGACCTCGAGATCGGCCAGGCGCTGACCGCCGCCGGCTTCCCCCACGTCCCCCAGGTTGCCGGCTGGCTGGCCTACCGGCCGGCGCGCGGCGATCCCGCTGCGCTGGGCATCCTGCAACAGTTCGTGGCCAACGAGGGGGACGCGTGGGAGTTCACACTCGACCAGGTGAGCGCCTTCTACGAGCGGGCAGTGACCATCGACGAGCCAGCCGGGCCGGCGGTGACCGACATCTCGGCGATACTCGAGGCCGGCGCGGCGGAGCCGTCGGAGCGCGCGCGTGAGATGGTCGGCTCGTACCTCGATGCCGCCGCGCTGCTTGGCGAGCGGACTGCCGAGCTGCACCGGGCGCTGGCCGGGCACGACGCTGATCCCGCCTTCGCGCCGGAGCCGTTCACGGCGCTGTACCAACGCTCGCTCTACCAGACGATGCGTGGTCAGGCGGCCGAGGCGATGGGCCTCCTCGAGCGCCGCCTCGACGATCTGCCCGACGCCGTCGCGGCTGCCGCACGGGAGGCGCTCGCTCTGCGACCGCTGATCGAGTCACGCCTGCGCGG
Organism: Chloroflexota bacterium; assembly: GCA_030777155.1. Classification (GTDB taxonomy): domain Bacteria; phylum Chloroflexota; class Limnocylindria; order Limnocylindrales; family CSP1-4; genus JALYGJ01. The sequence continues at coordinate 7,333 of JALYGJ010000022.1, read as the reverse complement.
CATGCTCGACCGGCGCATCTCGGCTCAGCGCATCCGCTGCCATGGCGACTTCCACCTCGGCCAGGTGCTGTGGACCGGTCGTGACTTCGTCTTCATCGACTTCGAGGGCGAGCCCGGCCGGCCGCTTGCCGAACGCCGCCACAAGCGCTCGGCGTTGACCGACGTGGCCGGCATGCTCCGCTCATTCCACTATGCCGCGCTGGGAACGCTGCTCAGCGAGCGGGTCGGCGGGACGGTCCGGCCGGAGGACGTTGCGCGGCTCGAGCCGTGGGCGGCGTACTGGTACCGGCAGGTGGCGGCCACGTATCTGCGCGGCTACCGGGGCGCGGCTGCGGGCGCTCGGTTCCTCGCCGGCGACGACACCGAGCTGGCCGCGCTGCTCGAGGCCTCGATGTTGCAGAAGGTGCTCTACGAGCTGGCCTACGAGCTCAACAACCGGCCGGACTGGGTCTCGATTCCGCTGCGTGGCCTGCTCGACCTGTTCGGCCGGCCCGATCAGCCTTGAGCCGGGACGATCAGCGCGTAGGGGCCGAGCGCGACCACGTCGCTGGCCGGGACGACGTGTCCCGGGACTTCCAGCTCGACCAGCTGTCCTGAACGTTCGTCGAAGGCGAGGTCGTTCAGCGGGCCGATCTCGTCACCTGTTTCGGTTAGGACGAGCTTGCCCTGCAGCTCGAGCCGCCCGGCGAGCAGGTCGTGCTCAGCGGCCGTCTGCGGGCCGCGCAGGACCTCCTCCGAATCGACGATGAGCGCGTCGGGGGCGATGGCCGCGAGATCGGACCACTCGACCAGGTTGTCGCTGTCCGACGTGCCGTCGAGCTGCAGCGCGACGATGCTGTTGGTCGCCCGATCGAGGAGCAGCCGGCGCACGCTGCCGACGATCTGCGTGCCGTCGCGCGCGAGCACGCGCTGGCCCTTGAGCTGCGAGAGGCGGATCAAGCGTGAATCTCCTCGCCGCGGCGCAGGCTCTCGCCGTCCTGCTCCGCGTCGCGTTCGGTGACAGCCGGCTGCCCGGCGGCGGCCGGCTCAGGCTCCCGAAGGACGGGCTCTTCGCGCGATCGGCGCGCACGTTCGAGCGTCTCTCGGAAGCCGCTCAGGCCCTGCGCGATGTACGGTTCGGCGGCGGCGGGAACGACCAGCGCCTTGTCTGACACGGGGATGCCCTCGGGCAGCGGGACGATCACCCGCCAGTCGCCGGAGCCGACCTCGTAACCAACGACCGACGCCGTCGGGCCGTCGATCTCAAGGATCACGTCGATCACTTCGCCGAGCGCCTCGCCGGCGTCGTTCACGACCTCCTTGCCGATCACCTCGATCTGCTTCTGGAGCGCGTCGGTCATCCCCTCGCGCTCGCCGACCAGGCCACTCTCGGACGCGATCATCAGCGCCCCCTGACCGATCGAGCGCACGACGTCGATCGGCAGCAGGCCGGTCAGCGGCGGCGAGAGCAGTCCCCGGCCGCGCAGAGTGAACCCGATCACCTTTGCCCGCGTCGGATCGAAGAGAATGTCGCGCACCTCGCCGACGGCGCTTGCCGTGTCGAGCGTCACGACCGGCAGGCCCATCACCTCGCCCGCCCGGCACAGCCGAGTCATTGTTCGCTCCTCTCTCGTTGCCGGCGCAGCCGCGGGCGGCTTATGCCCGAGCGGCGTGGGAACAGCACCGCGCGAACGGTGCCCGAGCGGCGCTGGTGGAGCAGGAAGGCGGCAGCGATGACAAGCAGGCCGACCACGGCCAGCGCACCACCGATCAGCAGCAGCTCGATCATGACGGGCGCCCCGAAGTGACCGGTACGGCGGGCGCCGCTTCGCCGTCGCCGGCCGCCTCGTCGGCCGCCCGATCCAGCCGGAAGCGGAGCAGCGCGCCGGCGCCACCGTGCTCGCGCAGACCGGCGTGGTCGGCGCTGAACCGGACCCGGGCGTCTGTCGCCGCGGCAAGCCGGACCAGCTCCTCGAGCTCCTCGATCGCCGTCTCGTCGCCGTCTCTCGGCTCCGCGTTCACTTTTCCCCGGTCCGCCAGTACGCCGAGATCGATGACCACCTCGAGCGCCTGTCCGATCGTCAGCGCGCGTCGCGTTGCGTCGACGCCGACGACTGCCATCGCGTCGGCCAGCGCCGCGCCGACCAACCGCTCCGCGGCGTCGGCGGCGTCCTCTTCGCGCAGCCTGTCGAGCGCCGGCAGCGCCTCGGCCGCGACCTCCTCCGGCGTCGAGCGCTTCCCGAGGCGGAGGGTTCCGCGCACCATCTCGGCCAGCCGCCGTGGCAGCTCTTCGAGCAGCAGCGGGACCGCGACCTCGTCACCGGCGAGCAGCAGCACCTTCGCCTCCTCGAGTCCGACGACCTGCTCGATCGCCTCGGCGCCGAGCTTGGCGAATGCTTCACGGTGAGCCTCGACGTGGCGCTGGAAGCGCGCCTGTGACCAGCCGCCGACGGCTGTCTGGCGGTAGTCGTCGGTCTGGTCGTCGACCAGCCCGATCTCCTCGAGTGAACCTGAACGATGGACGAACAGACGCAGCGTGTTGGTGTCGACGAGGGCGACCACGGCCTGCTCGGCGTCGGCCAGGCGGGCCAGCGACAGCAGCTGCGGCTGACGACTGAGAGTCACCGCGTTGTCGAGCGGCAGCCGTGTCTCGGCCGCCTCGAAACGGCCGTCGGCAGCGGCGAACAGGGCGAGCCCGTGGACGTCGGGCAGCCGCTGCTCGACCTCCTGCTCGATGCGCTCGACCTGCTCGGTGAAGCGCTCACGTGCCGGACGCTCCAGGCCACGTTCAATCTCACGACGCCGGTCGCGCAGGACGATCAATCCCGTGCGGACGTTCGGATTGTCGGTGCTGTGCGGATCGAGGTAGGCGGTCACGACGCCCGTGGGATCAGGCGGCCAGTCGGCAAGGCGGCGCAGCGTGTTACGTAGCGCAACCGGAGAGTCGACCATGATCGTGACCTTAGCAGCCGCCGCATGTTGGCCAGCTCGCCGTCGCTGACCGCGGCTGTCAGTTCGCTAACAGGTCGATTGCCCCTAGTACGGCGGCCAGGGAATCGCCGGCCGCCACGGGTCGGGCTGCGGGAAACGCCGGCTGCGGCGCAGCTCGTCCGTCCGCCTCCTTGTCGCGGCCACTTCCTGTGCGGTCAGCAGCTCGGCCAGCTGATCGCCGACCGTGCCGGCGAGCGCGGCGGCAACGTCGTCGACGAGCCCCAGCTCGGCCTCGTCGAGCTGCTCCCCGCGCCACGCCCACAGCACCGTGCGCAGTTTCGGCGCGACGGCAAAGCAGATGCCGTGGTCGACGCCGCAGATGACTCCCGACGAGAGTGGCAGCAGGTGGCCCGCCTTGCGATCGGCGTTGTTGACGATGACGTCGAAGAGAGCGAGCCGGCGCAGTCGCGGATCGGACTCGTTCACGAGCCGCACCACGTCAACGCCGGGATCCGCTTCTACCCACGCCTGGAGCATGCCCGGCCCGAACGGCCCGTCGCGCACGACCGTCGGCGGCACGATCCCCCAGCCCGTTGCGTTGGAGAGGACGAAGGCGGCGAGCTCACGCGCGGCGAGCGTGCCGGCCGGGAAGTCGTCGAGCGGCCGCTCTCCGCGTGTGGGCTTGTAGACCGCGCGGATGGGCTCCCCGTCGGGGCCCCGCACCGTACACAGAAACGTCGCGTTGGAGGCATTGACCAGCCGCCCGAGCAGCTCGATCGACCCGCCCGCGAGTCGGCGCAGGGTTTGCTCGCCCCGTCCGTCCTGCGTCAGTGCGTGTACCCGTTGCGGCGCGGGCAGAAGTGGCCGCGCGGATCGAGCGGCGCGCCGCAATTGGGGCACGGTGGCCGACCCGCGCGCATCACTGCCACCGCCCGCGTAACGAAGGCGTGCGCCTCGGCCGGTCGGAGGCTGACGCGCACGAGGTCGGGGCCGTCGAGTCGATCGCCCTCGCCCTCGTCCTGGTCCTGGTCCTCGTCCTCGGCATCGAGCTCGCTCAGCTCGCGCGCCTCGATCACGACGCGCTCGCGCTGGGGATCCCAGGCGAGGCTGATCTGCCCCACGCGGAACTCTTCGCGTACCGGCTCGCTCAACGGCTCGGCGTCGGGTTCGCTCGTCGCCTCGATCTCGACGCCCCGTTCGCGCAGGCCGAGCAGCAGCGCGGCCAGGCGCTCGGCGAGCACCGCCACCTGGGCCTTCTCGACGACGACGGACACGACCTGACCGCCCTTCGCCGCCTGCAGCAAGAACGTTCGCTGACCCGGCTGGCCGAGCGCGCCGCAGACGAAGCGGTCGGGCGGGTCGAAGCTGAAGATGCGTCGGTTCATCGGTTTCACGGCAGCGGCTGCGTCAACACGTTGACTCTAATACGCTTCGCCCCAACTGCCGCGCCGCGCCAGCCCGAGAGGAGGCCATGTTGCGCTTCAGCACGCTCGCCCAGCTCGACGACGTCGACCTCGACGCGCTGATCGTGCCCGTCTTCAAGGACGGGACAGCGCCGAGTGGGTTGCCGGCCGCCGAGCGCGAGCAGGCCGAGTGGGTTGCCCGCGAGAGCGGCACGCAGAAGGTGTACACCGCCTTTACGCACCTGCGTCAGACCGATCGTGACGCGTTGCGCTTGGTGGTCGTCAGTGCCGGGACGCGCGAGGAGTATGACGTCGAGCGGGCGCGCAACGTCGTCAGTGCCGGTATGCGCGCGTTGTGGCACTCGACCGCGCGGCGCGTCGCCGTGGCGCTGGTGCCCGAGGACCTCGGGCAGGCGACGGCCGTGCAGGCTGCCGTCGAGGGAGCGCTCTACGCGATGTGGCGGCCCGAGGTGCACCGCACGAGCGAGGAGGACCGCCGGCTGCCGCCGCTCGAGGAGGTCTATCTCGTGGCGGCCGAGGTGGACGACGATCCCGCCGAGGAACGACCTGCCGACGGAACCGCGGCGCAGGCGATCGCTGCCGGCACTGCCATCGGCAGCGCAGTCAACTGGGCGCGCAGCCTGGCCAACGAGCCAGCCAACCTGCTGACCCCGACGGCGTTGGCAAACGAGGCGCGTCACCTCGCCGAGCGCGACGGGTTGATCTTCGAGGCACTCGACGAGCAGGCCTGTGCCGCGCTGGGCATGAACAGCTTCCTCTCGGTGGCCCGTGGCAGCGACGAGCCAGCGCGGCTGGTCGTGCTGCGCCACCACGCGCGCGATGGCGACGGCTACGATCTCGGGCTGGTCGGCAAGGGCATCACGTTCGACTCGGGCGGCATATCGATCAAGCCCGCCGACGACATGCACCTGATGAAGTACGACATGACCGGCGCGGCGTCGGTCATGGCCGCCACCGTCGCGATCGCCCGCCTGCAGCTGCCGCTCAACGTTATTGCCGTTGCCCCCTGCACCGAGAACATGCCCGGCGGCCATGCCACCAAACCGGGCGACGTCGTGACCAGCATGAGCGGCAAGACCGTCGAGATCACGAACACTGACGCCGAGGGCCGGCTGGTGCTGATCGACGCCGTCACGTACGCCCAGCGCGAGGGGGCGCACCGGATCGTCGACGTGGCGACGTTGACCGGCGCGATCCGGATCGCCCTCGGCGGCCACTACACCGGGTTGTTCGGCCGGCCCGCCGGCTTCGTCAATGCGGTGCGCCACGCCGGTGATGCGGCCGGCGAGCGGATGTGGCCGATGCCGCTCGCCGACGAGTATCGCGACGAGATGAAGAGCGACGTCGCCGACCTGCGCAACAGCGCCGGGCGGATGGGTAGCGCGATCAAGGGGGCAGCATTCATCGAGGCAGGTGTCGACCCCGACGTCGAGTGGGCGCACCTCGACATCGCGGGCAGCGCCTGGTTCGAGGAGGACCGGCCGTTCTCGCCGAAGGGTCCGCAGGGGGCGCCGGTGCGCACGCTTATCGAGTTGGCCCGTCGGCTCAGTCGGCGCTAGACTGTCGCCGCGCGGCCGCCGGAGGGGTTGCGGCCGGCGTGAGGAGGACAGCCGGTGAACCTGATCCGTTCGACCAAGCGGCTCCAGCTCGGTGCTGTGGCGATCGCTGCCGTCGTGCTCGCCGCAGCGTGCACGTCGACGCCACCGATGGGCAGTCCGACGCCGGCCGGCGAGGACAAGCTGCGCGTGTTCGGCGCCTTCGCCACGCAGATCGAGGAGCCGTGGGACGGCGTCATCCATCGCGCCCTCGAGCAGGAGGAGGCCACCGGCCGGATCGAATACGACTTCGTCGACGACCTGGGCTACTCGGGTGACATGGCGCGCGAGCTGCGCGAGGTTGCCGGCGGCGCAAATCCCCCCGACATCATCTTCGGCGACGCTTTCGGCAACGAGGAGGCGGTCAGGGCAGTGGCCAAGGACTTCCCCGACATCGCCTTCGTCTTCGGCTCGGGTGGCGGCCCGGCCGATCCGAACTTCTCGGTCTTCGACAACTGGATCCACGAGCCGGCGTACCTCGCCGGCATGCTCGCCGGCGGCCTGACGAAGACGAACATCCTGGGCGTCGTCGGCGGCTACCCGGTGCCCGAGGTCAACCGCATCACCAACGCCTTCATCGCCGGCGCCCAGTCCGTCAACGAGCAGGTGGAGGTCAAGGTCACCTTCATCAACAGCTGGTTCAACCCCGATGCCGCGCGTGAGGCGGCCGCGGCACAGGCGGATGCCGGTGCCGACGTCCTATACGCCGAGCGCTTCGGCGTCATCGAGCTGGCCCAGCAGCGCGGCCTCCTTGCCGTCGGCAACATGGCCGACCAGAAAGACCTCGCGCCGGAGCACGTCGTGACCAGCGTGGTCTGGAACATGACGCCCACCGTCGACTACGTCATCGACCAGGTGACCGCCGGCGCGTACACCGCCCAGGACCTGAAGGACTTCAGCATGTTCGCCAAGGGCGGTGCATCGCTGGCGCCGATCAACACGGACGTCGTCGGTGGCGTTCCCGACGACCTGGTCCAGCAGGTCCGACAGAAGGAGGAGGAGATTCGCAGCGGCCTCTTCCGTGTCGACATCAACGAGGCGACGCCGCCCGGCTCGGTCGTTCCGCCCGCCTGAGCGACATGCGCGACGAGCTCGCGCAGCCATCCGACGAGCTAGCGCAGCCGGCCGCCGCTCAGCGGGCGGCGGCTGAGGCCGACGCGCCCCAGCCCACCACGCCGGCGGTCGAGCTGCGCGGCATCACCAAGCGCTACGGCGAACTGGTTGCCAATGACGATGTCGACCTGACGCTGTGGCCGACAGAGGTGCACGGCGTGCTCGGCGAGAACGGTGCCGGCAAGACGACGCTGATGCGCATCCTCTATGGCCTGACGTCGGTCGATGCGGGCGAAATCCGGGTCGAGGGCCGGCCGGTGGCAATCCGCTCGCCGGCGGACGCCATCGCCG
>JALYGJ010000021.1 GCA_030777155.1 Chloroflexota bacterium | reverse complement strand
CGGCGACATCCTGCTCGACCGCGGCGTGGCCAGGCAGGTTACCGTCGCCGGCAAGGGGATCGACTTCCCATGGAACGGCGGCAGCGTCGAGATCGTGCGGCGGGACTGCTGCTCGCCCTTCGGTCATCGCCTGCCGGTAGCGCGCAGCACGGGCAACGAGGGTGGCGTGCGGCGGCTGATCAGCGGCGCCGACATGGCGATGGCGAATCTCGAGTCGCCGGTCGAGCGTGACGCCCGGTACCACGCCTACGGAACGACCTTCACCGGCGACGCCCGGCTGCTGGCCGGCCTGCAGAACGCCGGCTTCGACTTCCTCAGCCTGGCCAATAACCACATCGGCGACGGCGGTGCGAGCGCGATTCGCGAGACCGTTGGCGAGCTCGACCGCCTCGGGATTGCGCATGCCGGTGCCGGCCGAGACGTGGCCGCCGCCGCTGCACCGGCCTACCTCGACGCCGCCGGCCAGCGCGTCGCGATCATCTCGTGCAGCGTGGTCGGCCGCGATTTCGCGAGCCGGTCGGGCGCCGGCGGCCTGCGTTGCCGGGACGAGCAGACGCTCGAACAGATAGGGCTGGCGCGGGCCGAAGCGGACGTCGTGATCGTCACGCCGCACTGGGGAAGGGAGTACCAGGCGGAGCCGAGCCGAGCCCAGCGCCGGCTGGCCGCCAGCTGGCTGGAGGCAGGCGCCGACCTGGTCATTGGCCACCACTCGCACTGGGCGGGCGCGATCGAGGAGATCGGCGGCCGGCTCGTCTTCTACTCGCTGGGCAACCTCGTTTTCGACCAGGACTGGTCGGAGCCGACGATGCAGGGACTCCTGCTCGAGCTGACCTTCAACGGCCGGCGGCTGGTCCAGGCATGGCCGCACCCGACGCTGATCGTCGAGGATGCGCAGCCCAACCTGCTCGACTACGAAGGCGGCGGGCGCCGCGTCCTCGAGCGCGTGCGCCGCGCGTCGGAGGGCATGTTCGACTACTGAGGCGAAACCGGCACGGCTCGTCAGCGCAGGCCGGCGAAGAGGTCGTCCTCGGGGATGCGCACGCCGACGCGGGCAACACGCAGAGTGAAGTCCTCGGTTGGCATGAGCTCGCGCCAGTCAGCCGGCGTGAGCGCGAGGAACACCATGCGCCGCGAGAGCTGAGTGACGTGCTCGCTCATCGCGGCGTGCTTTGCTTCGACCCACTCGGCGACGTCGACGCGGGTGGTGATGGGACCGGTTGCGGCGGCCATCCTCGCCATCAATTCCTCCCGCTGGCGGCGTTCCTCGTCGGACTCCTCGGCGGACTGTCTCCACCACGCGTCGGCGCCGCGCTGCTCGGCGCGCTGGCGCACCTCCTCGAGGCGTGACCAGTCGCGCGCGACCTCGTAGAGCTTGAGCGGGCCGCCATCGTCGTCTGCCGTCTGCTCGAAGGCGGCCTTGGTGATCAGTGCCGCGCGGATGTGATCGGGGTGGCCGTAGCCGCCGAAGTCGTTGTAGCTGACCATCACCTGCGGGCGCACCTCGCGGACGATGCGCAGGAGGCGGCCGACGGCTTCGTCGAAGTCGGCCTGCCAGAAGCTCCCGGGCGCGCCGTTCTCGGGCGTGCCCATCATTCCCGAATCGACGTAGCCGAGGAAGCGGTGCTCGAGCGGGCCAAGGCGAGCCAGCGCGCTGCGCAGCTCCTCGCGCCGGATCTCAGCCAAGCGACGGTGGTTGTCAGGCGTATCGAGCTCGGGCACCACGATCTCGCCGTGCTCGCCGCGGGTGCAGGTGACGCACACGACGCGCACGCCCTCGGCCGCATAGCGCGCCATCACGCCGCCGGTCGAGATGCTCTCGTCGTCGGGATGGGCGTGGACGAGGAGCAGCGTCAGTTGGTGGGCCATGGGCCGATGATAGGATCGGCCGGTGAGCGACGATCGCGAGCGCTGGGCACTCATACTGGGCGCCAGCAGCGGCTTCGGCGAGGCGACGTCGCTGGCGCTCGCCGCCGCCGGCTACAACGTCTGCGGCGTCCACCTCGACCGGCGTCAGGGGATGGAGCGCGTCGAGTCGATCAAGGCGCGCATCGCGGCGGCCGGCCGCGAGGCGCTGTTCTTCAACATCAACGCCGCTGACGACGACCAGCGCGCGCGGGTGGTAGGCGAGCTGCGCGACCGCTTCGCGGCGCGCAGCGCGGAGCGACCGTACATCCGGGTAATGCTCCATTCGCTGGCTTTCGGCACGCTCCGTCCGTTCCTGGCCAGCGATCCTTCGGCGGCCATCTCGCGCAGGCACATGGACATGACCCTCGACGTCATGGCGCACAGTCTGGTCTACTGGGCACAGGACTGCTGGCACGGCGGCCTGCTCCGTGACGGCTCGAAGATCTACGCCATGACGAGCGAGGGTTCGACGCGGGTCATCGGCACCTACGGCGCGGTCAGCGCGGCCAAGTCGGCACTCGAATCGCACATCCGTCAGCTGGCAATGGAGTTTGCCAAACTGGGCAGCGGCGTGACGGTCAATGCTGTCCGTGCGGGGGTTACGAAGACGCCGGCACTGATGCAGATTCCCGAGGCACAGGAGCTGATCGACCACGCCACCAAGCGCAACCCAATGGGCCGGATGACGACCGTCGACGACGTCGCGCAGGCAATCGTCACGCTCTCGGGCGAAGGCACGCACTGGATCACCGGCAACGTCATCGGCGTCGACGGCGGCGAGCTGATCAGCGGTTGAGGCAACAGCCGGCGTGACTCAGCAGCGCGGCATCGAACCGCCGTCGGTGCGCGACCACCTGGCCAACGAGCGTACGCTGCTCGCCTGGATCAGGACGGCCTTGACCGTCATCGGCCTCGGCTTCATCGTCGACCGCCTGGCCGCCGGTGGTGCGGCAGGCCGGCTCGAGGCGCTGACCGGGGTCGGCCTCGTGCTGCTCGGTGGCGGCGTCGCGATCGCCGGTGCCTGGTCGTACCTCAACGCGCGGCGCGAACTCTCCAGCGGCACGTACCGGCCACAGATCGTGCTGCACCTCGGGATGGTCGTCGTCGTGGTGCTCGGCGCGCTGGCCGTCGCCGCCTTCCTGCTCGCCGCCCCGCCGCCCGCCGGCTCGTGATCACCTGCGCCCGCTGCGGCACAGACAACCCGGCCGGCTTTCGCTTCTGCGGCAACTGCGGCGCAGCGCTGGCCGCAGGCCCGTCGGCCGGCCATGAACGGCGCAAGGTGGTGACCGTGCTCTTCAGCGACGTCGCCGGCTCGACGAGCATCGGCGAGCAGCGCGATCCGGAGGCGATGCGCGCCGTGATGGCGCGCTACTTCGAGACGGTACGGGCGGTGCTCGAGCGCCACGGCGGCACCGTCGAGAAGTTCATCGGCGATGCGGTGATGGCTGTCTTTGGGCACCCGGTGCTGCACGAGGACGACGCCCTGCGCGCCGTCCGGGCAGCGGCCGACCTGCGTGACGAGCTGGCCGCCCTGAACCGGCAGCTCGAGCGTGACTGGGGGCTGACCATAGAGGTCCGCACGGGCATCAACACCGGCGCGGTCGTCGCCGGCGAGCAGGGGACCGGCGAAACGCTCGTTACCGGCGATGCCGTCAACGTGGCGGCGCGGCTGCAGGCGGCCGCGGCACCGGGTGAAACGCTGATCGGCGGCGAGACGTACCCGTTGGTTCGCGACGCCGTGACGGCCGAGCAACTGCCTCCGCTCAGCGTGAAGGGCAAAGAGCTGCCCGTGAACGCATGGCGCCTGCTCGCCGTGGCGCGCGCGGCGTCGCTGGGGCGTGCCCGGCGGCTCGACTCGCCGCTGGTCGGGCGCGAGCGCGAGATGCGGCTGCTCGAGGAGGCATTCGAGCAGGCGGTGAGCGACCGCACGAGCGTGCTCTTCACGCTGCTCGGCCCGGCCGGCGTGGGCAAGTCGCGCCTCGTCCACGAGTTCCTGGCGGGGACGCGTCAGCGCGCACGAGTCCTGCGCGGGCGGTGCCTCTCGTATGGCCAGGGCATCACCTTCTGGCCACTGGCCGAGGTCGTCCGGCAGGCGGCCGGCATCGAGGAGAGCGACGCGCCCGAGCAGGCGCGCGCGAAGATCGAGCGCATCTGCGCCACCGATGAACACGGCTCGCTGATCGCACGCCACGTCGCCTCAGCCATCGGGCTGAGTGACGAAACCGGCGGCGGCGAGGAGATCTTCTGGGCCGTCCGCCGCTTCCTGGAGCTGCTCGCCGACGAGCAGCCGCTGGTCGTCGTCTTCGACGACATCCACTGGGGCGAGCAGACGTTCCTCGACCTGCTCGAGCACATTACGGACTGGTCGCGCGGCGCGCCGATGCTGCTGCTGTGTGTCGCCCGGCCCGAGCTACTCGATGTCCGGCCGGGTTGGGCGGGTGGCAAGCTCAACGCCACCACGGTCCTGCTGCAGGCGCTGTCGGATCAGCACGTCGGGCACCTTATCGGCAACCTACTGGGTGACGCCGGTGTCGCCGAGCAGGTCCGCCAACGGGTGGCCCAGGCGGCCGAGGGCAATCCGCTGTTCGTCGAAGAGTTCGTGGCGATGCTCATCGATGACGGTCAGCTCGCGCTGCGCGACGGCCGCTGGGTAGCGACCGGCGAACTGGAGCGCGTCGCCGTTCCAGCGACGATCCGCTCACTGCTCGCCGCGCGCATCGACCGGCTCGCCGCACCCGAACGGCAGGTCCTCGAGCGAGCGTCGGTGGTGGGCAAGGTGTTCTGGCGCGGCGCGCTGGCCGAGCTCGCGCCCGAGCCTTCACGGACCGAAGTCGGGCCGTCGCTGATGGGGCTGGTGCGCAAGGAGCTCGTGCGACCCGACCGATCGGACTTCGCCGGCGACGATGCCTTCCGCTTCCGCCACCTGCTGATGCGCGACGCTGCCTACGACGGCGTGCCGAAGCAGGAGCGAGTGCTGTTGCACGAGCGCTTCGCCGCCTGGCTCGAGCGCGTGGCCGGAGAGCGGGTCGCCGAGTACGAGGAGCTGCTCGGCTATCACCTAGAGCAGGCTTTCCGCTACCGGACGGAGCTCGGACCGCTCGATGATGCCGCGCACCAGCTCGCCTACCGTGCCGCCCGCCGTCTGGCGGCTGCTGGCCTGCGCGCCGTCGACCGCGGCGACATGTCGGCCGCCGCGAACCTGCTCGAGCGGGCCGCCGAGCTGACGGGGAAGGAGGATGGGCAGGGCGACGAGCTGCGCGCGGAGATCCTCCACGGCCTCTGCCAGGCGCTGCAGGAGCTGGGTCGTTTCGACGAGCTGCGTGCCAACGCAAAGCGGCTGGCCGAGATAGCGACGACGCCGCGTTGGCGCTGGCGGGCGACCTACCACGACGTGATGTTCGGTTTTCTGAGCGCGCCCGGATTGGCCGCGGCAGAGGGAATGGCGGCCATGGAAGCGGCGATCGCCGAGCTGGAAGCGGTCGGCGACGAGCTCGCGCTGGCCGAGGTCTGGAACTTGCGCGGACAGATCAACTACTACCTCGGCGACGTGGCGGCGGCGCGCGACTGCAACCTGCGCGCGCTCGAGCATGCGCGGCGTGCCGGCTCGGAGGCCGAAGAGGCCAAGGCAGTGACGAACACGGCCGCGCTCAGCGTGTGGGACGACGAGCCAATCGACGAGGCGATCCCGCGGGTGCGCGAGCTGCTCGAGTGGGCGCGCGCTTCTGGGCGGCGCGTCGACGAAGCCGGGATGCTGAGTATCGTCGGTCGCCTCAGCGCAATGGGCGGCGACATCGACGAGGGGCGGCGCCGCGTGAGCCAAGCGCGCGAGATCCTGGCCGAGCTGGGCCGGCGCGTGCACCTCGCAGGATCGACGCACTGGCACGCGATCGTCGAGCACATGGCCGGCGACATCGGCGCTGCCGAGCGCGCGCTGCGCGAGGGGGCAGAGCAGCTCGAACGGCTCGGTGAGAAGTCGTTTCTGTCGAGTTCGCTGGCCGAGATGGCCGTTGCCCTCGCCGCTCAGGGCAAGCTCGATGAGGCGGAGTCGGCCGCCCGGCGGGCCGCCTACTACGCGGCCAGCGACGACATCGAGGCGCAGGTCGCGTTGAAGGCAGCGCAGGCGATCGTGCTCAGCCAGCGAGGCGAGGTCGAGGAAGCCGTGCGAATGGCCGATGAAGTCCTCGAATCGGCCGATCGATCCGCCTACTTCATCACGCGCCTGATCCTGCGCGAGCGGCTGGAGCCTGTCGTCCACGCTGCGCGCGGCGCTGCGGCGGCGGCCGAGCTGGTCGGTCAGGGGCTGGCCATGGCACGACGCAAGGGCGTGCGCGCGCTCGAGACGAGGCTGATGCGGCGGCTGGCTGAACTGGACGTCTCAGGTCATGGTGCGGGCGAAGCAGCGTCGGTCGGCCGGTAACCGGTCAGCTCGACGTAGGCTTCGCCGCCGAGCGGAGAGCCGGCTCGCGTCGCGGCCACCTGTTGCGACCCCTCCCAGTAGATCGCCCCGCTTGTCGCGCGGGTGTCGAGCTCTTGCGCGCCCACTGTTGGCGCGAGCTCGATGAGCAGATCGTGATCGGGCAGCTCGATCCGCCAGCCGGCCGGGTACGTGATCGCCGTGTGCGGGCTGGTCCACTCAGCGGTGACGGCGACGGTGAAGTCGTCGCGATCGAGATGGACGACCTCACCGCTCCCTTCGACTAGCGTGCCGAAGACCAGCGGGTAAGTGCCGTCGGTCCACCTCACCAGCGCGAGCATCACGTCCGTCCCGTCGTCGAGGTTGACCGCGAACCAATCCCAGCCGCCCGCGCCTACGGCGATGAAGTCGCCCCACTGGTGGTCAAACCACGACGTTCCCGCAACCCGCAGTTCCTCGCCACCGAGCTGCACCGTCCCCGCCGCGTCCATCCGCGGCCGCGAGTAGTAGTACGAGCTACCCGCTGGACCGAGATCCAGCCAGCCATCGCCGTCGTGCCGCACCACTTCCGGCCGCGTGTCAGTCAGCGTCAGCGACAGCCCGAACTCGGCCGTCGCGGCCGTCAGCTCGTCGCGGCCAAGCCGGCCGCTCATCCGCCACGGCTCGCGCTGGGCGACGACGCCGGGCAGATCACCGCCACGAATCACCAGCTCGAAGCCGCCGGCGGCGGCGCGCTCATCGGCGCCGGCCAGGCGGCCAACGTCGACCAGCGGGC
>JALYGJ010000020.1 GCA_030777155.1 Chloroflexota bacterium | reverse complement strand
GCGCCAAGCCCGCTGCCTACTGCCAGTTCGGGCCACTCTCGGCGTACCCGCGCGCCGCACGCCTGCGCGAGCTGTATGCGCAGCTGCCCGATGCACCGCTACCGGCTGTCATCACCTGCATCGCCTCGACCGCCGAAGCGCGCCGGCAGGGGTACGCGCGGCAGCTGGTCGAGGACGTCTGCGGCGACCTCGCCGGCCGCGGCTTCGCGGCCGTCGAGGCGTACCCGGACCTGACACGCCGCGAGGACGAGACGAGCGGTGCACGCCCCGGGTTCTGGCAGACCGTTGGCTTCACGGTCGCCGTCGACGACGAGCGCTTCCCGGTTATGCGCCGCGAACTGTAGGTACCGCCGCCAGGCAGCGAGTGAATCGGCCGATGAGCAGGGGAGCAGGCGAAGCGGCCGACACGCCTGCGTTGGCAGCGCTGCGCGCGGCGTCCGTGCCGCACCGGGTCGTCGTCACGCCGCCAGCAGGGAGCCCCGAGGAGAGCGCCCAGCTGCAGGGGATCGCGCTCGCGCAGCTCGTCCGGACGATCGTCGTCCGTCGCGGCGCCGACGACTACGTCCTCGTCCTCGTCCCCGGTGGCCGCCGCTTCGACTGGCCGAAGCTGCGCTCCCACCTCGGCACGTCGCGCCTGTCGCTGCCCGACGCTGAGGAGGCACAACACGTCACCGGCTACGAACGTGGAGCGATCACGCCGTTCGGCGCGAGCCGGCGGTGGCCGGTCATCGTCGACGCATCCGTCGTCGCGCTCGAGCAGGTTGCCATCGGCGGCGGTCGGCGGGGCGTCAACGTCCACCTCCGGCCGGCTGACCTCATCACGAGCACTGCTGCCGCGGTGGTGAGCGTGACGACCGCCTAGACTGGCGTGCTGGAGGTTCGATCAATGGCCGTCGCCGTCCGACCGCGTACCGTTCGCGCGCCCCGCGGACCACTCATCTCGTGCCGCGGCTGGCCGCAGGAAGCGGCGCTCCGGATGCTGATGAACAACCTCGATCCGGACGTCGCCGAGCGTCCCGAGGAGCTGGTCGTCTACGGCGGCACGGGCAAGGCGGCGCGGAACTGGGCCGCTTTCGACGCGATCGTGCGCGCGCTGCGCGACCTCGACGACGATGAAACGCTGCTCGTCCAGTCGGGCAAGCCGGTCGGCGTGTTCCGGACCCACGAGTGGGCCCCCCGGGTGCTCATCGCCAACTCGAACCTGGTCGGCAAATGGGCCAACTGGCAGAGCTTCCGCGAGCTCGAGCGGCAGGGACTGACGATGTACGGCCAGATGACCGCCGGGTCATGGATCTACATCGGCACGCAGGGCATCCTGCAGGGCACGTATGAGACCTTTGCCGAGCTCGCCCGTCAGCACTTCGGTGGCTCCCTCCGTGGGCGGGTCGTGCTGACCGCCGGGCTGGGCGGGATGGGCGCCGCCCAGCCACTGGCAGTGACGATGAACGAAGGCGTCGCGCTCGTCGTCGAGGTCGACCCGGCGCGTGCCCGCCGGCGGCACGAGATCGGCTACGTCGATCGTCTGACCGACTCGCTCGACGAGGCGCTCGCCTGGGCGCGCGCCGCAGCGGCCGAGCGACGCGCCGAATCGATCGCCCTGATCGGCAACGCGGCCGAGGTCGAGCCGGAGCTGGTGCGGCGCGGCGAAGCGTTCGACGCCTTGACCGACCAGACGTCCGCCCACGACACGCTCAACGGCTACGTTCCGGCCGGACTGAACGTCGAGCAGGCGGCCGAGCTGCGCCGCGGCGATCCGGATGCGCACGTGCGGCGGGCGATGGACTCGATGGCCGTCCAGGTGGAGGCGATGCTCGATCTGCAGGCACGCGGCGCGGTCACCTTCGACTACGGCAACAACATCCGTGCGCAGGCGCAGGCGGCAGGCGTGGAGCGCGCCTTCGACTTCCCCGGCTTCGTGCCCGCCTTCATCCGGCCGCTGTTCTGCGAGGGCAAGGGGCCGTTCCGCTGGGCCGCCTTGTCGGGTGACCCGGCCGACATCGCCCGAACCGACGAGGCGGTGCTCGAGCTGTTCCCAGAGGACGAATCTCTTGCCCGCTGGATCCGCATGGCGCAGCAGCGCGTTCCCTTCCAGGGACTGCCCGCCCGCATCTGCTGGCTGGGCTACGGCGAGCGGGCGCGCGCCGGCCTGCGCTTCAACGAGCTCGTCGCCAGCGGCGAGGTCTCCGCGCCGATCGTCATCGGGCGTGACCATCTCGACGCCGGCTCGGTCGCCTCGCCCAACCGCGAGACCGAGGGCATGCGCGATGGCTCAGACGCGATCGCCGACTGGCCGCTGCTCAACGCGCTGGTCAACACCGCGGCCGGAGCGACGTGGGTGTCGATCCATCACGGCGGCGGAACGGGCATCGGCTACAGCCAGCACGCCGGCATGGTCGTCGTCGCCGACGGCACGCCGCTGGCCGGGCAGAAGCTCGAACGGGTGTTGACCACCGACCCGGGCAGCGGTGTGATGCGCCACGCCGATGCCGGCTACGAGCGGGCGATCGAGGTGGCTCGCGAGCGCGGCGTCCGCATCCCGATGGCCCGGTGAACGCCGCCGCCGGAGGAGCAAACCGGCCGCCGCTGCGCCACATCATCGCCGTCGCGCTGGCCATCGCCTGCGCCGCCATTCCGGCCGCCCCGGCGGCACCGGTCGACGCGGCCGCCCGGTACGCCGTCGTCAACGTATTTCCACATGACCCGAACGCCTGGACGCAGGGCCTCGCGTTCCGCAAGGGGAAGCTCTACGAGACGACAGGGCTGTACGGACGCTCCTCGCTGCGACGCGTCGATCTTGCCACCGGTCGCGTCCTGCAGATCCGCCGGCTGGCCGACCGCTACTTCGCCGAGGGGCTGGCCTTCCTCGGCGGCAAGGCATGGGTGCTGACCTGGCGGGAGAATCGCGTTCTGCTGTTCGATCCCGTCTCGTTTGCGCGCGTCGGGCGCTTCGATTACGCCGGCGAGGGATGGGGCCTGACCAGCAATGGCACGCAACTGGTGATGAGCAACGGCAGCGAGCGGATCCGGTTCCGCGATCCGCGCACTTTCCGCACGCTGCGCCAGATCACTGTCACCGAGGCCGGCCGCCCCGTGACCCTGCTCAACGAGCTGGAATGGGTCAACGGCCGCATCTGGGCCAACGTCTGGCTCGTTCCGCAGGTCGTGATCATCGACCCGCGCGACGGCAAAGTCGTCGAGCGCATCGACTTCTCGGGCCTGCTCGAGCGCGAAAGAGCGATCGGCAGCCCACGCGAGATGAACGGCATCGCCTACCTTGCCTCAGCCGGCCGGCTGTTCGTCACCGGCAAGTACTGGAAGCATGTCTACGAGGTCCGGCTCACGACGCAATAGCCCGTCGCTTTCATGCCACTAGCTTCGTTCGGGCTCGACGTTGCTCGACGGCGCCGGGCCCAGGCCGCCCGGTCGGGTCGTCTCGTCGAGCGCGTCGGCGACCCTGTCGATTGCCAGCGTTGGCTCCACCGGTTCCGGCATCTGCGTGACGTGCCGGACTGGCGACAGGAGCACCGGCAGGAAGACGAATACGCCGCCGATGGCACCGATCCAGATCGTCTCGTGCAGTCCGATGACGCTGCCCAGCGCACCGCCCAGCGTCGCGCCGGCGGGGATCGTCCCCCACACGATGAAGCGCATCGTCGCGTTCATCCGGCCCTGCAGCCGCGTTGGCGTGATCGCCTGGCGTAGGCTGACCTGGTTGATGTTGTAGACGGCGCCACCAAACCCTCCGACGAAGCCAGCAAGAGCGAGCATCGGCACGGCGATGTCGCGCGTGGCGAGGGCGACGGGTAGCGCGGACGGGCCGAAGATGATCGCCGCGCCGATGATGGTCGGCCCCACGCCGAGGCGGGTGCCGATGCGATTGGCGAGCAGCGCACCGATCAGGAAGCCGGTTGCGCCGATCGAGAACGCCACGCCGATCTGCTTGGCGGTCAGCCCGAACGCCCGAACGACGTACAGCACCGTGATTGCGAAAGCGACGTTGCTGAAGAAGTTCGACGAGGCGGTGGTGGCGGCGATGGCGCGCAGGTAGGGGTGGGTGACGACGTAGCGCAGCCCTTCCCCGATCTCGCGCCGCATGCCCGGGCCCTGCACCCCGCTCGCACGCTGGCGCCGATACTCCGGCTCCGGCTCATGCTTCCGGATTCGCCAGACGAAGGCGCCCGAGACCAGGTAGCTGACCGAGTCGAGCACGATCGCCAGCGGCGCGCCGAGCAGGCCGATGAGTACGCCGGCGATGCCCGGCCCAGCGATCTGCGCCGCCGAGCGGCTCGTCTCCAGCTTGGCGTTGCCGTCCAGGATCTCGTCGCGCTCGACGAGCGAGGGCAGGTAGGACTGGTAGGAGACGTCGAACAGAACCGTCAGGCAGCCGGTCGCGAAGCCGACCACGTAGAGCTGCCAGATGGTGAGCGCACCCGCCAGGTAGGCAACGGGAATCGTCACCAGCGCGACCGCGCGCCCCACGTCGGCGACGATCAGGATCGGCCGGCGGCGCAGCCGGTCGATCCACACGCCGGCAGGGAGGCTGATCAGCACGAAGGGCAGGAACTCGATCGTCGTGAGCAGCCCGAACTCGAAAGCGCCCACCTCGAGGGTCACCGCCGCGACGAGTGGGATGGCCAGCAGCGACACCTGCGTGCCGAAGTGCGAGATCGTCTCGGCCGACCAGAGCTTGACGAAGTCCGGCTGGCGCCAGAGCGGAAGGCGAGGTCGGCGCGGGCTGGCGGTAGCAGATCTCACGCTGCGCAGTCTGCAACCGCTGTGTCACTTCGTCAAGGCAGCGCTCCACAAAAGGCAAGCCTGCTTGCTCGTTTGCTATATCCTCTGGGTGAAAGCCGGAATCTGGTGGAACAGCGCCGGGTCGGCTTGACCGGGCAGCACGCGGATCAGGCCGGCCGGCCGCAGGCCGATCGTGCTCCGTCCAACCGGTCCCTCGATGGTGATCGATTCGCGGCTCTGCGAGACCTCGACGATCCGGGCCCGCGTACCGGGAACGAGCTGGTGCTGCTCGAGGTACGAGAGCAGCTCGACGTCCTCCTCCGCTTCCTCGGTGATGCGGTAGATGGTGATCTCGCTGCCCGCTTCGGCCTGGCTGAGCGGAACACCGGCCGGCCGCTCACGCGCCGCGCGTGCGTCAATCGGGTTGCCATGTGGGCAGGTCGGCGGGTGACCGAGCAGCTCGGCGATGCGTTCCTCGACGCGGGCCGACAGCGCCGACTGCAGGCGCATCGCCTCCTCGTCCGACTCCGCCCAGCCCAGCCCGATGACACGTGTCAGCAGCCACTCGAGCAGCGAGTGGCGGCGGAAGATCGTGTCGGCGGCAGACTGCCCGCGCTCGGTCAGGCGGAGCTCCCGGTCGTTGCCGACGCTGACCAACCCGTCCTGCACCAGGCGTGTCACCATCTCAGAGGCAGCCTGTGCCGAAACCCCCATCCGCCGGGCGAGCCCGGCGGCCTTCGGTGTGACGCCGCCACCGGCCATCGACCGCAGCGTCAGCAGGTACGACTGCGCGGCCTCGGACAGGTTCAGCTCGCCGTCATCGCGCCGACGGTTCATCGCCGCCATCGTAGTCGACGGCGTGACGTCAAGGCGCCTTGACGCGCTGTGACAGGCACGCTTGACGAGGTGTGGCGACGCCCCTAGCATCGCGCTAAATCCCGATCCGGCGGCTCGGAATTGCACGCCAGCGGCCGGAACCTGCTCCAGCGTGGAGGAACGCCTTGCCAGCCAGGTCGATTGCCGCTCTCGCCCTTGCCATTGTCGCCGTCGCCTGCACGACCGGCGCGCCGCCACCGACAGCCACGTCCACCCCGGCGCCAGCGGTGCCAAGCCCGAACGCCACGCCAGCGACGTCGATAACTGTCTACTCCGGCCGTTCCGAGGAGCTGGTCGGGCCGCTGCTCGGCCAGTTCACAGGCGCGACCCGCATCACGGTCAACGCACGCTACGGCGACACGGCCGAGCTGGCCGCCCTGCTCCTCGAGGAGGGCGAGAACACGCCGGCGGACGTCTATTTCGCGCAGGACGCGGGCGCGCTGGGCGCCGTGGCAAAAGAGGGCATGCTCGCCGAGCTGCCCGACGAGGTCCTGTCGCTGGTGCCCGAGAGCTTCCGCTCGCCGGCCGGGCAGTGGGTCGGCGTGAGCGGCCGCGCGCGCGTCGTCGTCTACGACTCGCGCGACGTGTCGGAGGAGGACCTGCCCGACTCGATCCTGGGCTTCACCGATCCCGAGTGGCGCGGACGGATCGGCTGGACGCCGACCAACGGCTCGTTCCAGGCGTTCGTGACCGCCTTCCGCCTGCTGCGCGGCGACGATGCCGCGCGGCAGTGGCTGGAGGGCATCGTGGCCAACGAGCCGCGGCGCTACAGCGGCAACTCGCCGATCGTGCAGGCCGTCGCCGACGGCGAGATCGACGTCGGCTTCGTCAACCACTACTACCTGCTGCGCGCGATCGAGGAGCAGGGACCAATGTTCCCGGTACGCAACCACTACCTCGCCGGCAACGACCCGGGCGCGCTGGTCAACGTCGCCGGCGTGGGCATCCTGCACGCATCGCAGAAGCAGGACGCAGCCCGCCGCTTCGTTGAGTTCCTGCTCAGCCGGGAGGCGCAGGAGTACTTCGCGAATGAGACCTTCGAGTTCCCGCTGCTGGCCGGCGTCGCGCCGCCGACGGGTGCGCCGCCGCTCGCCGAGGTTTCGGGACCGCCGATCGACCTGTCCAACCTCGATGACCTCGCCGGCACGCTGCGCATGCTCAACGAGACGGGCGTCCTGCCGTAGCGGCTGAGGTGGCCAGGGTGGCGCCGGCAGCCGCCGGCGGGCTGTCGGTGACCGTGCGAAGCCTGCGCAGACGGGTGCATCGCGCGGGCGTGCCGCCGCTCCCCGTCCTGCTGCCGGTGCTTCTCGTGGCGGCGCTCACCGCGCTGCCGATCGCCTATCTGGTCCTGCGTGCCGTCGCCGTCGATCCGGCGGCACTGGGGCTCGTGATGCGCCCACGGACGCTTGAGATCATCGCCGGCAGCCTGGCTCTCGGTGCGGGGGTCGGCGCCGGGTCGATCGCGCTCGGCGTACCGCTCGCCTGGCTGACCGCGCGGACGGATCTCCCCGGACGCCGGCTGTGGACCGTCCTGGCGGCGGTGCCGCTGGCCATCCCGTCGTACGTCATCGCCTTCGCCTTCGTCGCCGCACTCGGGCCTCGCGGCGCGCTCAGCGAGGCCCTGCGCGGCATTGGGCTGCCCGGGCTGCCGTCCGTCTACGGCCTGGGTGGCGCCGTGCTGGTGTTGAGCCTGGCCACCTACCCCTACGTCCTGCTCGCCACGCGCACGGCGCTGCTGCGCTCCGACCCGCAGCTCGAGGAGGCCGCGCGCGTGCTGGGCGATTCGCGCACCACCACCTTTCGCCGAGTGACCCTGCCCCTGCTCCTGCCGGCGATAACGGCCGGTGTACTCCTGGCCGTGCTCTACGCGCTGGGCGACTTCGGCGCCGTGGCGATCCTGCAGTTCGACAGCTTCGCGCGGGCGATCTACATCCAGTACCGCGCCTCGTTCGATCGCTCGCTGGCGGCCATCCTGGCGCTGATGCTGATCGCGCTGACGCTGGCCGTCGCCTGGCTGGAGGCGCGCGTCCGCGGTCGGGAACGCCAGCTCATACAGGGGCCGCGACGGCCGCCCGCGATCGTGCCGCTGGGTCGCTGGCGCTGGCCGGCGCTGGCGCTGTGTGCCGGCATCGTGCTGCTCGGCCTGGTCGTGCCGGCGGGCACGATCGGCTTCTGGCTGCTGCGCGGGATGGCCCAGGGCGAGCCACTGCGCATCCTGCCTGCCGCGATCGCCAACTCGTTCACGGCCGGCGTGCTGGCGGCCGCCACGGCGGCGACGCTCGCGCTGCCGGCGGCGGTGCTGCTGGTCCGGCATCCCGGTCGGCTGAGCCATTGGCTGGAGCGGCTGATGTACGGCGCCTACGCCGTGCCCGGCATAGTGCTCGCGCTTGCCGCGGTCACCTTCGTCATCAACGTGACCCCGTTCGTGTACCAGACGCTGCTGCTGCTGGTTCTCGCGTACGCCATCCGTTTCCTGCCGCAGGCGGTCGGGCCGTCGCGAGCGTCGCTGGCGCAGGTCGGCGCTCGGCTGGGCGAAGCGGCACGGACACTGGGCGAGGGTCGGGCGGGCACTTTCCGAACGATCACGCTGCCCCTGCTCCGGCCTGGCATCGTCGCCGGCATGGCGCTCGTCTTCCTGACCACGGTCAAGGAGCTGCCGCTGACTCTGCTGTTGGCGCCGACCGGCTTCCAGACGCTCGCGACGCAGATCTGGGGGGCGGCCACCGACGGGTTCTACGCGCGCGCCGCGGCGCCGGCGGCAATGCTGATGTTGCTTTCGGCGGCGACGGTGGCCGTGCTTTTCCGTGCCGAGGGCCGCTACCGGTGATCCGGCCGGCAGGGAACGACACCCGCTCGGGAGCGCGCGACACGCCGGCGCTGCGCATGGTCGGCGTGAGCAAGCGCTATGGCGCGGTCGCCGCACTCGACCACTTCGAGCTCGAGGTCGGGACCGGGCGCACGCTGTGCCTGCTCGGCCCGTCGGGCTGCGGCAAGACGACGGCGCTGCGCCTGATCGCCGGCCTGGAGGCGCCGGACAGTGGCTCGATCGAGATCAACGGCCGGGCGGTGGCGTCGCCCGAGCTGATGGTCCCGCCCGAGCGTCGCCGAGTCGGTATGGTGTTCCAGGACTTCGCGCTCTTCCCGCACCTCTCGGTGCGCGACAACGTCGGTTACGGGATCCGTCGCGCGCCGGATCGCGAAGAGCGGGTTGCGTCGCTGCTGGCGCTGGTCGGCCTCGCCGCCGACGCCGAGCGCATGCCGCACGAGCTCTCGGGTGGTATGCAGCAGCGGGTGGCGCTGGCGCGCGCACTCGCTCCGCAGCCGGATCTGATCCTGCTCGACGAGCCGTTCTCGAATCTCGACCAAGCCCTGCGCACCCAATTGCGCGGCGAGGTGCGCGAGATCCTGCGCCGGGCTGCGGCGACGGCAATCTTCGTGACGCACGACCAGGAGGAGGCGCTGTCGATCGCCGACGACGTGTGCGTCATGTCGCGCGGCCGGGTCGAGCAGTGCGCGGCGCCGGAGATCGTCTACGCCGCGCCGGCGAGCCCATTCGTGGCCGGCTTCGTCGGCGTGGCGAATCTGGTCCATGCCGAGTGCGCCGCGGGCGTGGCGCTCACGCGGTTCGGGCCGCTGCGCCTGATCGGGCGGGGCGAGGCCCGGCCGGACGGCCGAGCCCTCGCCGTGCTGCGGCCGGAGCACTTCGACGTCTGGCGAGACGACGATGAGGGCGATAGAGCCGCCGCGGAGAGCGGCGTCACGGCCGAGCGGTGGCGTGTCATCGACCGGCGCTTCTCGGGCGCCGAGCTGCTGCTAGAGCTCGAGGCACCCGACGGCCAGCGGCTGTGGTGCGAGGCCGGCCGCGAGGTCCGCCGCCTGCAGGTGGGCGATCTCGTACGCCTCGCGGTACGGGACGTCGAGACCGTCGCCTTTGCCGTCGGCGCGCCGCGCATACCCGAACCGGCGTCAGCGCGTGACGGTCGTGGAGGGCCTGGGTAACCGGCCTCGGTCGCCTGCGAGCGCGTGGCCCAGGGCGACGAGCCGCAAGCCGAGCGTGCGACGGAGCTTGGGCACGGCGCCATCCAGCCCGCGCGGCCGATCTCGATGCGGTAGGCGCGCCTCTGTCGCCGCGGCCGCGTACCAGGTCTGAGTCGGCATCATCGTGTGCTCTCCTTCGTTACTCGCTGACGATCAGCACGCGATCGCCGTCTTCGTCGCCGATGTCGACGATGGGACCACGGACGCCCGACCGGATCGACGACCTGATGCGCTCGCCCTCCTCGTCGGACAGCCCGGGCACGATGCCGGCGACGACGCTGGCGACGTTGATCGGGACGCGCACGTTGACAACGCGCCGCCCGCGCTCGCTGATCTCGATGCGCAATTGCCGTGCCCGCTCGTCGCCAGCGACTGCCTCTCGGCTGGCGTGTGCCGCACCGGCCGCAGTGCCGTGCTCGGGCGCGGCCAGGACGGCGAGTATCTCGTCGGCCTCGTCGGGCGTCAGCACGCCCTCGGCGACGAGGCGCAGGATCTTCTCCACGTCAGGCATCCGCACCGACCTCCTCGAGCTGCCGGGCCGCCTCGTCGACGTCGATCTCGCCCCGCTCCAGCGCGCGCAGGATGGCCAGGCGGTCCGGCCTAGCGGGCGCGCTGCTCGGTCTCTCGGCACCGTCGCCCGCGCGAACGTCGGCCTCACCCGACATCGAGCGGAAAACCAGCTGCGCCGCGCCGTCACCGATGACGATCGGCCGGCGCCCCGCCCGCCCCAGGTCCAGCGCACGCGCCAGCTCGACTGTCACGCCGCCCGCCGAGCGCAACTCGAGGTCGCCGCTGACGGTTTCGACCGAGTGGCGCGGCCCGGGCCGCAGTACAGCCGCGATGGCCACGTCGCCGCTGACCGAGCGCACGCTCAGCCGGTCGAGCAGCTGCGCATGTATCGTGACGTCGCCCGAGGTCGTCGTTGCATCGAGCTCGAGCCGCCCGCCTTGGTGCAGCTCGACGTCGCCCGAGACCGCTCGCGCGGAGACCCGGCCACCGACGTCGGCCAGGCGCACGTCGCCCGACACCGTCTTGTATGACTGCTCGCCGAAAACGCCTTCAACCGTGAGCTCCGCGCTGACCGTTGACAGGTCGAGTCGGGCGTGGCGCGGTAGCTCTACGTCAAAGTCGATATCGATTTCGCGGAAGCCGGCCGAACGGCCGAGGATCGACAGCCCGGCGCGCGGCGGCTCGACAAGCAGGCTACCCTCAGCGCGCTCCACGTTGAGCGGCGGTGTGCCGCGTTCGCTGCGCGCGACGACGACCGCCTCGTCTGTATCCGTGCCGCGAACGCGGATCGAGCCGGCCACAGACCGCAGCACGACTCGGCCGTTGCGGCCGATGCGATGGCGGACTTCCGTCGTCTGTTCGGTCATCGGTCTTCCTCGCTGTCCCTCAGCTGGCCGCCCGCGCGAAGCTCCTCGGCCGCCTGCTCGGTGCTGATCTCGTGGCGGGCCAGCCGCTCGAGCACCTCTCGGCGTGCCGCGGCCACGCCGGGTGCCGGCACGACCGATGGCGTTCCGTCGGCCAGCCCGAGGGCACGCACGAGCGCCTCGACGCGGTTGCGAACGGTGGGGTAGGAGATGCCGAGCTCGCGCTCCATCTCGCGCAGGTTTCCGCGCGCCCGCAGGAAGCTCTCCAGCAGCAGCATCTGCTCGCGGCTGAGGCGGCTGAATCGGCCGACCGCGAACTGGCCCTCGATCGCCGTGCCACACGTGGTGCAGTGCAGCCGGGTTACATGGAGCTCCCCCTCACAGACCGGGCACGTCGCGATCACTTCTCTAGCCATCGGGTGCAGTGTGGACCCTCCTCTGCACTTTGTCAACATCAGCCTAAACAATTAGAAATCGTGCTTTCCACTCCGCTCGGCGCTCGGCTTATCCTAGACTGGGCCACCATGGCCGACCGGTTGATCGAGTGCGTCCCCAACTTCAGCGAAGGCCGGCGCCTCGAGGTTGTCGACCGGCTTGTCCGCGCGGTCAGCAGGACGACCGGTGCGCGCCTGCTCGATCGAACGTCGGACCGCGATCACAACCGCAGCGTGTTGACCTTCGCCGGCCCGCCCGACGCCGTGACGGAAGCGATGGAACGCGCAGTCGAGGTCGCCGTGGCCGAGATCGACATGCGCACCCACGAGGGCCAGCACCCGCGCCTCGGTGCGGTGGACGTCATTCCATTCGTGCCGCTCGGTGAGACGACGATCGACGAGGCCGTCGACCTGGCGCGCGACTTCGGCCGGCGCATCGCCGAGCGCTTCGAGCTGCCGGTGTATCTGTACGCCAATGCAGCTCTGCGGCCGCAGCGCGAAGTCCTGGCCGACATCCGGCGCCCGCAGTACGAGGGTCTCCGGGAGCTGATCGGCCGGCCCGAGCACAAGCCTGACCTCGGACCGCCGCGGCTCCATCCGACGGCGGGGGCGACGGTCGTTGGTGCGCGTCCGTTCCTGATCGCCTACAACATCAACCTCGCGACGCGCGACATCGAGCTGGCGCGGCGGATCGCCCGGCGCGTACGCGAGCGCTCGGGCGGCCTACCGCGCGTGCAGGCACTGGGGCTGTACCTCGAGGACCTCGAATGCGCGCAGGTCTCGATGAACCTCCTCGACCATGAGGTGACGCCGCTGTGGCTGGTGTGGGAGACGGTGGTCGCGCTCGCCGCCGCCGACCGCGTCGAGGCGCGCGAATCCGAGCTGATCGGGTTGTGTCCGCTGGCCGCGCTGGTCGAGGTCGCCGACCACGCCGGCGTCGAACCCGACCTGCCCATCGAGGAGCGCATCACGCGTGCCGCTGCGTGGCTGCGCGTGCGCGACTTCAGGCCGCACATGGCCCTCGAGCTGCGCCTGAGCGCCGCTTGACGGGCGGTCCGCGCGGCGACCAGCCGGGACTGCTGGTCGTGGGCGCGATGGAGATCGCGACCCTTGCCGGTGGCCTCCGCCGCGGCGCCGCCCAGGCGGATCTGGGGCTGATCAGCGCTTACGATCCCGCTGATGCGCTTGGCCCGGGCGGGCCGGCGATGGCGGCGTACGAGGGGCGCGTGGTCGCCGTCGGCCGTCGCCACGATGTCGAGCGGCGGCTGGAGGCACTCGGCGTCGAGGGGACGCGCGTGCGTACTGTCGACGCTGCCCGCGGGACGGTCACTCCGGGGCTGGTTGACCCGCACACGCACCTGCTGTTCGCCGGCACGCGCCACGCCGAGCTCCGGCTGCGCCAGCATGGTCACGGCTACCTCGAGATCCTCGCCGCCGGTGGCGGGATCCTGCAGACCGTGCGTCATACGCGTGCGGCGAGCGACGATGAGCTGCTGGCGCATGGCCGCCGCTGGCTGTCCGAGATGGCCACCCACGGCGTCACGACGGTCGAGGTCAAGTCAGGCTACGGCCTCGACACGCCGACTGAGTTGCGCCTGCTCGCCCTCGCCGCTCAGCTCAACCGCGAGGGATCGGTCGAGGTCGTGCCGACCTTCCTGGGTGCGCATGCCGTGCCGGCCGAGTTCGCCGACCGGCCGGCGGCGGCCAACGCCTACCTGGAATCGGTCATCAGCGAACAGTTGCCTGCCGTCGTCGAGCAGGGCATCGCCACGGCGTGCGACGTCTTCTGCGAGCGGGGTGTGTTCGGGGCCGATGCCGCCCGCCGGTTGCTGACGGCGGCCCAGGAGCGAGGCGTCGCCGCAAAGCTGCACGCCGACGAGATCCAGCCATCGGGCGGAGCGGAGCTGGCCGCCGAGCTCGGCGCGCTATCGGCCGATCACCTCGCTGCGGTCACGCCGGCCGGGATCGACGCCCTCGCGCGGGCTGCAGACGCGGCGCGACCGGTGGTGGCGACGCTCCTGCCGGCGACTACGTTCTACCTGATGCAGGAGCGGCACGCGCCGGCACGCGAGCTGATCGAGCGCCGCGTGCCGGTTGCCCTGGGCACCGACTTCAACCCGGGCAGCTCGCCCACGCCGAACGCGCAACTGGTGCTCTCGCTGGCCTGCGTGCTGCTGCGCCTGGCGCCGGCCGAGGCACTGGCCGCGCTGACGATCAACGCCGCGCATGCGCTGGGCCTGGGCGCCAGCCATGGCGCGCTCGAGGAGGGCCGCCACGCCGACCTGGTGGTGTGGGACGTCACGTCGCATGAGCTGCTGCCGTACTGGCTGGGCGCAAACCTCGTCCGCGCCGTCGTCAAGCGCGGCCGGATCATCTACCAGGCGGCTGCATCGGACGGCTGAGCGCCGCCTCGGGGGGCCCGGGTTGAAGGTCAGGCACGACCGCGCGCGTCGAGCAGCATGACCGTCGTTTCCTGCGGCAGTGACGAAGCGCTGACGCTCAGTTTGGCGACCGGTTCGCCCTGCTGGACGCTCATCTCGTGGAGGAAGCGGTCGAGGTCGGGGCGCGCTGCCTCCGTGTCGAGCGGCATCGGCACGATCAGCTTGGCGTCGAGCTGCGTGACCAGCTCGGCAGCACGGGCGGCGGGCAGCGCTCCACCGATGGGCACGCAAACGACGTCGACCGAGCCGCAGGTGTCGATCATTTCCTCGGTCAGCAGGTGGCCTATCTCGCCGACGTGGACGGCACGCAGGCCGTCGAGCTCGTAGACGAAGCTGACGTTGCGCCCCCGCTCGGCCCCCTTCTGCTCGTCGCGATAGGTCCCCACACCGGTGATCAGCACGTGCTGGATCTCGTACTCGCCCGGTCCATCGAGCAGGAAGGCATTGCTCAGGCTGGTCGGCACCCTGATGCCGTTACCTCGCCTTGGCCCGGGCGCTCCCGCCAGCTGCAGGACCGACTGATCCTCGACATGACTATAGGTGCAGATGTCGGCGGTCAGCCCGCGCCCGGTCGGTCCGACGACGGCGGTGTAGGCGTCGGCGACGACGACACCCTCGCGGCCCTTGAAGCGCAGGCAGGTGCCGCCGAACGAGCTGATCTCCATGCCGGCCAGCATAAAAGAACGAGGGGCGCCTGCCCAATCGGCGCCCCTCGCTCCGAGGGAGGGAGAGGGAACAGGAAGCGTTGCTTCTCGGTTCCGCAACTCAGAGACTAGGCGGCCGCGGTGAAGGCACCAGCCTGCGAGCGGTGAAGAATCGGACACATTCGCTCGCCGGCACCGCCTGCTGCGCGGATGGTCGGGCAAAACCAGGCGTCGCTGGCACAATCGCGTGGTGAGCTCATCCTGGCCCGGACCCGGTTTCCAGCCGGTTGCCCCGCCGCCGCCCCCACCGCCAGCGCCACGATCGACGGCGTCGGGCTGGCTGCTCGGCGGCGTCATCGTAGCCGTGCTCGTGGTGGTCGCCGTGGGCGCGTTCGTGCTGCTGCCGCCGCCGCCCGGGCCGACGGATCCAACCGCCGCACCAACGGCAACCGCGACCGACATGGCCGTCGTCACGGCCGCGCCGTCACCGACGGCGGGCACGCCGTCGGCAACGGTTGGCACTCCCTCGCCGACGATCGGCACGCCGTCGCCCACCTTCACCGCCTCGCCCTCGCCCACCACGCCCTCACCATCGCCGACGGCGCCCGGGCCGACTCAGAGCCCCGACGCGACCGCCACGCCGCCACTCTCCGGCCAGACGCTGCCGCCCGAGATCACGGCGCAGATCGACGAGGTTGTCGCGCAGGTCCCGCCGCTGCGCGAGCTCGAGCCGCTGCGCGATGTCCCGTACCGCCTGCTGACGCGCGAGCAACTGCAGTCAGAGCTCGAGCAGATGTTCGAGGAGGACGTCGACCTCGATCACCTGGCCACCGAGGAGCGGCTCCTCAAGCGGATGGGCCTGGTCCCACCCGACGCCAACCTGCATGAGCTGCTGCTCGACCTCTACGGCGCCTCGATCGCCGCCTACTACCGCCCCGACACCGGCGCCTTCTACGTCGTCGAGCGCGCCGAGCCGTTTGGACCGCTCGATCGGACGATCGTCGCCCACGAATACACGCACGCGCTGCAGGATCAGCACTTCGACCTGGAGGGCACGCGCGTCACCGATCTGGCCGAGGGCGACGCGGCACTCGCCCAGCTGGCCGTCACCGAGGGCGACGCCACGCAGCTGATGTTCCTGTGGGCGTTCGAGCATCTGACGTTCGCCGAGCAGGTCGAGATGCTGAGCGGCTCGGTCAGTCAGACCGATCCGGACATGATGGCCGACATGCCGCCGATCCTCGTGCGCCAGCTCGAGTTCCCCTACACCGATGGCTTCGTCTTCGCCGGCGCGCTCTTCGAGCAGGGCGGGTGGGCGGCCATCGACGAGGCGATCCGCACGCCGCCGCCGTCGACCGAGCAGATACTCCATCCTGCCAAGTACTTCGCCGGCGAGCAGCCGGTAGCCGTCGTCCCGGCCGACCGCGCAGCCGCGCTGGGCGACGGCTGGCAGCGTGTCTACTCGCAGGTCTTCGGCGAGCTGAACGTTCACGTCTGGGTGGCCGCCGGCGAGCCGGCCGCCGAGCCGACGACGCCCGGTATGCCGCCGCCGCTGCCCTATGCCGAGGTGGCCGCCGGTTGGGGCGGTGATCGCATGCACATGTACGAGAACTCCGCCGGCGACTGGGCGATCGTGTGGGCGACGGCGTGGGACAGCGATACCGACGCGACCGAGTTCCTCGGCCGTGCGCGCGACCTGCTGCCCACCCTTGACGGCGTCGCCGCGGTCGAGCGTGTTCCGTCGCCCGTCGCCGGCGAGCCGGACCGCGTGGTGCTGCTGATCGCCAGTGACCGGGCCACGCTGGACCGCCTGGGCGGCCGCCGCGGCTGAGCTACATCGACTCGGGCGCCGAGATGCCGAGCAGGGTCAGCGCGCCGGCGAGGGTCGTCCGGACTGCATCGACCAGCGCGAGGCGGGCCGCCGAAGTCGACCGATCTGCCGCGTCGACGACGCGCCGGTCGCGGTAGAAGGCGTGGAACATCGTGGCCAGGCCGGTGGCGTAGGCGGTGACCGACTGTGTCTCGCGCGCGGCGGCGGCATCGCGCACGACGTCGGGCAGGCGGAGCAGCTCCTTGGCCAGCTCGAGCGCAACCGGGTCGCCAGCCAGTTGGCCACTCAGCGAGTCGGCCGGCGAGAGGCCCTCCTGCGCCGCCTTGCGCAGGATCGAGCTGATGCGGGCGTGGGCGTACTGGACGTAGTAGACGGGGTTGTCGCTCGACTGCCGGCGTGCCAGCTCGATGTCGAAGTCGATGCCCGTCGAAGGAGCGCGTGAGGCGAAGAACCAGCGCGCGGCGTCGACACCCACCTCCGCCAGCAGTTCATCGAGCGTGATGAACTCGCCTGCCCGCTTCGACATCGAGATCTCGCGCCCGTCGCGCACGAAACGAACCCACGCCACGAGCAGCACCTGCACGCTCTCCCGCTGAAAGCCCATCGCTTGCGCGGCGTTGCGCAGTCGCGCGACCGTGCCGTGGTGGTCGGCGCCCCAGATATAGAGCAGGTCGTCGAAGTCGCGGCCGAACTTCTCGACGAGGTAGCCGATGTCGGCGGCGAAGTAGGTCGGCTCGCCGTTGCTGCGGATGACCACGCGATCCTTGTCGTCGCCCAGGGCGGTCGAGCGGAACCACAACGCGCCGTCCTGCTCGTACAGGTGGCCCGCTTCGCGCAGGCGATCGATCGCGCGCGCCACCCACCCGTCCGCGTGGAGCGTCGCCTCGCTTTTCCACACGTCGAAGTGGACGCCCAAGCGCTCGAGGCTGGCCTCGATGCCGGTCCGGATTCCGTGCGACGCCCAGCGGCCGACGCTCCACGCCCCGGCGGCGGGATCGCCCTCCGCCTCATCGGCGAGCTCTGGCGGCAGCTCGGCGGCGAGGTCGGCGATGTAGCCACCGCGGTAGCCGTCTTCGGGGACCGGGCGTCCGGCGCGGGTGGCGATGACGGATTCGCCGAGCAGGCGGACCTGCGTGCCCGAGTCGTTGAAGTAGTACTCGCGCGTCACGTCGTGGCCGACGGCTTCGAGCACCCGGCACAGCAGGTCGCCGACGAAGGCTCCGCGTGCGTTACCGATGGTCAGCGGACCGGTCGGGTTGGCCGACACGAACTCGACGTTGATCCGCCTGCTGTCGCTGAGCGGAGCGCGGCCGTACGCCTCGCCGGCGGCGCGGATGGCGTCGACCGCCTCCTCCACCCGGGCGGCAAGCAGCCAGACGTTCACGAACCCGGGGCCGGCAACTTCGGCGCGCTCGATCAGCCGGCCGTCGTCCGCGGTCAGCTGTTCCACCAGCGCCTGCGCGATCTCGCGCGGCGCGGTGCGCAGCGGCCCGGCGAGCTTGAGCGCTACGTTCGTCGCGAAGTCGCCGTGCTCGGGAACGCTCGAGCGCACGACCTCGATCGGCGGTAGTCCGGCCCCGGACGGGAGCCGGCCCGCGACGGCGGCGCTGCCCAACGCACTCTCGATGCGCTGTGCGACGAGATCGCGCACGGTGGTCGTCGCTGTCTGTCGCTTCGAGCCCGCCTGCATGAGCGAGCAGATTAGTCGATGGGTTCGCGAACGACGCTGCAAGCCGTTCGGGCTGCGCGAGCGGCCGGATGGCGTGGCCGGCCGGCCGGTTGGTGCCGGGCGACAACGTATCCTCGGCCAACGGCCAATATCCGATAGTACTGTGCTGGTATTCCCGGCGTGGACCGTTATCCTGCCTGGACAGGGGGAGAAGGGACTGTCGCAGTGGCCGCGGCCAAACCGGCCGGAACTGACCGGTCCACCGCCGCCACTGCCACAGGTTTGGAGAACCGATAGCTGCAATGAGGGACGAAGTCGAGCTCTCTCCGCGAGCCTGGCAATACGGTGCCGCAGTCGCTCTCGCCGCCCTCGTCGCGGTAGTGATGCTGCCCGATGGCTTTGCCGCGACGGTCGGCGTGGCGTCGCTCATCGCGCTCGCCACGGTGGGCTTAATTTGGCTGCGCCAGCCACGGACGATATTCAGCGAAGGCAGCGCCGAAGTCGAGGCGGGCTGGAGCGCAGTTGCGGCCGAGGTCCGCCGCAGCCGCCGCCATAACCGCGCCTTCGTGCTGCTCGCCGTGCGCGGAGACGCCGCGGCGGCGCGCTCGCTGCGCCCACTCCTACGTACGCCGGACCGCGCATGGGTCGACCGCGGCATCACCTACGTGCTGCTGGCCGAGTGCGATACCCAACAGGCGCACGGCTTCGTGAGCCGCGCCCGCGCGCACGTGCCCGACGCTTTCCGGGCCGGCAACTTCGCGCTGGCCGTCTTCCCGACCGATGCGATCACCGTCGGCGGGCTGCTCGAAACCCTCAACGCCGCCATCGTGTTCGTGCCCGAGCGCTCGGCACAGACGCCGCAGGTCACCTGACAGATGGCCGTCGTCCTGCGGCACGTGCCCGACGCGCGCGTCGGCGACCGAGGAGCGTACCTGTGGGTCAGCCGGCGCTACCTGAGGGCAAAACGAATCTTCGACCTGCTGTTCTCGCTGGCGGTGCTGGTGCCGGTTGCGTTGGTCGGGCTGCTCTGCGCCGTCGCCATCAAGCTCGAGAGCCCGGGCCCGGTGATGTTCAGCCAACTCAGGACAGGTCGCGATGGGCGGCCCTTCCGGATGTACAAGTTCCGGACGATGGTTGCCAACGCCGAGGAGCTGAAGGCCTCCCTCGCTCACCTCAATGTTCTGCCGCCACCCGACTTCAAGATTCCGAATGACCCGCGCGTGACGCGGGTGGGAGCGTTTCTGCGCCGCACGAGCCTGGATGAGCTGCCGCAGCTCCTCAACGTGCTCAAGGGCGAGATGAGCATCGTGGGCCCGCGGCCTACCACCATCCGCCTCAACTCCTACGACCTGTGGCACTGCGAGCGCCTCGAGGTGCCGCCCGGGATCACCGGGCTGTGGCAGCTCGATGGCCGGAACTCCACCTCGTTCGACGAGCGGCTGCGGCTCGACATCAAGTACATCGAGTCGATGTCGTTGCTGCAGTACGTCAAGCTCGTCCTGCGCACGGTCGCCGCCGTCGTCAAGGGGACCGGCGCCTAAGGCAGGCGCTTCGGTGCGCTAGGCGAGCTCGAAGCTGCGGCCCGGCCGGGCGACCGAAACCGGTCCGCCGAAGACGTCGCCTGCCGCTTTCCGCGCCGCCTCCTCATCGTGTCGGTCGAGGATGTGGGTCAGGATCAGCTGTCCTGCCCCGGCCCTCGACGCCGCGCCCGCTGCCTGCCGCGCCGTCAGGTGCCCGCCACCGCCGCCGTCAGCGCTGCCGAACGCGGCTTCGCAGAGCAGGGTGTCACCTTCTTCGATGAGCGGCAGCAGGTCGTCGGCGCGCGCGCAGTCGCCCGAGTAGACCAGCCCCGGGCCGGCCCGGCCGACCGGCGAGAGGCGAAAGGCGAAGCTGTCTTCGATGTGCGTGACATGTCGAGCGCGGACGGCAAATCCTCTCAGCTCGAACTCGCCTGGCTCGAGTGGCTCGCCGGGCATGACGTCGAGGAAGCCCGATTCAGCCTGGAAGGCGTCGAGGCGCGGCCTCAGCTCGGCCGGGCCGCGGAGGTGCACGTCGCTTGTGCGCTGTGCCTCGAACTTCAGGTAGTGGCGCAGCGGAACGACGTCGACCAGGTGGTCGGCATGCAAGTGGCTGACGAGGACGGCGGCGATGCTGGCCGGGTCGCGGTAGCGTGCCAGCTCGCTGAATGCTCCCTGCCCGAGGTCGAGTAGGACCGCCGCCCGACCCAGCTCCACGAGGTAGCACGATGAAGCGACTCCCGGGCGGCGGGTCCAGGCTGCGGCACAGCCGACGATGGTCAGCTTCACCTGCCCGCCGCGGCTGGCATCGGCAGCGCCTCGCCGATCCGCTCCACGAGCTCAGCCAGCGAGTCGACCACGAGGGCCGCCTCGGCCGGTCGCTCGCCGCTCAACGCTGCCCACGGCCCGCGGCGCAGCCAGACCGCGCGCATGCCGGCCGCCGCCGCGGGCCGGACGTCGTTGTCGAGTCGGTCGCCGACGTAGGCGACGTCGGCCGGGTCGGGTCCACCCATCAGCTCGAGCGCTCGACGGAAGAAGGCCGGGTCGGGCTTGTGCACGCCCAGCTCTTCGCTCATCGCCATCAGCTCCGCGGCAACACCCAGCGCATGGAGCTCGGCCGTACGTGCGCCCGGCTGGTTGGCCAGCACCGCGACGCGGTAGCCCAGCCCGGTCAACGCGGGCAGCGCCGTCAGCGCATCGGGATAGAGGTCGCCATCACGGAACCCGCCGTACAGCTCCTCCACCTGCGGCGCCAGCTCGTGCCAGTCGGGCCGGCCGAGCAACGCGAAAACGTCGCGGTGCTCGCCGCCGGCGATCGCCACACCGAGCGCGGCCATCATCGTCAGCGGCGTGACGTCGAGCACGCTCGCCCATGTCATCCAGATGCGCGTCTCGTCGATCAGCGTCTCGCCGACGTCGAGGCAGACCCAGCGGTCGCCCGCCGTCGCCGCCGGCATCAGACCAGCCGCAGCTCACGTCCGACCGTGGCGAACGCGTCGAGGCACGCCTGCAGGTCGGCGCGGCTGTGCTCGCTCGTCACGATCGTCCTGATCCGCGCCCTGTCGAGCGCGACCGTCGGGTAGACGACCGCCTGCGCGAACACGCCCAGCTCGAACAGCCGCTCGCTCATCCGTCCGGCAACGGCCGACTCACCCACGATGACCGGCGTGATCGGCGTTTCCGATACGCCGGTGTCGAAGCCGAGGTCGGCCAGCCCGGCCTTGAAGAAGCGGGTGTTGTCCCACAGCCGCTCGATCCGTTCGGGCTCACTCTCGAGGACGTCGATCGCGGCCAGGCAGGCGGCCGCGACCGCCGGCGGATGCGATGTCGAGAACAGGAACGGGCGCGCACGCTGGATCAGGAAGTCGCGCAGGTGCTGCCGGCCGGCAACGTATCCGCCCAGCACGCTGACCGCCTTCGAGAGCGTGCCGACCTGGATGTCGACGCGTCCGTCGAGGCCGAAGTGGTCGACCGTTCCGCGGCCGTTGCCGCCGAGCACCCCGGAGGCGTGCGCGTCGTCGACCATCACCGCTGCCGCGTAGCGCTCGGCGACCGTGCAGATGTCGGCCAGGGGCGCGATGTCGCCGTCCATCGAGAAGACGCCGTCGGTGATGACCAGGATGTGACGGTAGGCGCCCTTCGGGCCGCCCTTCTCGCGCGCCTCGCGCAGTACCCGCTCGAGCCCGTCGACGTCGCGGTGGGGGAAGACAGCCGGCGCCGCCTTCGACAGTCGCACGCCGTCGATGATCGAGGCGTGGTTGAGCTCGTCGCTGACGATCAGATCGAGCTCGGCGGTGATGGTCGGGATCACGCCGCTGTTGGCGGTGAAGCCGCTCTGGAACGTCAGCACGGCCTCGGTGTGCTTGAAGGCGGCCAGGCGTCGCTCGAGCTCCTCGTGCAGCTCCATCGTGCCGGCGATCGTGCGCACCGCGCCACTGCCCACGCCCAGCTCGCGCACGGCGTCGAGCGCCGCCTGGACCAGCCTGGGATGCGTCGCCAGGCCGAGGTAGTTGTTCGACGAGAGGCTGATCACCGGCCGGCCGTCCATCGTCGTGTGCGCTTCCTGCGGCCCGCTCATGACCCGTAACGGGCGATACAGGTTCTGGCGACGCAGCTCGTCGAGCTCGTCGGCGAGGTAGGCGAGCGGATCGGCGGGCGCCGTCTTCATAGGATCATTTTCCTTCGCGCGGGGCTGTCTCGTTCTGCCGCATGCCGTCGTTGCTCATGCCTGCTGCGGCAGGAGCACGACCTTTCCGGCATGGCCGGCGGCGACGAGGTCGAAGGCGTCGGCATAAGCGGCCAGCGGTAGGCGGTGGGTGATGATCGAGCGCAGGTCGAGCCCCTCCTCGAGCAGTGCCGTGGTGCGGTACCAGGTCTCGAACAGGCGGCGGCCCGTGATGCCGTACACGCGCAGGCCCTTGAAGATCACCTCCTCCGAGAGGTCGATCGTCGCCGGACGCGTGTGCGTGCCGAGCAGCGAGATGCGACCGCCGTTGGTCAACGCCGCCAGGCCCTGGTGCAGCGCCGCTTCCGATCCGGACATCTCGAGCACGACGTCGACCCCGTTGCCGTCGGTCTCGGCGCGCAGCCGGCCAACGACGTCAGACGTTGCATCGAGCACGACGTCCGCGCCCATCTGCTCGGCCATGTGCAGTCGCTCTGGATTGATGTCGGTGGCGAAGATGCGCCGCGCACCGGCCATGCGCAGCACCGCGATCGCCATCAGCCCGATCGGGCCGCAGCCGAGGACGGCGACGCTCTCTGCCGCGACCTCCTCCACGAAACAGGCGTGCACGGCGTTGCCCAACGGCTCCTGCAGGGCGGCAATCTCGGCCGGCAGCCCCTCGTAGACCCAGGCGTTCGTCTCCGGTATGACGGCGTATTCGGCGAAGCTGCCCGGCCGGTGGACGCCCAGGATGCGGAGTGACTGGCAGACGTGGGCGCGGCCGGTTCGGCACTGGTAGCACGTCCAATCCACGACGTGCGTCTCGGCGGCCACGGTCTCGCCGAGCGCAATCCGCCCGGCACCCGGGCCATGCCCGACGACGACGCCGGCGAACTCGTGACCGAAGACCATCGGTGGCGGGCCGAAGTTCGCCTGCGCCCACGGATCCCACCGCTCGATGTGCACGTCGGTGCCGCAGACGCTGGTCGCCTCGACGCGGACGAGGACCTCGCCCGGCCCGGGTTCAGGGATCGGCACGTCGCGCACATAGGCACCCGGCGCCGCCGCCTCCTTGACCAGCGCGCGCATCGTCGTGCCCAGCGTCGGGGGCTCAATCGCAGCCGCTGGCCGGGCGCCCATCAGCGCCGGCCGAGGGTGCCGGCCAGTCGGGTCGGTCGGATCAGTAGGCGCTCAGCAGGCGCTCTGCTCGGGAACCGCGTCATGTTCCATCCATTGTTGGGCGAAGGTCAGCGCGGCGTCGAGGTCGAACTCGTTGAACAGCATTGCCCGATTCCAGGAGACGAGCGCGAAGCGTGTGCTCATCTCGTCGAAGCGCACCGCCAGCACCTTCTTCGGACACTGCGAGACGGGCGGAGCGGCGGCGGTGTCGAACCACTGCTGGATCTGTGCCATTTCGGCGGCGCTCGGACAACCCTCGCCGCCGACCGCGCCGCCGGGGCAGGTGTAGAGCAGCACGACGTAGCCGTGCTCGAGGTTGTGTACCCAGCCGCCCGGCGACCTCTCTGACCCGGCCGGGTACACGGCCGGCGCGAGCGGTGCCTCGCCCTGAATACTCAGGTGATCGCCCGACGTGGGCGGGCAGAAGCCGTACTGGAGGGTCCGTGTCGGATCGACGGCGTGCGTCCTCCCGAGATCGGTCGTTGGGAAGCCCAGGCGGGCGGTCGGCTCGGGCGCCGGCGTCGGCTCGGGCGAGGGCGACGGGCTCGGCGACGCGTCGGGCGAGGGCGCCGGCGACGGCGTGGCC
>JALYGJ010000019.1 GCA_030777155.1 Chloroflexota bacterium | reverse complement strand
GGACAGCCGGCCGGTCGAACGAACGACCGGCCGGCTGCTCTCCGGTGTACCGGTCGCGTGTCAAATCGCCAACAGGCGATCGAGCGGGAACGGCGGCAGAGCCAGCGGCTTGATCGCCAGACGGACGAGCAGCAGCGGGCTGTCGTCACCGGCGATGCGGTTGCTGTGCAGCACCGCGCAGCCGTTGCAGCGATGGATGAGCACCCACTCGCCATCCTTGCGGACGGTGATGGCGATCGGCTCCATCGACGAGTTGCAGTCGGCCGCGCGGTCGCCCGGCTCGTCGTCGACGTGCCGACTCCAGAGGCAGTTGGGGCAATGGTTGCGGTGCGCCGTGCCGGGTGCGGACGTCGAGACGTCGAGCCGGCAGTGCAGGCAACGGAAGGATCGAGGCCGTTTCAACGAAGTGACTCCTGCGAAGGGGGCGAACGTGGTCCGTCACTCCGCCGCGCAGCGCTTCCCGGACAACGAAGAAGCCGTCCCCGCCGGGACGGCTTTGGCGTTTGGCGCCGATCAGGCTCGTCTGGCCTGGCGCGTTACCCGGGGAGGCGCGACGGATGGTCCACGTGCTCAACCTGATCTGCCATGGCGCCGCATCTCCTTTCTCGGCCCGGGAACGCTGGTGTGCCCATCAACCGGCCGTCGCGGATTATGGCCGCCCACCGTGGCCGGCGCAAGCTAGCCGGCGAGAAGCGCGTCGCCACCGGCAACCGCGACCCTGACCACATCAGCACGTCGCACGTCGAAACGGAACAACCTGACGATGCGGATGGGGATGCGCCGCTTCACCCGCGTGACCAACCCGTTCTCCGAGAAGGTCGAGAACCACGCCGCGGCAGTGGCGATCCACTTCATGTACCGCAACTTCGCCTGCCCGGTGAAGGCGCTGGCCGACCCCTACCCGCACACCCCGCCGATGGCCGCTCGGATCAGCGATCACGCACGCACGTCTGGACGTGCGAGGAGATCGCGGCGCTGGTCGACTAATCCTTCGGGAAACCCTTCCGTTCCGCGTCGTGAAAGGATTGCTCAGCTTTCTGCTCGGCTTGCTCGGCGACGCCGACACCATGGTTGGCCTCGAGCTTGTCTGCCTGCGCCGTCTCCAAAGTGGAATGAGCGGCGACAGCGGCTTCCGATGCTGCCGCCGTCGCTCGCGCGGCCGCCGCGAGAGCCTTGTCCACCGCCTGTAGCGCTGCTTTCGCCGCTTGCTCGACTTCTGCGGCTGCGCTTTCGGCCTCGGCGGCGGCTACCAGCGCCAACTCGGCGACTCTCGCCGCCGCGCGAGCCGCTACAACATCCCTGCCCGCGGCTCTCCATTCGGCCAGTAGCTCAGCGGCGCTCTTCTTCCCCTCGCGCCCCTCAGGCATTCTCCTCGCGACCTCGCTCGTCCCGTTCCTCGACCGGCCGAGTATACGGAATGCCCATCCTCAAACTGAGACAGTACCGGCGCATAGAGCATTGCGATGTGAGGAGGATTCGGCCGCCGGTCGGTGTGGCAGTCAAAAGACCGACGAACGCGCGCGATCGCTCACTTGCCGGTCGATTGGTCGCGCAGGCCATGCAGGATGACCGCGCAAGCCCATCGGCGAGCGCCGCGGACGCCGCCCGCCGGTCATTTGGTACGACAGATCGACGGTCCGTCTCGCCCCTTGCGAAGGCGGCGAGCTTCGCCGGGCGAGTGAGGAGCAGCATCGGCGTCACGCCCTCGACATGACCCTCCCCTCGCCCGCTTCAATCGCGGCGCAGGACGCGCAGGGCGGCCTTGACGCGCTCCTCGAGCGACGCGCCGACGGGCAGCATTGCCACCGCCCCGCGTGCCGCCTCGCGCGCCTCGCTGGCCGAATAGCCAAGGGCCTGGAGCGCGCCGACTGCCTCGCTCTCGGCAGTGCCCGCCCCGGGCCGGCCACCGTCCAGCGCGGCGCCGCCCGCAGCGGCCACCTTCTCGCGCAGCTCGAGCACGACCCGTCCGGCCAGCCGCTTGCCGACGCCGGAAACCGCCGTCAAGACCTGTTCGTCGCCCTGCAGAATGGCCAGCTGTAGGTCGGCCACCGGGCGCGACGAGACGATGGCCAGAGCGACCTTCGGGCCCACACCGGTGACCGTGATGAGGAGCTCGAAAAAGCCGAGCTCTTCGCTCGTGCGAAACCCATACAGCGCCTGCTGGTCCGCGCGCACCAGGTGGTGGGTGTGCAGGCGTACGCGGAGGCCGTCGCGCAGGCCGGCCAGCGTGCCCGGGCCGCAGAAGACGCGGTAGCCCACCCCAGCGGCATCGAGCACAACCGAATCGGGGGCCAGCGCAGCCACGGATCCGTCGATGAACGCGATCACGGCTTGATTTTGCGGTCGCGCGCGCCGGGTCTGCTCGCCGCCCCGGCATCGCCTAGCATCGCTGAGCGGCGCTGCCGGGCAACTGGAATTCGGGGATCGGATGGGCGAAGAGCGAGCAACGAGGCCGCTGGTCCTGCTGATAGGCGGCGGCTCGGGGACGGGCAAGACGACACTCGCTGCGATCCTGTCGGAACACCTGGCGATGCCGGTCAATCAGGCCGACGACTTCCGCCTGTTCGGCCAGCGGATCACCTCGCCGGCGGAGCAGCCGGCGCTGCACTACTTCGTCGACCCCGAAGGCGACCTGGCCCGGCTGACGGCGACGCCAGGGCAACTGCTCGAGCGCCTGATCGCCATCGCCGAGCTCGTCAGCCACGGGCTGGAGGTTGTCATCGCGCACCACCTGGCGACCGGACGGCCGCTGATCCTCGAGGGCGATTCGATCGCGCCGGGCCTCGCCCTGCACAACGCCCACGCCGGCAGCCCAGCCGGCGGACGAGTCGGCGCCGCCTTCCTTCACGAGCCCGACGAAGCCGCCATCCTCGCCGGCATGCGCAGTCGTGGTCGCGGAATCGAGCGGCTATCGCCGATCGAGCAGGAGCGCGGCGCGCGCGTCGCCTGGCTGTACGGCAACTGGATTGCCGAACAGGCGGCACGAGCCGGCCTGCCGGTAGTCGACGCTCGGCCGCACGCGACGCTCGAGCAGCGGGTGCTCGCCGCCTTGGCCTGAGGGCGCATCATTTCGCCGATGGACTGTCCGGCGTGTGGCACCGACAACCCCGACCGCGCCCGCTTCTGCCTGGAGTGCGGTGCGGCGCTCGGCACGGCGCCGGCGACGACCGGCCGCGCCGAGCGCAAGGTCGTGTCGGTAGTCTTTGCCGATCTCGTCGGCTTCACCGCCCGCGCCGAGCGGATGGACCCGGAGGACGTCACGACCACGATGCACTGGTGAAGGCGCGCCGGGCGGCAGCCTGGGCACGCGAATTAGGCGAGGCACAGGTGCTCGTCCCGGCGCTCGCGACCGTCGCCTTCGTCGAGCTCGAGCTCGGCTTCCCTGACGCTGCCACTGGGGCGATGGAAGAGCTGACGCTCGCCGTCCCTAACAGGACGTATCTGTTCGACCTGGCGCTGCTGGCCGGGGAGCCGCGTGTCAATGGCTACCTGCGGGCGATGCTGCCGCCCGTGTCGGCGATGCCGTCGAAGTGGCTGTCGGCGATGCGGGACGTGCTCAACGGCCGGTTCGACGACGCTATAGCGACCGTCGAGGGTATGGGCGCACGCACGTATGCTGCGCTGATCCGGACTCGCGCCGCGGAGCACCTCGTCGTCGCCGGTCGCGACGCAGAGGCCGACCGACACCTGGCGCTCGCGCTCGACTTCTGGCGCTCGGTGCGCGCGCAGCGCTACATCCGTCGAGCCGAGAGGCTGCTCAGCAAGGTCGGTTGAGCGCGGCGGCGCCCACGAGAGGTGCGCCTACGCCGCGGGGCGTTGTGCGTGGGCGAGGCAGATCGCGACCGCCAGCGCGTCGGCGGCGTCGTCGGGCCGAGGTAGCGCCGCCATGCCCAAGACGACCTGCACCATCCGCTGGACCTGCTCCTTGCCCGCCCGGCCGTAGCCGGTCACGGCCATCTTGACCTCGTGCGGCCCGTACTCGAAGACGGGCACGCCGGCCTGAGCGGCCGCCAGCAGCACCGCCCCGCGCGCCTGGCCGACGGCAAAAGCTGTC
This sequence comes from Chloroflexota bacterium, assembly GCA_030777155.1. Lineage (GTDB taxonomy): Bacteria > Chloroflexota > Limnocylindria > Limnocylindrales > CSP1-4 > JALYGJ01. The sequence continues at coordinate 10,302 of JALYGJ010000019.1, read as the reverse complement.
TGCACGTTACGGTTGAAGAAGAGCCGCTCGACGCCGACCAGTGCCGGCTGGTGCTCGGCGATCAGCTCGCTCACCGCCTGGTGGATGTAGAGCAGGCGCCGCGGCAGGGCGTCGGCGGCGACCGTCTCGAAGCAACCGAAGTCCACCGCCCGCAGACGCGAGCCGGCGCGCTCGACTATGCCGTAGCCGGTGGCGGCCGTACCCGGATCGATGCCCAGGACGATCAAGCGGAGGCCGCCTGGGCAAGCACCTCCGCCGGCAGGTTGAAGTTCGCGGTCACGCGCTGGACGTCGTCGAGGTCCTCGAGCGACTCGATCAGGCGCAGGTTCTGCCGCGCGACCGTCTCGTCGACGTCGATGGCCGCCTTGGGCTGCATCGTCAGCTCGGCCGACTCGATCGTAACGCCGGCCTCCTCGAGCGAGCGGCGCACCTGCTCGAGCGAGCCGGGGGCGGTCAGGATCTCCATCGGATCGCCGTCGGTATCGATGTCGTCGGCGCCGGCGTCGATCGCCATCAGCGCCACGTCGTCCGGGTCGGCGCCGTCACGCGGTACGGCTACCACGCCGCGCGGCTCGAACTGCCAGGCGACGGAACCAGCACCAGCGAGCTGGCCGCCGGCGCGGCTGAACATCGAGCGCACGTCGGCGACGGTGCGGTTGCGGTTGTCCGTCGCCGCCTCAACCAGGATCGCCACGCCGCCCGGCCCGTAGCCCTCGTAGACGATCTCCTCGAACTGCTCGGCCGCGCTGCCGCCGCTCGCGCGTTCGATGGCGCGCTTGATGTTCTCGGCCGGCATGTTGACCGCGCGCGCCTTCTCGATTGCCAGGCGCAACCGGTAGTTCGCGTCGGGGTCGCCGCCGCCCTCGCGCGCGGCGATCGAGATCTCCCGCCCGACCTTGGTGAACACGGCACCGCGCTTGGCGTCGTTGGCGCCCTTCTGGCGCTTGATCTGGGACCACTTGGAGTGACCGGACATTCGCCGCGATTCTATATGATGGCCCTGCGCTTCCCGAGGACGGCTGGGCTCCCCAGTTCTGCCCATGCCGATCCGCGAACACGTCGCTGGGAAACTTCGGAGGGCAGCCCTTAGTCATGAGCGCAGTTGCGATGTCACGTCTACGCAACGTGGTCCTGGCCGGCCATGCCGACTCGGGCAAGACCACGCTCGCCGAGCACCTGCTCCATGCCGCGGGCGGCATCAACCGCCTGGGACGCGTCGACGACGCGACGGCGACGCTCGACTTCGAACCGGAGGAGCAGAAGCGCAAGCTCTCGCTGTCGCTGGCGGTAGCGACATTCGAGCACGCCGAACACCGCATTACGCTGATCGACACTCCCGGCTACGCCGACTTCGCGGGCGAGATGATCGAGGGCTTCGCCGCCGCCGACGGCGCGCTGCTGACGATGGACGCTTCAGGCGGTGTTCAGGCGGGCACCGAGCGGGCGATCGGGCTGGGCCGCTCGACCGGCAAGGCGGCCCTCTTCGTGATCACCCGCTGCGAACGCGAGAACGCCGATCCGGGGGCAGCGCTCGACGCACTGCGCGACGCCTTCGGGAGCAAGATCGCACCGCTCCAGCTGGCCATCGGCAAGGCGGAGGGCCTGAAGGGCTACGTCGATCTGGTCCACCGCCGGGCGTACGTGTGGGAGGGCGGGCAGCGCAGCGAGCAGCCCATCCCGCCCGAGATGGCCGATGAGGTCGCGCGCCGCCGCGACCAGCTGCTCGAGGCGGCGGCGGAAGCTGACGACGACGTACTGACCAAGTACCTCGAGGGCGAGGAGGTCAGCGACGAGGAGCTTGAGGCTTGCCTCCATCGCGGCGTGCGCGACAGCATCCTCGCGCCCGTGCTGATCACCGCCGCCAACCGGGGCATCGGGATCGAGGGCGTCCTTGATGCGGTGGTCCGTTACCTGCCCTCCCCCGACGAGGAACCACCGCTCAAGGCGACCGACGGTGAGGGCAGGGAGGCCGAGGTCGCGCCCGACCCTGAGGGGCCGCTGCTGGCGCAGGTGTTCAAGACCACCGCCGACCCGTTCGTCGGCAGGCTCACCTATTTCCGCGTCTTCGCGGGCAAGATCGCGTCGCACGACCACGTCTGGAACGCCGCCCGCGGGGAGGAGGAGCGCATCGGCCAGGTCCTGCGTGTCAAGGGCAAGGAGACCGAGCCCGTCGGCGTCATCTCCGCCGGCGAGATCGGGGCAGTGGCCAAGCTCGTTCACACCGTCACCGGTGACACGCTCTCGTCGCGCGAGCGGCCGCTGACGCTGACGTCGTTCGAGTTCCCCGCACCAATGCTGCCCGTTGCCATCGAGCCGCAGACCAAGAGCGACCTCGACAAGCTCGGGCCGGCACTCGCCCGTCTGCTCGAGGAGGAGCCAACGATGCAACTCGACAGGCAGCAGGAGACGGGCGAGCAACTGCTGTGGGCGCAGGGCGAGAACCAGATCGCGGTGGCCGTCGAGCGCCTGAAGCGCAAGTTCGGTGCATCGGTCGTGACGCGTCCGCCGCGCGTCCCGTACCGCGAAACGATCCGTTCGAAGACGCAGGTGCAGGGCCGGCACAAGAAGCAGACCGGCGGCCGTGGCCAGTTCGGCGAGGTCTTCCTGGAGATCGAGCCGAACCCCGGCTTCGGCGTCGCCTTCGAAACCCGGGTCGTTGGCGGGTCCGTGCCGCGCCAGTTCTGGCCGGGCGTGGAGAAGGGCGTCCGCGATATCGCCGAGAAGGGACCGCTGGCCGGCTATCCGGTGATCGACTTCAAGGCGACGCTCTACGACGGCTCGTTCCACACCGTCGACTCGGACGAGATGTCCTTCCGCCAGGCCGCGCACCTGGCCACCCGGAAGGGGCTGATCGAAGCATCACCCGTCCTGCTCGAGCCGATCATGGACGTCGAGGTGCGCGTGCCGGAGGAGTACATGGGCGACATCAACCGCGACCTCAACACGCGCCGCGGTCGGGTGCTGGGCATGGATTCGGTCGACGGCAAGCAGTTCGTTCGCGCGCACGTACCCCAGTCGGAGCTGTTCACCTACGCCACCGAGCTGCGCTCGCTGACCGGCGGCCGCGGCGAGTTCAGCGCGACGCTCGATCACTACGAAGAGATGCCGCCGCACGTCGCCCAGAAGGTGATCGAGGAGCACAAGAAGGAAGAGGCAGCGGCGCACTGAGCGAGCCGCCGGCGTCGCAGGTCTACACCTGGGAACCTTCGAACGCGGCCATCGCCGCCCGCTACGGGCTGGCGGCGACCGACATCCTCCGCTTCGACACGAACACCTCGCCGCTTCCGCCGGCGTGGGTTGACGATGCACTGCGCGGCCCATTCGATCCGCCACTCAACGAGTACCCGGATTCGTCGTACGCCGAGCTGACCGAGGCAGCCGCCGCCTACGTCGGCGTCGCGCCGTCGGAGGTGATCGTTGGCGCCGGCGCCGACGAGGTCCTCGACCTCGCGGGCAAGGCTTTCCTGCCCGCCGGGTCGGCCGCTCTCGTGCCTGTTCCGACCTACGCCATGTACGGCGTGCTGACTTCCCAGCGCGCGGCGCGTGTAATGCCGGTTCCGCGGCTCGACGCGGCGGCTGGGTACGCGCTCGACGTGCCCGCCGTCGTCGCTCGGCTAGCGCAGGTGTCGCTCGTCTGGCTCTGCTCTCCCAACAACCCCACGGGCGCGCCAGAACCTCTGGCAGCGCTCGAAGAAGTGCTGGCCGCGGCGGCTCGGCTGACGCCCGCGCCGCTGGTCGTCGTCGACGAGGCGTATGTCGAGTTCAGCGGCGCGACCGTCGTGGGATGGCGTGAGCGCTACCCCAACCTCTTTGTCGTGCGGACCCTTTCAAAGGCCTTCGCGCTGCCCGGGATTCGCGTCGGCTTTGGCGTCGCGGCTCGGCCGCTGATCGCACGCCTCGAACGGGTTCGGCCGCCCGGCAGCATCGCCACCGTGTCGGCGCGGCTCGCCGTCCGCGCGCTGCGCGAGCCGCGTTACGCACAGGAGAACGTTGCCGCGCTGTCGGCTGAACGCGACTGGCTCAGTCGGCACCTGTCGGCGCTGGGGTGGCTCGCTGCGCCCAGCGTCACCAACTTCCTGCTGGTACGGATCGGCGATCACGCTGCGGCGGAGGCGGTAGCCGAGCACCTGCTGCGAACCGGGATCGTTCCGCGCACGTTCGGCCCGGCAAACCCGTTGCGCGGTCACCTCCGGCTGACGGTACGGAGCCGCCGTGAAAACGAGCGCCTCCTCGAAGTCGTCGCCGCGCTGCCCTGACTTCCGCGCTGTCGTGGTCGCGCGCGCGTCGCGCGCCGATGCACGTAGCAGGGCGGCATCGCCGAGCGAAACTACTTCCAGGCGCAGCCGATGTGGCATCGCAGGCTCTTGACACGCCTCGTATCAGCGTGCTATATCTGCGGCGTGTCACGCACCAGACTGTCGGTGCACCAATCGACCCAGCAGAAGGAGGTGTCGCGTATGACGCTGACTGGCTTCCGCCCGCTGCTTGACTTCATGTCTTTGCGGGATGCCATGGATCGGCTGTTCGAGGAGAGCTTCGTCACTCCTGGCAACTGGTACTCCTGGACGGCGAACGGCACGCGCTACATGCCGCTCGACATCTATGAGACCAACGACGACATCGTCGTCCGAGCGGTTGTGCCCGGCGTCACTGCCGACGGCCTGGACGTCCAGTACCAGCATGGCGTGCTGACGCTGCGCGCTCGGTCCGCGGCGCCCGAGTTCAAGGAGGGCTATCGCTGGCTGCTCCACGAGATCGCGCCCGGCGAGACGGTCCGCCAGGTGACCCTGCCGCGGGAGATCGACGTGGATCGCGCTCAGGCGTCCTTCGAGAACGGCATCCTGAACCTCGTCCTGCCCAAGACCGAGGAAGCGAAGCCGAAGCAGATCAGGGTTTCGACCCCGCACCAGATCGGCGCCGGGTCGTGATGGGAGGCGGGTCGTGAGCGAGGACGGTCCGCTCTACAGCATCGCGGTCGCCTCGCGCCTGACCCGCATGCATCCGCAGACCCTGCGCAAGTACGAACGAGCGGGCCTGCTCACGCCGGCCCGCCAGAACGGTAACCAGCGGCTCTACTCGGACGAAGACATCGCCCGACTCCGCCGCATCCAGTACCTCGTCGAGGAACGCGGTCTCAACGTCGCCGGCCTCGAGATGGCACTGTCGATGAGTGACCGACTCGACGAGATTGGAGCGAACGCCACGCGCGACGAGATGCGCTCGGCGATTCAGGATGTCCGGGGGATGAGCCGCCACGCTTGATCACAACCGAAGATCGTCGAAGCGGACGGGCCAGCCGGTCGGCTGGCCCGTCGTTTTGAATCGGCGGGCGACGCCCGCCTTCTGCGAGAACTGCGCGCCGCTATGGCGCGTGAAGCGAACGACATGTCGGCCGTTGCGCTGATCGCATCGTCGGTCGGCCGCCCGCGTGGCAGGAATCGGCGGATGAGGCGTGATCCCGCAGCTTGCCAGGCGAGGTGGCGGCGGCGCAGGCCGGGCACATTGAGCAGATGCGTTCAGATCACGCGCGATCCCGTGCAGTCGGCGAGCCGTCGGGTAAGCCCGCCCGGTTCGGGCCGTGGGCGGCTAAGGCTACGTCGATGTGCTCGACAGTTCGTGTGTTGGCGAGTCAGCTCGTTTCGAGGTGCTCGGGCGGCCGAGGTTCAGTCTCCCGGTCGGGGCGCCGTCCAACCTTGAGGCGCTTCTTGCCGACTCGGACGACCAGATACTTGTCCGCATAGAGCGGGGGGATCGGCACATCGCCATCATTGATCTGGCGCTGGTTCATGAAGACGCCACCCTGAGCCATCGTCCGGCGCGCGTCGCTTCTCGACGCGAACAACCCCGAAGCCATCGCGACATCGATGGCGGTACCGCTCAGCACGGCATCGGTCACCTCAAATCCGGTCTCGCCGTACAGTTTTTCCAGCTCTTCGGGCGCCGGCTCTGCCGGCCCGACGACGGCGTTGACGCCGAAGCTGCGGACGACCCGCCGCAGCTCAGCCTGTTTCTCCGCCTCGACCGTACCGTGGACCCGCGCCGTCAGGTCAAAGGCGAGCGCTCGCTGCGCTGCCCTTCCCTCCGGCGCGCGCTGCATCTCCTCCTCGAGAGCGTGGATCTCATCGGCCTCGAGCAGGGTCAGCCAGCGCAGGTGCTGCGCCACCAGCGCGTCGTCGTCGTTGAGCCAGTACTGGTAGAAGTCGTACGGGGACGTCAGCGCCGGATCGAGGAACACCGCCCCCTTCTCCGACTTGCCCATCTTGACGCCCGCCCGCGTCAGCAGCAGTGGCGAACACAGCCCGAGCGCCGGCGGCTCCTCCCCTTCGGCGCGTCCGACGACACGCCGGATGAGCTCGAGCCCGGCGGTGATGTTGCCCCATTGGTCGGCGCCGCCCATCTGCAGCTCGACGCCGCGCTCGCGGTAGAGGTGCAGGAAGTCGGCCGCCTGCAGGGTCATGTACGAGAACTCGGTAAACGAGAGGCCGGCGGCCAGTCGCTGCTGAACAGACTCCTTGGCCAGCATGTAGGGCACCGAGAAGTGCTTGCCGACGTAGCGCAGGAAGTCGAGCAGCGAGTAGCGTGCCAGCCATTCGCGGTTGTCGACCAGCTGCGCCTGCGTCGGCCCCGCTGTGAAGTCCACGAACCGCTCGAGCTGTCGGCGGATCGCCGCCGAATTCGCCGCGATCTGGGCGTCGTCGAGCAGGTTGCGCTCGCTCGACTTGCCCGACGGGTCGCCGATCATGCCCGTGCCACCACCGATCACCACGAACGGAGTGCCGCCGTGCCGCTGGAGGTGAGTCAGCATGAAGACCTGCAGCAGGTTGCCCACGTGTAGCGAGCGCGCCGACGCATCGAAGCCGATGTAACCGGCGACAGGCCCGCGCGCGAGTCGTTGCGCCAAGCCCTCCGACATCTCGGCAATCAGGCCGCGCCAGCCCAGCTCGTCGAGCAGAGCAGCCGGCGCGCGGACGGTCGTTGCGATCGCTTTCTCCTCGTGCTGGACGCCGGGCATCCCAACCGGTCGGGCAGTCTCCCTATGCTAGAGTCTCGCCGGACATGCACACCAGCCTCGCGCGTCGCCAGGCTCGCCGCATGAACGGAGGCCGGCGCAAGCGCGGATCCGGCGCGGGGCGGGCGGCAATCATCGCGCTCCCCCTCTTCCTCTTTGGCACGATGGCGCTCGCTGCGCTGGTCGGCTTCATCGGCGTCGTCGGCGTCTTCGCCGCCTACAGTCGGGACCTTTCCGATCCGCGCGAGCTCGAGACGTACGTCCCGATCCAGGAATCTGTCGTCTACGACCGTACCGGGCAGGTCGAGTTGGCCCGCTTCAGCGCCGGCGAGCGGCGCGAGCTCGTCGACTACGAGGACATCCCGCCGATCCTGATCGACGCTACGACTGCGATCGAGGACCGCTCCTTCTGGACCAACACCGGCTTCGACCCGATCGGCATCCTGTCGGCCACCGTCGATACGCTGCGTGGGCGCGAGCGCGGGGCGTCGACGATCACCCAGCAGCTCGTCCGCCAGCGCCTGCTCGACCCGGCCCTCGTACGCGATCCCTCTCGGCGCGTCGAGCGCAAGATCAAGGAGATCATCCAGTCGACCCGCGTGACCGAGACGTACCCCGGCGTCGAGGGCAAGCGCCGGATCATCACCGCCTACCTCAACCAGAACTACTACGGCAACGGCAGCTACGGCATCAAGTCCGCAGCCAAGAGCTACTTCGGCGTCGACGACCTCAACGATCTGACCCTCGGCCAGGTCGCCCTGCTGGCCGCACTGCCCCAATCGCCCTCGTCGTACGACCTGGTGCGCAACGCCGTCGAGGACCGCAACGGCAACCTGTACGTCCCGCTCGACCCGGCCAACATCAAGATCGTCGAGCGACGGAACTACATCCTGGACCTCATGGCGCGCGAGCCCGACCGGCTGGTGCTGACCGGCGACGAGTACAGCGCGGCGGACTTCGAAGCGGCCAAGGACGAGGAGATCCGCCTCGTCCGCCAGACGGCACCACAGTGGAAGGCGCCGCACTTCGTGTGGTCTGTGCGCAAGGAGCTGACCGAGCGGCTGTGCGCCGATGCCGAAACGTGCCCCGTCCTCGAGCGCGGCGGCCTGCGCATCACAACCACGCTCGACTGGAACATCCAACAGATGGCCGAGAAATGGGTGACGGCGACGATCCTGCTGCCCCACGAGGCCGACCCTGAGGCCGCCGCAGAGCGCCTCGGCGTCGACTACACCGAGTGGATCGAGAAGCTGACCGAGCTCGAGGTCAGCAACGGCGCGCTGGTCGCCCTCGACTACCAGACCGGCGAGATCATCGCCTACGTCGGCAGCGCCGGCTACTACCGCTCCGACATTGCCTCACCCCAGTTCCAGCCGCAGTTCGACGTGCTGGGCAACGGCTGGCGCCAACCGGGTTCGGCGTTCAAGCCGTTCAACTACGTTACCGGCATCGACGACCGACGGATGACGGCCGCAACGATGTTCATGGACGTCACGACTCGCTTCCCCGACCCGTCGCAGCCGGACGGCTACATCCCCAAGGATGCCGACCTGCTGGAGCGCGGCCCGCTGCGCCTGCGCAGCGCCATCCACTTCTCGCTGAACATCCCGGCGGTCAAGGCGCTTGCCTACAACGGCATCGACCGCGTCTTCGCCAAGGCGCAGGAGTTCGGCTTCCGCTTCCAGAACGCGCGCCCGTCGGCCGGCCTGTCGATGACGCTGGGCACCGAGGTCGTCCACTGGCTCGACCTCGCCACCGCCTACGGCACGCTCGCCAACAGCGGCCGCTACGTCCCGCACACGCGAATCCTGCGCGTCACCGACGCGAGCGGAGAGGACCTCGTGCCCTCCTACCAGCCGCCACAGGGCACTGCCGTGGTGAGCCCGCAGGCGGCATACATCATGACCGACATCCTGGCCGATAACACCGACCCCGACGTGAACCCGTTCTGGGGCGAGTTCAACATTCGCGGCCCCGGCGGCGACCGCCGGCCAGCGGCCTTCAAGACGGGCACCAACAACGACGCCAAGGACCTGACCGCGGCCGGCTACATCGCCCCGCCGACGCCCGCCGAACGCGCGGCCGGCGCCTATGCGCTCGTCGCGGCGGCATGGGCCGGCAACAGCGACGGGAGCGTCGTCGCGACGCCCGACAACCCGGTCTTCTCGACCGATGTCACCGCCCCACTCTGGCAGGCCTTCATGACCGAGGCCAGCCGCGACTGGCCGATCAACCCCTTCGACGCACCCGGTGGGCTGGTCGAGGCCGAGGTGGACGCGTGGAGCGGCGGCCGGCCAACGCAGTTCACCAGACGTACCGTGAATGAGATCTTCATCGACGGGACGCTCCCCGGCGACGACCCTATCCACCGCGGGATGCAGGTGATCGAAGACGCCGAAGGGAACGTGTACCGTTTCGAGGAGGGCTGCGCGGGCACGCCGGAGACACGCGGCTTCCTCTCGTTTGACGACGTGGAGCAGGACCAGCCGGAGTGGCGGTCGGCGATCGAGGATTGGGTCGAGCGCGCACGCCGCGGACCGGGCGTCGAGGGCGGCCCCGACAAGGACGTCAAGACCAAGACGACCTACTTCTACAACCCGCGTTACACGCCCTACGGCAAGTCGTGGGGTGCGCCGTTCCCGCCTGAGGAGAGCTGCACCGAGGCCCCCTCGCCCACTCCGTCGGCATCGCCGTGCCCGTTCGCAACCGAGGCGCCGGTCGGCACGGCGCCCGGCGTCTGTCCATCGCCCACTCCATCGCCCACTCCGTCGCCCAGCCCGTCGCCGACTGCCTCGCCAACCGAGGCGCCAACACCGGAGCCGACGCCCGAACCCACACCCGAACCGACACCGGAGCCGACGCCCGAACCCACACCCGAGCCGACGCCCGAACCCACACCGGAACCGCCACCGCAGCCGACGCCCGAGCCGCCGGCGCCGACGGCCGAGCCAACCGATGCGCCCGCGCCGGAGCCCACGCCGACCGCCCCGTAGCGGGCTACAGCTCTATAACGGTCGCCCCGTCGCCGCCCTCACCGCGCTCGCCGGCGCGCCAGCTCTTGACCAGCGGGTGGTCGCCCAGAGCACGCCGCAGCGCATCACGCAGTGCGCCCGAGCCGTAGCCATGGATGAGCGTCAGGCGTGAAGCACCGGCCAGCGCCGCCTGGTCGACGTAGCTCTCGAGCATGGCCAGCGCCTCGTCCACGCGAGCACCGCGCACATCGAGCGTCGCCGGCACGGCGCGCGGTGGGCGAGTCACGGCCGCGGGCGGGAGCTCGTCGATGGCCTTCGGCC
>JALYGJ010000018.1 GCA_030777155.1 Chloroflexota bacterium | reverse complement strand
CCCCAGCGCCGAGCCCGACCGTCGCCGCGACGCCGAGCGCCGCGCCGACACCGTCGCCCTTCCGGCCACCATCGGGCGCGGTCCGCGTCGAGCGCAGCCTGCCCTACGCCAGCACCGCTGACTGCGGCCGACGACTGGTCGAGTGCCAGCAGTTCGTCGACGTCTACGCGCCGGTTGATCCGGGTCCGTGGCCGGTGGCGGTGATGATCCACGGCCGCCCCCGGACACCGGCCGACATGGCGGAGTTGGCACGGACGGTCGCCGCCCGCGGGGCGGTCGTCTACAACGCCGACTACCGAGGTGTGCGGCCGGTTGGCCAGGGGTGGCCGTTCGCCATCGAAGACGGTGCCTGCGCCATCCGCTACGCGCGCGCGACGGCGGGCACGTACGGCGGCGACCCGACGCGCGTGCTGCTCGTGGGGCACTCGTTCGGCGGCTATGTAGGCGGGCTGGTCGCGCTCGCCGGCGATGAGTTCGCCGGCACCTGCCTCCACCCGAGCGAATCGGCGCTGCCGGATGCGTGGGTCGGCATCGCCGGCAACTACACCATCGGCGATCCGCCGCACCCGCTGTGGGAAGTCTTCTTCGGCGGCACGGCCTACGAAGAGCCGCAGGCTTGGCAGCAGGGCAACCCGCTCAACCACATCGGCGGCAACCCGGAACTGGTCGTGCGTTTCCTCCACCTGCGCGACGATGAGGTCGTGCCGCCCAGCCAGGGGCGGCGCCTCGTGCGCGAGCTGGCCGCCGCCGGCTATGACGCGCAGATGACCGTCCTCGAGGGAACCGACCACTGGGCGCTGCTCGATCCTGACGGCGCCGGCGGAGCGACGCTCGCCGTCGTCCTGGCCCTGCTCGGCATCCCAGGCGATTCGCCGCCGTCGCTGCCTTCCCGGCCGCCGATGGTCCGCCCAGCCACGCCACCCGATGGTCGTGGTTGACCGCCGCCAAGCGTGCGCCCAGCATTGGCCGGCGATGAAGCTGTTCCGCCTCCGGCTGGCCGCGGCCCTCGCCGTCGCCGCCGCGCTGCTGCTCGGCCCGGGGCCACTGGCGGCACCCGCGCACGCCGCCGAGCCGCCGTTCACGCTCACCGTGCCGGTGCTGATCTACCACCACATCCGCTGCGACGCGCCATCCTGGTCGCCCAACCCGACGATCTGGATGTGCCCGAGCAAGTTCGAGCGCCAGCTGGCTCACCTGCGCACGCTCGGCTGGCGGACGATCACCGTCAACCGGCTGGCCGATCTGCTCGCCGCGCGCCAGTGCCCGAAGCCGCGCCGCTTCGTGGTCAGCATCGACGACTCCGAGGTCAACGGATACCGCGTCGCCGCGCCCATCCTTGAGCGTCTGCGCATGCGCGGGAGCTACTTCGTGCTGCCCGGCTACGCCGGCCGAACCGGCTCGCTGACATTCCGCCAGATGCGCGACCTCGTCGCTCGCGGCCACGCCATCGGCAACCACAGCTGGACGCACCGCGACCTGCGCGGCCTGACATCCTCGGCGCTGTTCAAGCAGGTCGAGTACGCCCAGCGCACGCTGGCCGACCGGCTCGGCTTCCGGCCGCGCACCTTCGCCTACCCCTATGCAACCTACGACTCGGCCGCCATCAAGCGCGTTGCCGACAGCGGCTTCGACCTCGCCTTCACCGCCGGCCCCGGCGCCACGCTGTCGAGCGACGCCCCGCTGCTGGCGCCGCGCATCTTCGTCAGTCGCCGGCTCTCGCCATCCGACCTGGCGGCTAAGATCGAGCGCTACGCCAACCCCTGCCCCTGACCCGACCCGGCCGGCGCCGCTGACCGCGGCTGCCGGCGCTACATCATCACCAGCCCGCCGTCGACGGCGAGCACCTGGCCGGTGATGTAGGCGGCCTCGTCGGAGCAGAGGAAGGCGACTGCCGCCGCGACCTCCCCGGGCGTGGCGAAGCGGCCGAGCGGCGTTCGCTCGCGGATCTGGGCGAGCAGGTCCTCGGGCAGGTTCTGCGTCAGCTCGGTCAGCACGAAGCCCGGCGCGACGGCATTGACGGTGATGCCGCGCGAGGCGAGCTCACGCGCGGCGGCCTTCGTCAGCCCGATCAGCCCGGCCTTCGCCGACGAGTAGTTGGCCTGCCCGGTCTGCCCGGCCTGGCCCGACACGCTGGTGATGTTGACGATCCGCCCACCCTTGGCGCGCAGCATCGGCCGAGTGACTGCCTTGAGCGTGTAGAACGCACCGAACAGATTCGTCTCGAGCACCTCGCGCCACGCCTCGGCGCTCATGCGCATGATCAGGTCGTCGCGTGTGATGCCGGCGTTGTTGACCAGGATGTCGACCTTGCCCAGCTCGTCGAGCGCGCGCTTGACCAGCCCATCCGCCGCCTCCTGCTGCCTGACGTCGGCCTGCACGGCCAGTGCGCGACGCCCGGCCGCCGTCACCTCCGCCGCCGTCTGCTCGGCGGCGGCAGCGTTGCCGCGGTAGGAGAAGCAGACATCCGCCCCCTGCTCGGCCAGGCGCAGCACGATCGCCCGGCCGATCCCGCGCGATCCACCGGTGACGAGCGCGCTCTTGCCCGACAGGTCGATCACGCGACGACCTCACGCTGCGCCGGCTCGGGCTCGCCCGGCACGACATCGTCGAGCGGGACCGGCGGCCCGCCCTCCAGGACGTGCCTGAGGCGATCGGGGATCGGGTCGACCGAACTCCAGTCCTGCGGCTCGCGCACGCTGGCCACCGGCTCGACACTCGCGGCGCGCTGTCCGTCGGCCGGGTCGGCCGTCCACTCGAGGGCGATCGCGCCGCTGGTCAGCCCGGCGCCGAAGGCGACCAGCACGATCTTGTCGCCGGCCTTGATGCGCCCGCTGTCGACGGCTTCGGCGAGCGCGATCCCGACCGACGCCGCCGACGTGTTGCCGTAGCGGTCTACGTTGACGAACATCTTGTCCATCGGCAGCCCCAGTCCCTTGGCCACCGATTCGATGATCCGGATGTTGGCCTGGTGCGGGATGAACAGATCGATCTCTGCGGCGTCCCAACCCGCCCGCTCGATGGCGGTCAGCGCGGTCGTGGCCAGCGTCTTGGTCGCGTAGCGATACGTTTCGCGGCCCTCCATCCGCACGTAGTGCTCACCACGCGCGAGGGTCGCCCCCGAGACCGGGCTGCGCGACCCACCGGAGGGCAGCCAGATCATGTACGCGCCGTCGGGGTCGGTCGTCATGTGTATGCCGGCCATTCCGCCGTCGGGCTCGTCCGACGCCGACAGCACGACCGCCCCGGCACCGTCGCCGAACAGGATGCACGTGCTCCGATCGGAGAAGTCGAGGAAGCGCGAGAGCGTCTCGGCGCCGATGACCAGCGCGTGGCGGAAGCCGCCCGTGCGCAGGTACGCGTCGGCCGCCGAATAGGCGTAGACGAAGCCGGAGCAGGCGGCCATCACGTCCATCGCCGCCGCCGACGTGTTGCCGATCGCTTCCTTGACCAGGGCGCCGGTCGAGGGCATCCAGTAATCGGGAGTCAGCGTGCCGACGAGGATCACGTCGATGTCGTCGGGCTGCAGGCCGGCGACGGCGATGGCGCGCTTGCCGGCAATGGCGGCGAGCGTGGCGGTCGTCTCGTGGGCGGCGGCGATGCGGCGCTCGCGGATGCCGGTGCGCTGGCGGATCCACTCGTCCGACGTGTCGACGACGCGCTCGAGCTCGGCATTGGTCAGCACGCGTTGCGGGGCGTACATCCCCCAGCCGGTAACGCGCACGCTCTGCGGTCTCATCGTGCTGTCACTCCCATCGTCAGATCGCCTCGAGCTCGAGCAGCGGCTGCTTGGCCTTGACGAGGCCACCGTCCTCGACGCAGACGCGGACGACGCGGCCGGCAACATCGCTCTTGATCTCGTTGAACAACTTCATCGCCTCGATCAGGCCGATCACCTGTCCGACGTGGACCTCGCTGCCGACGCGTACGTACGGCTCCGCGCCGGGCGAAGGCGCGGAGTAGAAGAGGCCGGTCAGCGGTGCCAGGACGGCCTGCGTGCGAGCCGGCTCGTCGGCGACGGCTTCGGC
>JALYGJ010000017.1 GCA_030777155.1 Chloroflexota bacterium | reverse complement strand
ATGCCACACGGCGCCAAGACGTTCCTGGCGGCGGCGCTGGTCGCGGCCAGCGGTGAGCGCGTCGTGTGGCTGGCGCGTGATGCCGAGATCGCCGACCGGGTGGCCGAAGAACTCGCCGCCTGGGTCGGCGATCCGGCGGCCGTCGTCGTGCTCGAGCCGCGCAGCGCGCTGGCCTACGAGCGGTCGGAGCTGGTGCGTGACGAGAGCGCCGCCCGCGTCGCGGCGCTGGCCGCCTGGCGAAGTGGCCGGCCGCGCATTCTTGTCGCCAGCGTCCATGCGCTCTTTCAGCACACGCTCGACCCGCGGGAGCTGCCCGAAGCGCCGCTCGAGCTGCACGCCGGCCAGCGCGTCGGCCAGGAGCGCGTGTTGCGTGAGCTCGTCGCGCTCGGCTACGAGGCCGTGCCCGAGGTCAGCGGGCGTGGCGAGTTCTGCCGGCGGGGCGGCATCGTCGACATCTTTCCCGCCGGCCAGCCGCTCCCCGTGCGCATCGAGTGGTTCGGCGACGAGCTCGAGTCGCTGCGCAGCTTCGACCCGGCCGACCAGCGCGGGGTAGCGCCGGCCGACGTAATCAGGCTCCTGCCGGCAAGCGAGTTCACTCCCGCCGCGGAAGGGACGCACGTCGCCGCCGCCGTCCGCCAGCGGCTGGGCCGGCTGGCGCGCGACCTGCCCGAGGCGTTGGCCGCCGACCTGGCCGGCTTCGAAACGGGCAATGTCGGCGACGCCGCCGAGGTGTGGGCCGGGCTGTTGGCGCCGGCGACGGCGCTCGATCACCTGTCGAACGAGGTCCTGCTCCTCGACGAGCCGGCGGACATCGAGACCGCCGCCGAGTTCCTGTGGGCGCAGGCGGACGAGCGACGCGCCGAGCTGGAGAAGGCCGGTGTGCTGCCCGCTGGCTGGCCGTACGCCTACCCGGAGCGGCGCGCCTGGCGCCGGCAGCTCGACGCGGCGCGCACCCTCGCCCTGATCTGGGAAAGCGACGCGCCGGATGCGCCGCCCGGCGGCAACCCGTTCGGCTGGCACGAGCCGGTGCTGCCACCGGCCGGGCTCGGTGATCTCGGCGCGAGCGTCCGGCGCTGGCAGCGCGAACAGGCGCGCGTCGTCCTGACATCCGACCAGTCGGCGCGACTCGCCGAGATCCTCGCCGACGCGGACGTCGTCGCCGCCCCCGTCGGGCGGCTGCGCGAAGCGCCGCCCGCCGGAGGCGTGGCGCTCGTCGAGCGCAGCCTCAACGGCGGCTTTGCCGGTGGACCGGACGGGATCGTGCTGGTCACCGATCGCGAACTGTTCGGATCGGTCCGCGTGCGCCGGCCGCGCGCCCTGCGGCGGGTGGTGCCACGCAACATCCTCGAACGCCTCAAGGAGGGCGACCTGGTCGTCCACATCGACCACGGCATCTGCCGCTACGCCGGGCTCGTCCGGCGCTCGGCCGGCGGCGAGGGTGGCGAGGAGCGTGACTTCCTCGAGCTGCACTTCGCCGACAAGGCGCGCATCTGGGTGCCGGTCGAACAGATCGACCGCGTCAGCCGCTACGCGGGTGGGGAGAATCCGCCGCTGTCGCGCCTCGGCGGCGGCGAGTGGCAGCGTACGAAGGGACGCGTCCGGCGTGCCGTCACCAACCTCGCCCGCGACCTGCTCGACCTGTACGCGCGGCGCGAGCGGACGGCGGGCCGTGCCATCGGCGGCGACACGCCCTGGCAGCAGGAGCTCGAAGCGGCCTTCCCCTACGAGGAGACGGCTGACCAGCTGCGTTCGACGGCCGAGGTGAAGGCCGACCTCGAGCGCGGCCGGCCGATGGACCGGCTGGTGGTCGGTGACGTCGGCTACGGCAAAACCGAGGTCGCACTGCGTGCCGCGTTCAAGGCGATCCAGGACGGGCTGCAGGTGGCGGTGCTGGTGCCGACGACGATCCTCGCCGTCCAGCACCTCGAGACGTTCCGCCAACGCTTCGCCGCCTACCCGATCAGCGTGCGCATGCTCAGCCGCTTCGTCCCGCCGGCCGAGCAGCGCGAGATCATCGCCGGGCTCGCCGCCGGGTCGGTCGACCTCGTCATTGGCACGCACCGGCTGCTGTCGAAGGACGTCCGCTTCCGCGATCTGGGCCTGGTCGTCGTCGACGAGGAGCAGCGCTTCGGGGTGGCGCACAAGGAACGGCTCAAGCAGCTGCGCACGGAGGTGCACGTGCTGACGCTGTCGGCGACACCCATCCCGCGCACGCTCAACCTCGCCCTTGCCGGCGTGCGCGATCTGTCCGTGATCGAGACGCCGCCCGAAGACAGGCTGCCGATCCAGACGCGGGTGGCGGAGGCGTCGGCCGGCCTGGTCCGCGACGCCGTGCTGCGTGAGCTCGACCGCGGCGGCCAGGTCTTCTTCGTCCACAACCGCGTCGAGACGATCGAGGCGCAGGCCGAGCAGCTGCGCCGGCTGCTGCCCCACGCGCGCGTCGCCGTCGCCCACGGCCAGATGCCCGAAGGTGCCCTCGAGCGGGTGATGCTCGCCTTCGCGCGCGGCGATTACGACGTCCTCGTGTGCACGACGATCATCGAGTCGGGCCTCGACATCCCCAATGCCAACACGATCATCATCGACCGCGCCGACACTCTTGGCCTGGCTCAGCTCTACCAGCTGCGCGGCCGCGTCGGCCGTTCGTCCCGGCGCGCCTACGCCTACCTGCTCTACCGCCGCCGCGGCCAGCTCAGCGACGTAGCCCGCAAGCGGCTGCAGGCGATCTTCAACGCGGCCGAGCTCGGCGCGGGGTTCCAGATCGCGCTGTCCGACCTCGAGATCCGCGGCGCGGGCAACATCCTTGGCGCCGAGCAACACGGCCACATGGCGGCGGTCGGCTTCGACCTGTACAGCCGGTTGCTCGCCCGGGCCGTCGAGGAGGAGCGCGCATTGCGTGAGGGCAGGCCGCACGCCGCGCCGCGGCCGGCGACGGTCGTCGACCTGCCCATCGACGCCTACCTGCCCGACGACTACGTTCCCGACGAGCCGCAGAAGCTCGAGCTGTACCGCCGCCTGGGACGGGCGGCGACGGCGGGCGAGGTCGCCGCGATCCGGGGAGAGCTGGTCGACCGCTTCGGGCCGCTGCCGCTGCCGGTCGAGCGGCTGCTCGAGGTCGCCACGCTGCGCATCACCGCCGAAGCGGCCGGGATCGCGTCGCTCGCGCGCGAACGCCACGAGCTCGTGGTCCGCTTCGACGAGGGCTGGTCGCGCCCGGCGACGATGCGGGCGATGGCGCCGACCGACGTCGGCGACCGGCTACCCGGCGTTCCCGCCGGCGGGATCAGCTACGGCTCGAACCAGATGCGCGTTCGGCTGCCGCGGGAAGCGGCCGCAGCCTGGCAGACGACGCGCGCTGTTGTCGAGCGGCTCGCGACACGGATGGAAACGACCGCGGCTTGATCGCGGCGGTATCTGGTTTGCGTCAGAAGTGGCCAGGAGCGACACCGTCGCGCGGTGAAGGCCGCGGTTCACGCCACCTGCCGCCGGCGGCGACAGCTCGATCAAGGCAACGCTCCGGAGCAGAGGCGCTGGCGCCATGCGCTACAAATGCAGCAAAGCGGCACGGCCGCATCGGTCCGAGCAGCGTACGCGGTGCGCTAGACTGGCCGCCCAGCAGCAGCCCAAGGTAGCGAGGGACAGCGACGCCGTGTCGGCTGACGATCTGCGCGCGAAGATCCGCGAGATCCCGGACTTTCCCAAGCCGGGCATCCTCTTCTACGACATCACCACGCTGCTCAAGGATGCCGCCGCCTTCGGCGAGGCGATAGAGCTGATGACCGAGCCGTTTCGCGACACGTCGGTTGACCTGGTGGTGGGCATGGAGTCGCGCGGCTTCATCTTCAGCGCGCCCATGGCGCGCGAGCTGAACGCCGGCTTCGTGCCCGTGCGCAAGCTGGGCAAGCTGCCGGCCGAGACGCTTTCCGTCGAGTACGCGCTCGAGTACGGCACGAACACGCTCGAGATCCACAAGGACGCGGTGGCGCCCGGCCAGCGCGTGTTGGTCGTCGACGACCTGCTCGCGACCGGTGGCACGGTCGTCGGCACGATCGAACTGCTGCGCACGCTCAGGGCGGAGCTGGTCGGGCTGGCATTCCTCGTCGAGCTGCTCTTCCTCAAGGGCCGCGACCGGTTGCGCGACCAGCGGATCCACAGCGTCATCCAGTACTGACCAGCTCGCGGTGGCGGACGACTCGAGCGCGGAAACGACGCGACGACAGTTCTTCCGACTGCTCGGCCGGCAGACGACGAAGGGCGCGGGCGACCTGTTTGGCACGGTTAACACGCTGCGCCGGACGAGCGCCGAGGCGGCTGGCGCGCTGCTCGGTTGGACCGACGAGCGCCCGCCGTTCGAGAGTGGCACGTTCCGCAGTCCCTACCGCTACGTCGAGGGCCGCCTGTTGATCCTCGACCAGCGGCAGCTGCCCGAGCGGATCGAGACAATCAGCTGCCACGACCCGAACGAGGTGGCCGCGGCCATGCGCGCCGGCGCTGTCGGCGGCGGGCCGGTGCTGGGCCAACTCGCTGCCCATGCCGCCGCCCAGGCAGTTGCGCAACTTCGCAATGCGCCCGCCCAGCAGCGCCGAAGCGCGCTCGGTGCAGCGACGGCCACGCTGCGCGCGGCACGGCCTACCCAGCAGGCGATCCGCCACGCGCTGAGCCGTATCGAGAGCGTCGATCAGCGCCTCGCCGACGACGTCGATGGCGCCACCCACGCGCGGGCGCTGTTCGACGAAGCCGAAGCGATCTCACTGGCCGCGGCGCTCGATCACGGCCGGCTCGGGCGGGCGGGCGCCGACCACCTTGGCACCGCGGAGGACGCGGGCGGGACTGCCGCCCCGGCGCGGCCGCTCGCGCTGCTCGTCCACGGCGACGGCGGCGCGTTGTCGGGCGGAATAGTCGGCACCTCTTTCGCGGTCGTGTCGGCGCTCGTCGCTGCCGGCCGCAACGTCCACGCCTGGCTGACCGAGGCCGCACCGTCGTTCGAGGGCGCCCGCCTCGGCGCACGCCAGCTGACCGAGCTCGGCATACCGCACACGGTTGTCGCCGACACGGCGGTCAGCTGGCTGCTTGACCACCGGCCGGTCGACGCCGTGCTGCTGCGCGCGGATTGGGTCTGCGCGAACGGGGACGTGGCGGCGCCGCTGGGCAGCCTCAACGTTGCTCGCCTGGCGGCGCCGGTCGGGGTACCCGTCTACGCCTGCGCCGCGCTCTCAATGGTCGACACGTCGACGCGGACGGGTGAGCAGGTGCCGGCCGAGCTGCGTGCACCGGCCGACGGCGCGATCGGCCCGCGCCTCGATCCGGCGGCAGACGTGGTGCCGGCCGAGCTCCTGACCGGTCTGCTAAGCGACGCGGGCGTGCTGCGGCCGCCATACGGCGAGGCGTTGGCGGCGGCGGTCGCGGCGAACGACGTCGAAGCGGCAGCGATGGCACAGCGCTGATGGCGGCCACTGCTCGCGACAAGGTTGGCCTTGCCGAGCGGACGATCGAGGCCGCCCCGACGCGCGATCGCGCGCTGCTGCGTGCCTTCCTCGAGCGCGACCGGCTGCGTGCGGCGTACGCGATCTGCGACCTCGACGAGCGCGAGTTCGGGCGCACCCGGTGGGGCGTCGCCAGCGCCGACGGGCAGACGATCGCTGTCGTGCTCGAGTACACCGGACTGACCCCGCAGCCACTGTTCGTGATGGGCGACTCGCACGGCATCGTGCATGTCCTGCGCGAGGTGGTCCGGCCGCGGCTGGTCTACCTCGCCGCCGACGCCGAGCACCTGCCCCACGTCGAGCGCGTCTACCGCATCGATCCCGGTCCACCGATGATCCGGATGTACGTCACCCGCCACAGCTTCAACCCCGTCTCGGGCGTCGCGCTGCGCCTGCTGCCGGCCGAGATCACCGACCTCAACCGGCTGTACGGCCTCGGCTTCACCGCCTGGTTGCCGCCCGAGGCAATCGCCAACGGCGTGTACTACGGCGTCCGTGTCGGCGGGCGGCTGCTCGCTGCTGCCGGGACGCACGTCGTCAGCGCCGAGGCGAGGCTGGCGGCCGTCGGCAACGTGATGACCGACCCCGGCTTCCGCAATCGCGGCTACGCCAAGCTGACGACGAGTGCGGTGACCGAGGAGCTGCTGCAGACGTGCGACGAGGTCGTGCTCAACGTCCGCTCAGACAACCCCTCGGCAATCGCTGCCTACAGCGCGCTCGGTTACCGCGAGTACTGCCGCTTCGAGGAGCGCCTCGCGCACCGCCGCGGCGGACCGTGGGATAGCATCGTCGGGCAGCTGCGCCAGCTGCTTGCCACCAGAAAGGACTCCGTGTGACGACCAGCGCCGCCCGCACCCCCGAGCAGACGATCCCCGGTGACGCCGCCAACGGCCAGACCGCGCCCCTTCCTCGCCACGATGTCACCGATCGATCGCTCGCTCGCGAGGGCCTGCGGCGCATCGAATGGG
This sequence comes from Chloroflexota bacterium, assembly GCA_030777155.1. Taxonomy (GTDB): domain Bacteria; phylum Chloroflexota; class Limnocylindria; order Limnocylindrales; family CSP1-4; genus JALYGJ01. Next base: position 21,541 of record JALYGJ010000017.1, on the reverse strand, counting down.
CTGATCGCGAGATGCCTGTCCTGCGCATGATCCGCGCCCGCTTCGAGCGGGAACGGCCGCTCGAAGGATTGCGCATCGGCGCCTGCCTGCACGTGACGACCGAGACCGCCAACCTGATGCGCACGCTCGTTGCGGGCGGCGCGCAGGTCGCGGTCTGCGCCTCCAATCCGCTTTCCACGCAGGACGATGTGGCGGCCGCGTTGGTCGTCCACTTCGGTGTGCCAACCTTTGCCCGCCGCGGCGTCGATCGCGACGGCTACTACGCACACCTCAACGCCGTCGTCGATACGCGCCCGCAGGTCACCATGGACGATGGCTGCGACCTGGTCTCGCTGCTCCACCGTCAGCGGCGCGACGAGCTCGCCGGGGTGATCGCCGGCACGGAAGAGACAACCACCGGCGTCATCCGCCTGCGCGCGATGGCCGCCGACGGCGCGCTGGCCTACCCGATCGTGGCCGTCAACGAGGCGCACACGAAGCACCTGTTCGACAACCGCTATGGGACCGGCCAGTCGACGGTCGACGGGATCATGCGCGCGACGAACATCCTGCTCGCCGGCCGGCGCGCCGTCGTTGCCGGCTACGGCTGGGTCGGCCGGGGCATCGCTGCGCGGCTGCGCGGCATGGGTGCGCTCGTGTGTGTCGTGGAGGTCGATCCGATCCGCGCGATCGAGGCGCTGATGGACGGCTTCGAGGTGCGCTCGGTGGCGGACGCCGCGCCGTGGGGCGAGCTGTTCATCACCGCCACGGGCAACGTCAATGTCTTCCGCCGCGAGCACTTCGCCCGGATGCGTGACGGCGCGATACTGGCCAACAGCGGCCACTTCGACGACGAGCTCGAGCTGGGCGCATTGGGCGAGCTGTGCGCGGGACGGATGCGCGACGTCCGGCCCGACGTCCGCGAGTACGACCTCGGTGATCGGCGGCTGTACGTGCTGGCCGAGGGCCGGCTGGTCAACCTGGCCGCCGGCGAGGGTCACCCGGCGTCGGTGATGGACATGAGCTTCGCCAATCAGGCGCTTGCCCTCGAGTACCTGGCCAGCCATCACGGCGAGCTGCCGCCGCGGGTCTACACGGTGCCCGATGAGATCGACCGCGACGTGGCGCGCCTCAAGCTAGAGGCACTCGGCGTGCACATCGACGAGATAACCGCCGAGCAGGCCGCCTACGTCAGCTCGTGGGAGAGCGGCACATAGCGCCTATCCAATCGCGTACTCTTAGCGGGCCGTGACCTCGCCGAATACGGAGACCGAGAAGCCACCGATCTTCATCATTGGCTGCGCACGGTCGGGCACGACCTTGCTGCGGTTGGTGCTCGACTCGCACTCCCACATCAGTGCCGGGCCCGAGACGAAGTTCCTGCCCGACATGGCGCGGATGATCGAGCGCTGGAAGCTGCCCGCGAAGTTCGGCCTGCCGCGCGAGTACTGGCTCGAGCGGATGCGCGAGTTCTACGGGACCCTGCAGGCCGACTACATGCGTGCCCGCGGCAAGCGGCGCTGGGCCGAGAAGTCGCCCGTCTACACGCTCCATCTCGACCTGCTCGAGGAGCTGTATCCGGACGCCCAATACGTCCATCTCATCCGCGACGCGCGCGACGTCGTCGCCTCGACCCGCGACCGCTGGGGCTACCGGGCGGGCTACTCGACTGCGCTGCGCAAGTGGCGGCGGTACGTCACGACGGCGCGCGCGTTCGGCGCGCAGGTCGGGCCGCAGCGTTATTACGAGCTGCGCTACGAGGACCTGGTGGCCGCGCCCGAGGCGCGCATGCGCGAGCTGATCGCGTTCCTCGGCGAGCGGTGGGAGCCGCGGGTGCTCGACTACGACAAGGTCGAGCACGACCACCACGCCGACCACCTCGCCCACCAGGCGAATCGACGGCGGCAGACAGGTGATGCGCGGCTGATCTATGCCAGCCGCATCCGCCGCGGCGCGAATCTCGATCCGCTCCTGCGGCTGGCCACCTGGCTCGGCACGCGCGACCTGCAACGCGAGCTCGGCTATCTGGGCGCAGCGGCTGCCTCCGAGTCAAATCAGCGGCTGCCCGCGCCGTCACCCGACAGCTAGTCGCCCGTCGCCGGCCGTCCGCCGCCGCCGTAGGCAAGGTGGAGCGTCCGCTCGGCGACGTCTTCCCAGGCGAACTGCGCGATGTGCTGGTGGTTGCGGGCGCCCATCGCGCCCAGGTCGGCCGAGAGCGCTGATCTCAGCGCCTGGCGCAATCCGGCTTCGTCGGCCGCGTCGTAGAGCAGCGCTCCGTCGGGCGCGACCGTCTCGGGCAGGCAGCCCAGGCGCGGCGCGACGACGGCCAGCCCGAACGACATGCCGAGGATGAGTGAGCCCGAGGTGAGCACGTCGCGGAACGGCACGACGGCACAGTCGGCCGCGCGCAGGAAGCGTGGGATGTCCTCGTCGGCGATGAAGTCGAGCTGGGCGACGATGCGCGAGTCGCCGGCGACCGCCGTGCCGATCTCCTCCGCCAACTGAGCGGTGAAGGGCCTGCCGGCGAGAAGGAGCCGGGATCGCTCGTCGGCCACCTCGCGGAAGGCGGCGACGAGCTCGGTCGTGCCCTTGTACCCGCGCAGCGACCCGAGCAGCAGGAACACGCGCTCCCCGTCACCGAAGCCGAACGAGCGGCGTGCCTCCGCGCGCGAGATCGTCGATGGGTAGGCCGCCATGTAGTGCCCGTGTGGGATGACGACGACGCGCTGGTCGCGGGCGTCCGGGATCTGGAGCGCGTCGATCACCAGTCGCCGAGCCGCGGCACAGTGGACGATGAGGGCATCGCACAGCTCGGCGATGCGGCGCGACACACGCAGCTCGGCATCCAGTTCGGCGCGCTCGTGGGCGGCCACGTTGTGGACCGTCCAGACGATACGTATGCCCAGCCGGCGCATGACACGCAGCTGGAACAGGAGCCGCCAGGCGAGCAGCCGGCTCATCCGTCCGCTGCGCGGCCAGTACAGGTACGGCTGCGTCCAATGCAGGTGGAATACGTCGGGCCGGTGGCGGCGCAGGACCTGCTGCAGGAAGGGGAAGACGTGCCAGTAGCCGCGCGCCATCCGCACCTCGAGGCCGTGCGCCGCGAGGCCGCGCGCCAGCTCGTGCTGGTACGGATTGCCCTGCCGCGGCACGGGCATGAACAGGACGCGCACGCTCGACCTTGCCTGCCTCCGCGATGGCTGCTGCTAGGATGCCCCGGTCAGTATGAGAGGGAACGCGTGACCAGCATCATCGACGCCGAGCACTATCTCTTCACCTCTGAGTCGGTGACCGAAGGCCATCCCGACAAGATGTGCGACCAGATCAGCGACGCCATCCTCGACGCGATCCTCGTCGACGATCCGCAGGCGCGCGTCGCATGTGAGGCGGCGACCACGACGGGCATGGTGATGGTCCTCGGCGAGATCACGACGAAGACCTACGTCGAGTTCCAGCAGGTCGTCCGCGACACCGTCCGCGACATCGGCTACACGGACGCACGCTCGGGCTTCGACTACCATACGTGCGGCACGCTGGTCTCGATCCATGAGCAGTCGCCCGACATCTCGCGCGGGGTGGACGAGGCGCTCGAAACGCGCGCCGCCGGCGACCGCCACGAGCAGGGCGCCGGTGACCAGGGGATGATGTTCGGCTTCGCCTGCCGTGAAACGCCCGAGCTGATGCCGCTGCCCATCACGCTCGCCCACCGGCTCGCTCGCCAGCTGGCCAAGGTGCGCAAGGACGAGACGCTGCCCTACCTCCGACCCGACGGCAAGACGCAGGTCACCGTCGAGTACAGGCGCGGCCGGCCGGTGGCCGTGCGCACGGTGGTCCTGGCCGCGCAGCATGACGAGGAGGTGGCCACTGAGCGGCTGCGCGACGATCTCATCCAGACCGTCGTTCGTGCCGTCATCCCGGCCGAGCTCCGCACGGTCGACCCGGTCGTCCACGTCAACCCCACCGGCCGCTTCGTCGTCGGCGGCCCGATGGGCGACGCCGGCCTCACCGGGCGGAAGATCATCGTCGACAGCTACGGCGGCATGGCTCGCCACGGCGGCGGTGCGTTCTCCGGCAAGGACGCGTCGAAGGTCGATCGGTCCGGCGCGTACGCTGCGCGCTGGGTCGCCAAGAACGTCGTCGCGGCCGGCCTCGCCGACCGCTTCGAGATCGAGATTTCGTACGCCATCGGCATCGCCCGACCGCTGTCGATCTCGATCGAGACGTTCGGCACCGGGCGCATCCCCGACGAGCGCATCCTGGGCCTGATTGACCGCCACTTCGACCTGCGCCCGTCGGCGATCATCGACGCGCTCGCGCTGCGCCGGCCGATCTTCAGGCAGACGGCGGCGTACGGCCACTTCGGTCGACCCGACCTCGACCTGCCGTGGGAACGCACGGACCGCGCTGCCGCGCTGGCCGACCACGCCGGCATCGCTCAGCCCGAGCCGGAGGCCGCGCGCGTCTGACCGGCGTGTTGGCGGCACAATGGCCGGCACATGTATGCGGTGATCCTGGCCGGCGGCGGCGGCACGCGGCTGTGGCCGCTGTCACGCCGGTCGCGGCCCAAGCCGTTCCTGCCCCTGCTCGGCACCGAGAGCCTGTTCCAGGCGACGGTGCGCCGGCTGTCGCCGCTGCTCGAGGAGCAGGACGTCTACGTCGTGGCCGACGAGATGCAGCTGCCGCTGGTCCGCCAGCAGTCGCCTGGGCTCGCCGCTGACCATCTGCTCGGCGAGCCGTTCGGGCGCAACACCGGCGCCGCCATCTGCCTTGCCGCGCTGCTCGTCGAGCGGCCGGGCGACGAGGTCATGGCGGTGCTGCCGGCCGACCATCGCGTGCGCGACGAAGGCGCCTTCAGGGCGGCGCTGGCGGCGGCAGCCGAGGCCGCCACCGATGGATCACTGGTCACTCTCGGCGTGGTGCCAACGCGGCCGGCGACCGGCTATGGCTACATCGTCGGCCGGCGCGACGGCGACGGCAACGGCGCCCGCGAGGTCAGCCGCTTCGTCGAGAAGCCGAGCCGCGGACGAGCGGAGCAGCTGCTGGCCGATCCGGCCGGGGTGTGGTGGAACGCCGGCATCTTCGTCTGGCGCCGCGACGCGCTGCTCGACGCCGTCGAGCGCCACGCGCCGGAGATCATCGGCCCGCTGCGCGACGGCCTGGCGGCTGGCCGCTCCCCGGCCGAGATCTACGCCTCTCTGCCGGCGCGCTCGATCGACTACGCGCTGATGGAGCCGGCGGCGCTCGAGGGAGCGGTGCGGGTGGTGGCGCTCGACGCCGGCTGGAGCGACGTCGGTGACTGGAACGCGTTGCGCGCCGAGCTGGCCGAGGCGCTGCCGGCCGAGGCGCACGGTGTCGTCGTCAGCGGCCGCAGCGAGGACCTCGGCTCGTCGGACATCCTCGTCCACGCCGCCGGCGGCCGGCTCGTGGTGACCGTCGGGCTGCGCGATACCATCGTCGTCGACACGCCCGACGTCGTCCTCGTCTGCGACGCGGAACGGACGCAGGACGTGCGGGCGATCGTCGAGCGCCTGGCCGAGGCCGAGGAGAGCCAATACCTGTGAGCGACACCGCTGCCGTCCCGCTGCCACCGATCGCTTTCGGGACGGACGGCTGGCGCGCGCGCGTGGCGGATGAGTACACCTACGAGAACGTCCGCCGCTGCGCCGAGGGAGTCGCTCGTTTCGTCCTCGACGCGGGCACCGCTGATCGCGGCGTCGTCGTCGGCTACGACCGCCGCTTCGCCAGCGAGTTCTTCGCGCAAGCCGCCGCCGAGGTGCTCCTCGCCCATGACATCAACGTCTTCTTCGGCGTCGACGCGATCCCGACGCAGATGGTCTCGTACGAGGTCGTCGAGCGACGGGCGGCATGCGGCATCGTCATCACTGCCTCACACAACCCGTGGGTCGACAACGGCTTCAAGGTCAAGTCGGAGACGGGCGCGGCGGCCGGGCCACAGATCCTCGCGACGCTCGAGGGGACCATCCGCGAGCGGGCGTCCGCGAAGCCCGCGCGGCGCAGCTTCGCCGACGGCGAGGCGGCGGGTATGGTCGAGCGCTTCAACCCGTTCGACGGCTACCGCCGCTACGTTGAGCGCACGCTCGATCTCGACTACCTGCGCCGGCAGGAGATGCGCGTGCTGGTCGAGCCGATGTGGGGTTCGGGTGCGGGCTGGATCAGCCGCCTTCTGGCCGGCGGGCGGATCGAAGTCGTCGAGATGCACCAGGAGCGCAATCCGTACTTCGGCGGCGTCAACCCCGAGCCCATCCGGCCCAACATAGACGAGGCGCTGGCCCTTCTCGCCGGCGGCGGCTACGACCTCGGCTTGCTACTCGACGGCGACGCCGACCGGGCCGGCGCGGCCGACGAGCAGGGCACGTTCATCCATCAACTGCAGGTGATGGGCCTGCTCATGTACTACCTGCTCGAGCACCGCGGGCTGCGCCAGCCCGTCGTCTCGACGATCAACGAGACGGCCATGGTCCGCCGGCTGGGCGAGCTGTACGGCGTCGCAGTGCACGAGACGCCGGTCGGCTTCAAGTACGTCGGGCCCAAGATGATCGAGACCGGCGCGATGATGGGTGGCGAGGAGTCGGGCGGTTACGGGTTCGGCATGCACCTGCCCGAGCGCGACGGCATCTATGCCGACCTACTGCTTCTCGACCTGTTCGCGCGCGAGCGTGAGCGCGGCCGCTGGCCCGTGTCGGCCGCCGTCGAGCACGTCCACTCGATCGCCGGCCACTCCTTCTACCTGCGCCTCGACGTGCACGTCGATCGGGCCGCCTACCCCGCGCTGAAGTCGCGCGTGCTGGCCGACCTCCGCACCAGCGCGCCGACAAGCGTGGCCGGGCGGCCGGTCGAGCGTACCGACGCGCTGGCCACCGGCGACGGCTTCAAGTTCTGGCTCGACGACGGCTCGTGGCTGCTGGTGCGCTTCTCGGGTACCGAGCCACTCGTGCGCGTCTACGCCGAGGCGACCAGCGCCGAGCTGCGCGATGCGATCCTCGCCGAAGGCGAGGCGCTGGTCAGTGGCGGACGGGCGGCGCCGGTATGACGTTCGGGGTCGGCACCTCGCTCGACGAGCTGGCCGCGCTCGAGGGGCGCGACCCGGGGCGGATGCTCGAGCGCGTCGCCGACTTTCCCCCGCAGCTCGCCGCCGCCTGGGACATCGCCGACGAGCTGGCAGTGGGCGATGCCGCGCGGGGGGCAACGGCCGTCGCGGTGCTCGGCATGGGCGGGTCGGCGATCGCCGGCGACATCGTGCGCGGGATCTACGCCGACCGCTTGCGCGTGCCGCTGCTGAACGTGCGCGACTACGACCTGCCGGCATGGGCCGACAGGAAGACGCTTGTCGTCGCGGTTTCGCACAGCGGCGCGACGGAGGAGACGATCAGCGCGCTGTCGACGGCGCTCGAGCGGCGCTGTCCGGTGGCGGTCATCACCACCGGCGGCCCGCTGGGTGACGTCGCGCGGCGAGTCGACCTGCCACGCCTGATCTACCCCGATCAGTCCGCACCGCGCGCCGCCCTCGGCTACACGCTCGTGCTGCTCACGCGGCTGCTCGAGCGGGCGGGCATGCTCGACTTCGCGCGTCACGAGCTCGACGAAGCGATCGAAGCGGTGCAGGGGGTTGTGCATGCGTGCCGGCCGCAGGCGCCGACCGAGTCCAACCCGGCCAAACAACTGGCCTGGTCACTCCTCGACCGCCTGCCGGTCGTCGAGGCGAGCGGCTTCCTGGCGCCGGTCGCCTACCGCTGGAAGACGCAGCTCAACGAGAACGCCAAGTCACTTGCCGTCGCCGAGCAGCTGCCCGAGGCGACGCACAACACCGTCGTCGGCTACGACCAGCCTGACACGCTGCGCGACCACCTCTACGTCGTCTTCCTGGCCAGCTCGTCCGACCACCCGCGCAACAGCCTGCGCGCCACGCTGTCGACCGAACTGCTGGCCGCCGTCGGCATCTCGTACCAGGTGGTGCCCGTCGGCGGCGAGGGGCGCCTGGCGCAGGCCTGCTCGGCGATCGTGCTCGGCGACTACGTCAGCACGTACCTGGCGCTGCTCTACGGCGTCGACCCGACGCCGGTCGAGGCGATCGCTCACGTCAAGAGCCGGCTGCTCTCGCGTGACGTCGAGGGCGACGACGACTAGCTGCGGCTGGCGCTCGGCGCACAGGAAGATGCCACCTGTACGAGGGCTTCGTCGGAATCCTCCCGAATCCGTGTGACCGTTGGCGTTCGGGGGAAACCGCTTTCGCCGTCGCGCTCATTACGGCCAGCCACTGGCACGCGCTGGCAACCGAAATACTGGCGAAGAACAATGCCGCCCTCGGCGAGGCAGGTCGGCAACCTTGGGCGGTGGGCGAGCGGGCGGTACCGATCCGCGAGTGCTGACGGCGTTCGTCACCGTCGACGCAGCACTCTTGGACGCGGCGCCGGCCCGGGATGGTCTTGTGCGGCCGCTCAGGCGACGGCGACATCGCGCTTGGCTTTCTTCACATCCGTTACGATGCCGACGGCAGTCTCCGCGGCTTCTTGGAGCCGGCACTTAGCGTGGATACGCTTACTGGATTCGCAATCAGAGTTCTGTCCGACGAGGACTATGAGGACCTCGTTGCCGAGATCCTTAGCGAGGCGAGTTCTGCTTCTTGTTGAGCCAGCAGCAAGGATTCGAGAATTTGCGAGTTGCGATCCATCCGAGAACGAACGGAGAGCCTTGGGACTTCAGCGCCAAGGAGCTTCGGCAAGTACTCGATAGGGCTGCTGAGCGACTATGGGAGCTGCGGAAGCGTTGAGAAGTGACCGACGCGCTGCGCGTGCTATCTCCGCCCGAGAAGGAAGCGCCGCGGCGGGAAGCGGGACGAGAGGACGGGCGAAACGCCCAAGCGGGGTGAGCGTCAGGGATAGGGTCGGCGTTCAACCGTTACGCCGCGATCCGGTGACCACCGGGTGACTTCCAGCTCCCCCTTGTCGGTATCCCAACCGACGAAGGCTGCGCCCTCAATGTCGATGTAGAAGACAGAGGAGCGGTCCGGAGGGAAGTTCTTCCACCAAGCGTCGTATCCACCGTCCCGCGTCTCGGCGTCAACGGGCACCGCCGTGCCGTAGAGCTTGAACTCGCCTTCGGTACCGTTGAGGTCGGAGATCGAGTTGTGCAACGCGCAGCGCGGATCACGTTGCAGATCGCGAACCTTCTCCGAGCGCATCGCTCCGAGCAGAAGGTGCCCCATCGCCAGGACTGGCTCAATCGGGCTGACCCGAGGCGACCCGTCTCTGCGCAACGTCGCGATCATCGCGACGTTGGTCCTCTCAAAACGCTCTCGGCCTAGACGCGCCAGATCAGGCGCCGCAGCCTCGAAGTCACGCCAGATCATCTCCAGCGGCGATTCTACGCGGTCCTGCTCCTAGATGGGTTTGTGAAGTACCCAATGCTCTATATCTTTTCGGTCCTGATGAAGGGGCGACCCTCCGTTTATCGTCGATTTGCTGAGGTTGCCCGAGACGGTAGTAGAAACGATTAATGGAGGCTGGCCAGAGATCTGGCTACTAGCTGCCGATTAGATCTGGCGTGAGCCCTACGAGCGGGTGACGAGTGACGAGCAAGAAGCACCAGTACGCCGTCCGCGGACTACGATGACTTGGCCGCGTACATGATGGCGTTTGATGCCGTGCATGGCACTCAGCTAGATGAGCGACGTGGCGGCTAGCCGGCGTATCCTGACGAGGCATTCCTCACGGTCTTGCACGAGAAAGCGACGATCTTTGGATGCTCCGACCGGCTGCAATACGCGCTCGGACGAGCGAAGGATCGCGTGGAGCCAGCGCGGGGGGACGCGTAGGGCCGGCCGGGACTTGGCTGTCATCACCCGGGTGACCGCGGCTCGCGTCACGCTCGAGCACGACGAATAGGCCGAAAGTACCATCGCCGGCCCGCCGGCCGAGGCTGACGCCGGCGTATCGGCTGATGTAGGCTTGGCCCATCGTCGCTCCGGGGCTGAGAGCGGCTCGAACGGGTCGCCGGTGCCGGACGCAGGATCGGAGCCGTCGTGACGGGCGGTTCCAGCGGAGGTTGCCCCATGCACTCCAGCGTGATCGGCAAGATCGAGAAGGCCAAGCGGTACGCCCGGGAAACCGACCGGATCACGATCGACGGGCTCTCGCTGACCTTTCGTGGCGACAACGACACGCATCGTGTGGTTCTCGAAGCCGACCGCTGGAAGTGCACCTGCCACTACTTCAGCAGCTGGATGACCTGCGCGCACATCCTCGCCATGCAGAAGATCCTCGGCCAGATGCTGCCCGACGAGGCGCAGACCTCCTTCTTCGGCCCGCCCGTCAGCGCTGCCAGCGAGGCCGCGCCGGCCTGATCAGCACGGCCTCGCCGACGCCGCTCGCCGCTCGCTACGGCACGGCGACGCGCCAGTAGTAGAGCGCCGTCCCGACCTCCTGGCCGAAGTCGAACGTGACCCTCAGCAGCCACTCGCCCGGCGGTGGCCCGGCCAGCGTCGCGCTGCCGACCGGCGCCGTATAGTCGGCCGAGCCGAGGCTCGTTTCGGTCCCTGCGTCGCGGTCCGCATCGGCGTAGCCGGCGCGCCAGCCCACGAAGCCTGTGCCGCCCTCCAGCGAGACGGTCACGTTCGTCTCTCCCGTGACCAGCGTGAGCAGTGGCAGGCTCACCGCCGCCGGCGGCTGAGCATCGGCCGAGGTGCCACAGAAGTCGTAGCTGCCCAGCTCGCCGGGGACGAGCGAGCCGTCGGCGGCGGTGAGCAACGCGTCGAGCGGGACCGCCGGGTCGTCGGTCGCCGGTGGGCAACTGACGACCGCCGCCGGTGTGCCGGTCGGAGCTGGCGACGGCGACGGGGTCGGGCTGGCCGTTGGTGCGGCCGGTGAAGGGGACGGCGACGGCGACGGGCCGACGGTGGCGACTGGCGTCCCCGACGACGCCGGCGGCTGCGATGCCGGGCTGTGCGACGGGCTCGCACCGGGCACGCCGGCGACACAGCCGGCGAGCGGCGCTGTCAGCGCCAGCGCAATCAGCGAGTGGACGAGCCAGCGGTTCACAGGCCACCTCCGTCCGTCGAGAGGGCCGGCCCGTCGTCCTCGGCGGTCATCGGGCAGGCCGTGGTGCACGCGGCGACCGTCACCGTCACGACCCCCGAGCGCGAGCCGAGCAGCCCTTCGCTCGCCGGTCTGGCGAACAGCGCGCGCCACTCGTAGGTCGCCGTCGGGTAGACGACCAGCTTGTAGGTGCCGTCGGTCGCGGTTGCCGGCAGCGTCGAGTACGTCGACCACGTCGTCGTGCCCGGTGCACGGCGCTGCAGGATGAGCGTTCGCGCGCTGAGCGGGAACCCGCGCAGCCTCTTGTAGACGACGTCGGCAGCGATGGCGAGCGTCGCCGTGAACGTGACTTCGGCCTTGTATGCGACCGAGGTCGACGATGCGACGAGCGTCGACGTGGTGGCCAGCGTCATGCACGTGCTGATGGGTGTCGCCGCGTCGAGCGGCCGATACAGCGTCTGCAGCGCACCAACGTCGCAGCGACGGAACGCGTGCGCATTCCAGCCCGTCTTTGCCTTCGCTCGGCTGGTCGCGTGCATGATCGAGTCGAGGTAGCTGTCGAGCACGTCGTCGACGTGGTTCAGCCCCTGGACGTGCCCGAGCTCGTGCAGCGTCACCATCTCCGCGTCGAAGCAGCCTTTGGGCGGCGACTCGTAGAACTGGCACCAGCGCAACGTGCCCCAGTCGAAGACGTGGCCGTGCGGGCGCAGGCGGACGGTGAACGACGTCGGCGGGTTGCGCGTGGCACAGCCGATCGCCTTTGCCGTGCAGACGTCGTGCGTGTAGCCGATCCAGCTCGTCGCGCTGTCGCGCCGCTCGAACACCGCCGCCTTCGACCCCCGGCTGCCGGCGGAATCGGCGACCGCACCCTCTATCGCCGGCCGGATCCAGGCGGGTGGCACTGAGCCCTCCTTCCACCGATAGGGGACCAGCTGGTTCTCGTTCCAGATGGTGCTCTTGGTCGGCGTGATCGAGGATCCGATTGTCGCCTGCGCGGCGAGGAGCGAAATAAGCAGGCCTGACGACAGGAGGTAAGGGCGTCGAGTTCGCGTCATGGCTTGATCTCCTGCACTCCCGCCTGCGTCTCAACGTGCAGGACGGCCGCGCCGGACTCGATGACCAACGTTGCCCCGTACGCCTCCGGCTCCAGCACGCGCGCTGCGCCCGAGACGCGCTCGACGGCGAGCAGCGGGCAGGGCCAGCCGTGGCAGACGTCGAACACGTAGAGCTCGCTGGCCGTCAGGCCAACGAGGTCGCCGTGAGGTGGATCGGCGAAAGACGCCAGCGCGCCCGACCGGACGTCGACGACCCGCGTATGACAGCGGGCGAAGCCGCATGAGCTGACCGCCAGCTCGCTCCCATCGGCGCTCCAGTGCAGCGTCGTGGCGAAGACGGGGCCGAACGCTTGATCCGACGCCAGTGGCTCGACGACTTCAGCGATCGCGCCGCTGCCCAGATCGATGCGCGCGACGCCGCCATCGGCACGCGACTGCTCGGTCACGCTGTGGATGTAGAGCGCCCCGAGGTCAGCATCGAGAACGGCGCTGCGAACGATCCCCGGCGGCATTGGAATGGTGAACTCACAGCCCGACGCGAGGTCGAGCGCGCGGACGTCCGAGCCGATACCCGGCACGTGGTCTCCGTAGACGACGACGTTGCTGATCGACCGGGCAACGAACGACTCGCCGGCCAGCGTGACGTTACGCGACGGAAGCCCCTGCGCGCTGACGGTGAGCAGCTGCCCGACCTTCTCGCCGCGGTTGGCGAGCAGCGGCGCGACGTCGATCGTGGCCTTGATCGTGGCGTTGCGCGATCGGAGCGAGCGGAGCGCAGACAGATCGGCGGGTGGCGGGCACGAGCGGGCGGCGGATGCGGCGGCCGAGTCGGCCACCAGTCTGCTCGGCAGCTGGCTTGCGCCGAGTGCCGTGGCCGCCAGCACCAGCGCCGGCGGCCCGAGGCGGACGAGCCATCCGATGGACCCCATGCGATGAACACCTCCTGCCGGCGGAGTGGCCGGCGGGAGACGTGTGCGGCACATGGTGGCGGCCGCCAATTCACGGCCGCTTATCGCGCCTGTCGACAACCGCGCGGCGGGCTAGACTGGCGGCCAACCAAAGATCAGGCCATGGGATCCGCGAAGCCGGTGCGAGTCCGGCACAGTCCCGCTACGGTGACCAGCCAGGTTGGCTGGAAGTCCGGTCGCCGGGCCCGTGGTCGTGCTCTATTTCCTTCGCGAGAAAGGGAAGGCACCCATGGACCGAAGCCCCCGCAACACCCCTTCGCCGATCGGCAAGGGGTTCTTTCATGCGCTGGCAGCGCTCATCGCGCTGGCCCTCGTCGCCGGCTGCGTCGGCCGAGCACCTGCTCCGACTGCCTCGCCGACGCCGACGTTCGCGGTCGTCGCCGGGTCGCCGACGCCGACCGGCGCGGAAACTGCGACCGGCGCGGCGGACTTCCCGCGCACGCTCGTCGACGACGAGGGGAGGACCGTCGAACTGGCCAGGCAACCGCAGCGGGTGATCAGCCTCGCACCGTCGTTCACCGAGATCGTCTTCGCCCTCGGCGCCGGCGACCGCCTGGTGGGAGCGACCGACTACGAGGATTACCCGCCGGCAGCGGCGGAGCTGCCCGACGTCGCCGGCTTCACCGGGGTGATCGTCGAGCGGGTCGTCGAGCTCGGACCGGACCTCGTCCTCGCCGGCGGCAACAACCTCAACCCGCCGGCAGACATCGCCCGGCTGCGCGAGCTCGGCTACCCCGTCCTGGTGACGTACCCGCCGACGGTCGCCGACGTGCTCGACGACATCCGGCTGATCGGACAGGCGCTGGGCGAGGAAGACGCGGCCGACACGCTGAGCGCGCAGATGGCGGCACGGATCGAGCAGGTCGAGGCAGCCGTCGAGGCATTCCCGCGGGCGCGCGTCTTCTACGAGATCGGCTACGAGCCGGACATCTACGGCCCGGCGCCCGAGTCGTTCGTCGCCGACATGGTCGAGCTTGCCGGCGGCGAGCCGATCACGACGACCGATCCGGCCGTCTTTGCCATCCCGCTCGAGCGGCTGGTGACACTCGACCCAGAGGTGATCGTGCTCGGCGACGCGCGCTACGGCGTTTGCCCGGACGCCGTTCGCCAGCGTGCCGGCTGGTCAGGCATGACGGCGGTCAGGACGGGCGCGATCCGACCGGTGGACGACGTCATCGTGACGCGGCCGGGGCCGCGCCTGGCGGAGGGCCTGGCTGCGCTCGCGCTGGCCATCCATCCGACGGCGGCGATCGAACCGCCCGAAGAAGCGGCGGCGCTGTGCGAGTGACCGCCGAGCGCGCAGTGCGCGCTCCGCTCGCATCCGCCGCCGGCGTCGCCCTCGCCGCGCGCCGAGAGGGGCTGCGTGGACGACTGCTGCTGCTGCTCGCCGGCGGGGTCGCCGCGCTGGCCAGCGCCTTGGTCGCCGGCATCGCGCTGGGCAGCGTGCCGATTCCCGCCGCTGACGTCGTGGCCGTGCTGCTCCATCGTCTTGGGCTGCCCATCCCGGTCACCTGGCCGGCGGCGAGCGAGACGATCGTGCTCGAGCTGCGCCTGCCGCGCGTGGTGACCGCGATGGCGGTGGGCGTCGCGCTCTCGCTGGCTGGCGCGACGTTCCAGGGACTCCTGCGCAACCCGCTGGCCGATCCGTACGTGCTCGGCACTGCCAGCGGTGCAGCGCTCGGCGCGGCGGTCGCGCTCGTCGTGCCGGTGCCGTTCGCGCTGCTCGGCCTCGGCCTGACGCAGGCGATGGCGTTCACTGGCGCAATCGCGTCGGTCGCCGTCGTCTATCGCGTCGCGCGCGTCGGGGTGCTCAGCTCGATGACCTCGCTGCTGCTGACCGGCTACGCCGTCGGTTCGCTGCTCGCCGCCGGACTCGCGCTGACGATGTACCTCTCGGGCAACACGCTGCGCCAGATCTTCTTCTACCTGCTGGGCAGCTTCTCGCTTGCCTCGTGGCAGCAGCTGGCCTTAAGCCTGCCCGTCATCGCGGTTGCATCGAGCCTGATCATGCTGCGCGGCCGCGCGCTCAATGGGCTGCTGCTCGGCGAGGAGGCGGCCGGCCACCTGGGCCTCGACGTCCGTCGTGAGCGGCTGCTTCTCCTCGGGCTGGCGACGCTGCTGACGGCGGCGGCGGTGGCCGTCAGCGGCCTGATCGGCTTCGTCGGCCTCGTGGTTCCGCATGTCGTGCGCCTTGTCGTCGGCCCCGATGCGCGCCGGCTCCTCCCGCTGTCGGCGCTCGTTGGCGCCTCGTTCCTGGCTCTTGCCGATCTTGTGGCGCGGGTCCCCGGTGAAGTGCCGGTCGGGATCATCACCGCCGTAGTCGGCGCGCCCTTCTTCATCTTCCTGCTGCGCCGGTACCGCGCCGGCTACGAGCTGTGAGAGAGCCGGCGACGGCGGGCGCGCGCCAGCCCGACGTCCTCGAGCTGCGCGGCGTACGCCTCGCCTATGGCGATCGCGAGGTGCTGCACGGCATCGATGCGCGGATCGCCGCCGGCGAGCGCGTCGCCCTGCTCGGGCCCAACGGCGCCGGCAAGTCGAGCCTGCTGCGCTGTATCACCGGGCTCGGCGGGAGGCGCGGCGGACAGGTCCTGCTCGACGGCGTACCGGCCGACGAGATCGGACGGAGTACTCTCGCCCGCCAGCTGGCGGTCGTGCCCGGCCAGACCGTCGTTGCCTTCCCCATCCGGGTGGAAGAGGTCGTCGCACTCGGCCGCATCCCGCACGAGCACCCGTTGCTCGGTCCGCGCCCGGGGGACCATGCCGCCATCGCTGCCGCGATCGAGCGCGTCGGCATCGGCCACCTGGTCGGCCGCGACGTTCGCGAGCTGTCGCTTGGCGAGCGCCAGCTCGTCGTGCTCGCCATGAGCATCGCCCAGCAGCCGCGCCTGCTGCTGCTCGACGAGCCGACCGTCCACCTCGACCTGCGCCACCAGGTGGCAGTGATGGAGCTGCTGCGCGATCTCGCCGAGCGTGACGGCGTGACCGTGCTGGCCGTGCTCCACGACCTCGCGCTCGCGCGCCACTTCTTCCCGCGCCTGCTGTTGCTCGATGACGGCCGGCTGCTCGCCGATGGGCCGCCGGATGACGTGCTGAGCGCGGCGCGTGTACGGTCGGTCTACGGGGTGGACCCGTACTTTGCCGGTGCTGCCGGCTGAGCGGGACTACGCCTTCTTGCGCGGCGGGTCGAAGAACGGCAACGGCACGACGGTCGCGCCTGCACGACCACGCTGACCCTCGACCGTCCACTCCAGCTCGACGTCCGTGCCCGCCGGTTCGAAGGTGGCGTCGAGCGACGCCAGCACGATGTGCTGCTTGAGCGTCGGGCTCCAGTTCCCACTCGTCGCCCGTCCGACCTGCCGGTCGCCGGCATAAACGGGGAGCTGCGCTCGCCACGTCAGCGGCGTTACGGAGATCGGCAGCGCGTGCGCCTCGTACAGCCGCTCGATGTCGTCCCACTCGATACGCAGGCCGACGAGTCGTCGCGCCGGCCCGCCCGCCTCGCGCTCGGCAACCAGCGCACGGCGGCCGACGAACTCGGCCGGCTTGTCGAGATTGACCAGCCGGCCCAGGCCGATCTCGAACGGCGAGTAGCTCTGCTCGGCGGCGACGGCGTGACGGGAGCTCGTGTAGTCGACCTCGATCAGGATCAGCCCGGCTTCCAGCCGCGCCATGTCGAGAGCGAGCATCCCGGCTGGGCGAATGGCGAACGGCCGACCGACCTCGAGCAGCCGATCCCACAGCGCGACTGCCTGCGACCGGTTGACCCATAGCTCGTAGCCGAGGTCGCCGGTGTAGCCCGTCCGGCTGACGTCGATGGCGATGCTGTCGATGCGCGCGCTCCGCCGGCGGTAGTAGCCGACGTCCGACCAGTCGGCGCCGGTGGCCGCTTCGAGGACCGCGCGCGACAGCGGTCCCTGCAGCGCGATCGCGGCGATTTCCTCGCTGGCGTCGCGGATCTGCACCTCGAGCCGACGCGCGTTGAGCTCGAACCAGCGGAGGTGGGGATCGGCGCTCGTCCAGCGGAAGGCGTCGTCGTCGAGGCGCGCGATCGTGCCGTCGTCGATGACCTTGCCGGCCTCGTCGCACCACGGCGTGTAGATCACCTGGCCCGGCCCGATCCTGGCCGCATCGCGGGTGATGACGCGATCGATCAGGCGGACGGCGTCGCGGCCGCTGACGATGTACTTGAAGAGCGGCGAGACGTCGATCAGCGCCGCTGTGTGGCGGATGGCGAAGTACTCGTGGACGTGCCTGTCGTCGTAGACGCTGGCCGCCAGGTAGCCCGACCACTCGCGCCACTGCTGCTTCCGATTGAGCGGCGCGGTGCGTTCGTGCAGCGGCGTGCCGAGGGCCATCGCCCAGATGCTAGCCCGACCGCCGCCGCTAGAGTAGCGCGGTGAGGGAGCGCTACGACGCCGTCGTGATCGGTGGCGGGCACAACGGGCTGACCGCCGCAGCGTACCTCGCCCGTGCCGGCCGGCGCGTCGTCGTCCTCGAGCGGCGCCACGTGCTGGGTGGTGCGACGGTGACCGAGGAGATCATCCCCGGCTTCAAGTTCAGCGTAGCGTCGTACGTCGTCTCGCTGTTGCGGCCCGAGGTCATCCGCGAGCTCGAGCTTGCCCGGCACGGCCTCGCCATACTGCCCGTCGACGGGACTCTGACGCCGCTCGACGATGACTACCTGTGGCGGGTCAATGATCACGGCCGGACGATGCACGAGCTCCGCCGCTGGTCGCGCCGCGACGCCGAGGCGTACGACGAGTACTCGCTGCTGATGGCCGAGATGGCGCGCTTCGCCAGGCCGCTGCTCGGCGAGGCCGCTCCACGCCTGGCGGCACTCGATCCGCGCGGCGTGCTTGGGCTGGCCGGCCTGGCGCGCCGCTTCGCCGCACTGCCCGAGGCGCAGCAGACGGCGTTCATCCAACTGCTGACGATGAGCTCGGCCGACTTCGTCAGCCAGTGGTTCGAGACCGAGCCGCTGCGCGCGACGGTCGCCGCCTCCGGCATCATCGGCACGTTCCTCGGCGTCCGCTCACCCGGCTCCGCCTACGTGTTGCTCCATCACTACCTGGGCGAGGTCGACGGCGAGTACCGGGCGTGGGGGCTGCCGCGCGGTGGGACGGGCGCGGTCAGCGCGGCCATCGCCGGCGCGGCGCGCGAGGCGGGCGCAGAGCTGCGCACCGACGCGGCCGTGGCGCGCATCACCGTCCGCGATGGGCGCGCAACGGGGGTCGTGCTGGAGTCGGGCGAGGAGATCGCCGCCCGCGACGTCCTCTCCAGCGCCGACCTGCGAGTCACGCTGCTCGAACTGCTCGAGCCGGGCGTGCTCGATGCCGATGACGCCGCGGCCGTGGCGCGCTTCAAGTTCCGCGGCTCATCGGGGAAGGTCAACTTCGCGCTCGATGCGCTGCCCACCTTCGCCTGCCTTCCGCCCGGCACCACTGACCACTTCCGCGGCATGGTCAGCATCTCGCCCAGCATCGACTACCTCGAACAGGCCTACGACGAGGCGGTCGCCGGGCGCTTCAGCCGCCAGCCGTACATCGACATCGGCTTCCCCAGCGCGATCGATCCGTCGGTCGCCCCGCCCGGCAAGCACGTCATGGCCTGCTTCGTGCAGTACGCGCCGTATCGCCTGGCCGACGGGACGTGGGACGACCAGCGCGAGCCGTTCGGCGACGCCGTGCAGGCGACGATCGCCCGCTACGCGCCCGACCTGCCCGAGCGGATCGTTGGCCGGCAGGTGCTGACGCCGGTCGACATCGAGCGCACGTTCGGGCTGTCGGAGGGCAACATCTTTCAGGGCGAGCTCCTGCTCGAGCAGCTGTTCGCCAACCGCCCGCTGCCCGGCGCCGGTTACCGGACGCCGGTCCGCGGGTTGTGGCTCTGCGGCTCGTCGGCCCACCCCGGCGGCGCGATCTCCGGCGCGCCGGGGCGCAACGCGGCACGCGAGGTGCTCAGCACGACGCGCGCGGGCCGGCGCGATCGAGCGGCATGACAGGCGCTTACGACGCGATCGTCGTCGGCGCCGGCCACAACGGGCTCGTCTGCGCGGCGTACCTCGCCCGCGCCGGACTGCGCGTGATCGTCCTCGAACGGCGGCTGTCGCCGGGCGGGATGGCCGTCACGTCGCAATTGCAGCCGGGCGTCCGTGTTCCGACGCTCGCCCACACCGTCGGCCGACTTTGGCCGCGGATCGTGCGCGAGCTCAACCTCGCCGCCCACCGACTGGTTCTCGCCCAGCCCGATGTGCGCGTCTTCGCGCCCCAGCTTGACGGCCCGCCGCTGACGCTGTGGGGCGATGCCGAGCGGACGCGGCGCGAGCTTGCCAGCGGCGGCTCGGTGACGGCCCAGGACGCGGCCGGATACGTGGCCGTCGAGCGGAGCCTGAATTCGCTTGGCGCCGCGCTCGCCGCGCTGATGGCCCACCCTCCACCCGAGCTCGCCTCGCCGACGCTGACCGACGCCTTCGATGGCCTGCGCCACGGCATCCTCGGGCGCAGCCGGGCGCGCTCAGAGAGCGGTGGCCTCCTGCGCGTGCTGCCGATGGCTGTCGCCGACCTCGCTGCCGAGTGGTTCGGCAGCGAGCCGCTGCGCGCCGTCGTCGCCGCTCGTGGCATCCAGTACACGGCTATGGGCCCGCTGATGCCGGGCACCGCGCAGGTCCTGCTGAGCGACGTCGCCGGCAACGCCGGCGGCGTTGCCGGGCAAACGGTGTTCGCGCATGGGGCCCCGGGCGCGCTGGCCGAGGCGCTGACCGCCGCCGTCGGGTCGTTCGGCGGCGTCGTGAAAACCGGGGCCGAGGTGGTGGCCGTTCGCCGGCACGGCGATCGAGTGGCCGGCGTGACAGTCGCCGACGGCGACGAGCTCGACGCGCCCGTCGTCGTCTCCGCTCTCGATCCCCGGAAGACGCTGCTCGACCTGCTCGAGCCGGAGGTGCTCGGGCCGCGGCTGTCGTGGCGCGCCGGCAATATCGGCTCGAACGGCGCGACGGCGAAGGTGAACCTCGCCCTGGCCGACCTGCCGCGCTTTGCCGGCCTCGACGCCGACGAGGCAGATGTGCGGTTGCGCGGGCGGATCGTCTTCGCACCGAGCATCGCCGCGCTCGTCGCCGCCACGACACCGGCCAAGTACGGCCGCCTACCGGACGCGCCGTACATGGAAGCGACGATCCCGACCCTGGTCGACCCTCGCCTGATCGACGCGCCGCAGACGGGCCGCCGGCGACGTCACGTGATGAGCGTCATCGTGCAGGCCATGCCCTACGCCTTGCGCGATGGCGACTGGATCGCGCGCGCCGACGAGCTGGGCGATCTCGTGCTGGCCAGTCTCGAGCGCTACGCGCCCGGGATCAGCGGCCTGACCGAGGCCCGGCAGGTCATCACGCCGCTCGACATCGAGCGCGATTTCGGCGCCACCGGCGGCCACCCGATGCATGCCGAGATCGGCCTCGACCAGTGGTTTGCCTGGCGCCCGCTGCATGGCTACGGGCGCTATCGGATGCCGCTCGCGGGCCTGTACCTCTGCGCTGCCGGCGCCCATCCCGGCGGTGGCATCACCGGCGGCCCGGGTCTGCTTGCGTCGCGCGAGATACTGGCCGACCGGCGCAGCGGCGCGTGGTAGTCGCGTTCGTCCGGCTGCGCCGCCTGTCAGCGGACGCTGCGCGCCTCCCCTCGGCTAGCGCCGCTCGCGTTCCGGGTCGACCTGGGCCGTGACGATCTCGTCCGCGATGACGTCCTCGCGCGTGTCCGGCTCGGCCGCGGCGGGCACGGCCGGCGGTGCCTCGGGCAGCTGCCATGGCCACGAGTTCAGCCGGCCGAGCAGCCGCCGCGCGGTCAGGTCGAGCTGGATCGGCGTGACGGCGATGCGCCGATTGACGACCGCGTGGAAGTCCGTACCCGGCTCGGCCAGGCCGGACGGTGGCGGCCCGCCGATCCAGTAGTAGGGGATGCCGCGCGGGTCGAGCCGCTCGATCAGCTCGTCCTGGTAGACGCGCTTCCCCATCCGCGTCACCTCGACGCCCTCGCACTCCTCCGCGCTGAGCGCCGGCACGTTGATGTTGATCAGCTCGCCCGGTGCGAGGCCGCGCTCGAGGACGTTGACGGCGGCGACGTAGGCGGCCCGCGAGGCGAGCGTGAAGTCGGGATGCTCGTAGTACTCCTGCGAGACCGCGATCGCCGGGCAGTTGGAGAGCACGGCTTCCATTGCTGCACTGACCGTGCCCGAGTAGGTCACGTCGTCGCCCAGGTTGGCGCCGTAGTTGATGCCCGACGCGACGAGATCGAAGCCGACGTCGAAGTAGCCGAGGAAGGCGAGGCTGACCGCGTCGGTCGGCGATCCGTCAACCGACCAGCCGATCGTGCCGTCGGCCAGCGTGCGCTCGCGGACGCGCAGTGGGCGCATGAACGTCTTGGTGTGGCCCACCGCCGACTGGTTGGTCTCGGGCGCCAGCACGAACACCTCGGCCAGCGGGTCGAGCGCCTGCTTG
>JALYGJ010000016.1 GCA_030777155.1 Chloroflexota bacterium | reverse complement strand
TTTCAGTAGTGACCCCCCGAGTTACTCCCAAGGAGTCCCACGATGGAAAACTGGAAGCACGCGCGTAAGCGCGACGAGAAGGGCGGCGGCCAACACCACGCTGCGCAACGTGGGGCGCGCGCGGGTGAACGTGGAGTCGGGGGGCTCTCGGCTGCCGCCCTCGATGCTCTCCCGGTAGCCCTCGGGATTGAGCCCGCAAGCGAGGATGACTTCTTCGCCGCCATCGCGGAGATTCGCCGCGCCGTCCGATACTTTCGCAAGCCATTTCACGTCTCGGCCGTCGAGTACATCGAGAAGGGCCAGCGTGAGTTGGTCGAGAGCCTAAAGGAGCGCGGAAAGCTCCGACCAGGGAACGTCGGCGCGTGGCAGCAGGCTGACGCTCTAGCCTTCGCTACAGCGCTCTATGGCGCGGTTGCTGAGAGCTTCTACGAGCAGCCCGCGCGGCGGGTGTTCCTCAAGCATGGGCGCGAGCGCGTCGGGCAGACCTACGTGTGGCTCCCGCCGTTCGTCCCGGCCGAGTTGCCTTGGCCTGCGGCCTGGCTCGCGTGGTATTGGCCAGAGTTGCGCCGCAGGTATGTAGACGCGCTCCTACCGGGTTTCGAGGCGTCGAGGAACGAGCGTCGGAA
Source organism: Chloroflexota bacterium (assembly GCA_030777155.1). Lineage (GTDB taxonomy): Bacteria > Chloroflexota > Limnocylindria > Limnocylindrales > CSP1-4 > JALYGJ01. The sequence goes on along the minus strand of JALYGJ010000016.1, from coordinate 14,361 downwards.
GGCGCAGCAGAGCGGGTGGCGCAGGGTCGAGCTACCCAACTCAAACCGGGGAGTCAACGAGGACGACCGCACAGTCCTTCCGATGGACGAGCTGGTAGTCGAGACCCTCGAACCCCGAGAGCTTGTAGCCGAGCGCGTACTCGCCCTACTTCACCCGAACGAGCGAGCGTGGCTCGAAGCGCGACAGAGCAGGAATGCGACCGAGTTAGCCGGTGCGGCCGGCCGGAAGCGCGACGAGCGGCTGAGACGCCGTATCGAGGGCCTTACAAACAGCTTACAAATAATGATGTCACAAACCGGGCCAGAGCAGGCGTTAGTAGATGAGCGGAAGGAGTCAGAAGTGGAAACGGCCGAGCTTGTTGCCGACGTCGCTCGCGACATCGAAGAGGCTCAAAGGGCGCTAGCGGGAGCCGCGGAGTGCGCGCGGAAACTGGCCGAGCGCTTTCCTCACGACGAGCGGGTGCAGGAAGCCGTAGAGGCGTTCCTCGCCGACGCACTCGGCAACTAGGTGCCCAAGATTCACGGCCCGGCCTACCTCGCGTGTTGCTTCCTCTGCACGAGACGAGCTGAGCGGCACCCGGAGGCCCGCAAGGTCTGCCGACGGTGCGTGGAAGAGAGAAGGGCCGTCAAGGCCCTACGGCAGAAAACTGCCCGCGAGACGGTGCAGCGGCTGAACGAACAGAAGGGAACGAAGAACTAAGGAGCCCCGGCCCGTTGCCGGGTTTCTTCTTACGAGCAAGGAAAGGGGGTCGAGCTTTGCCCCGAAAGCAGAACGCGGGGGTAGCCGCCCCCGCGCTCCGAACTACTCACCAACAACTCCCGCAAGAGAGCCTAGCAAAGGAACTCGTCGGCAAGTATCTAGACCGCGGGTTTGCCCTCATGCCGCTGAGATCCGGGGAGAAGACGCCTCGGGACCAGAACTGGCCTCGCCGCTGGGCCGAGCAGCGCGCCGATGAGCTGACAGTCTCGACGTGGCTCGCCCAGGGCTTGAACATCGGAATCCTGACCGGCCAGGCGTCGGGTGGCCTGGTCGTCGCAGACATCGACTTTGGCGAAGGGGCTGATGCAGCCGGCGACGAAGCGCCTGACGAGCTGCTCGACTTCCTACAGGGGCTCGGAACTCCGGTGGCGATGACGGCGAGCGGCGGCTTCCACGTCTACCTCCGCTCGGGTACCCGAACAGGCAGCACGAAGCTCGTGCTCACGGGAGTACCCGTCCTCCTGTGCGGAGACGCAAAGCAGGTGGTTGCACCACCTTCCGCGGTAGACGGGAGAGCCTACGACTTCCTCGTCCCGCTGAGAGGCGGAGAGCTACTACTCGACGTAGACGACTTCACCCTCCGCTGGAACAGGGAGAAGCCCCTACGGGGAGCGCGGGGGACAGTAGGTATACCTACTCCCCCCCGCCGGGCTTCCAAGCCCCTCTCTGGCCTTGCTCTCTACGACGGGGACGTGAGCTTTGTCGCGGACGTCTGCGATCTACTCAAGCTCCGCGTGCGGGGGAAGTTCTCGTGCGTTCTCCCCGGCCACGGGCCTGACCGAGATCCCTCCGCAAGCCTCTGGCGCGACAAGCGCGGAATCTGGGTTTACCGAGATCACCACGCGGCGTCGGGCGCTCAGTCGTACACCCTGACCGAGGTTTACGCCTCCGCCCGGGCGGGCCGAGTAATGGACTTCGGGGAGCACCGCTCAGCGCACGCCCAATGGAAGCTCCGACTCCTGCACGAGCTGGGGATGATCGAGCTTCCCGAGATCGTCGCGCCCGGCCTTCCCACCGGAGCCCCCGCGAGCGTGCGGAAGTTCCTGGACGGGGTCGTACTTCTGAGCCGGGTGCGTGCATATCACTGGGGCGTGCTGGAACCCGCACCGTTTACCGAGGACTTCGCAACCGCGTGGTGCGGAATCTCGAAGACTCGCTATTGGGAGGCGCGGAAGTACCTCATGCGGGAGCGAATCGTTCGCCCTGCCGGCCGCGTGAAGGAACAGCGGGGGATGCGGCTGTTCCAGCTCTCGACGGAGACGCCGATTGACGTCGAGCGCGAGGTTGAAGAGATCTGGCGTCTTCCGGCCACGTAAACGAGGGAGGTAAACACATGGACGAAATGCCGCCGCTCCCCGAGCCCTGGATCGAGCTACAAGGCAGCGAGGGCCTATTCCTTGCGGAGCGATCTGGCCCTGACGGGCGACCAATCAGACAAACCAGCACAACTCGCCGCGGGCTCATTCAGGCTTGCCGCGGCTACGACGACTTTGCCGAGCGCCATGGCGAGCCTAATAGCGGCGTGACCATCATCGACGGCATCCAGAGCACGTAAACCAAAGAGGAGGGAACCATGAGCGACGAGCTTGAACAAGAGGGAGTGCTCGACCAGCGCAGCTTCGATAGGCGATTGGCCGAACGCGCTTCCGATCCTACGTTGGCAGAGCCGAGTGACCCGGGAGAGCCGGGAAGTGTTCAGCGCAAATCCTGGGTGGCCCGGACGTCGAGTGCGACTGAGCAGGCGGCGCAGGAGGCGCTGGCAAACCGCGGTCGGAGCATAAGCGCGGACATCGCCGGCAGCCGTGTGGTCGTCGATGAGGGCTTGGAGACGCCTGAGATTCCTGATCCCGAGCGTGAGCGTGCGGAGGCCGCGGAGGCGGAGGCCGCCGAGCTTGGGGCCGAGTTGGACGACGCGCTGGAAGAGCTGGACGATTTCGACGACGCCGATTTGGAGGATGAGGTTCGCGAGGCGATGGAGTCCGCCTCGGAGCAAGACGAGATCTACGAAGCCCTGATCAAAGCCCAGACCGTGCTTGACGCGGCGAAATACGGTGAAGTTGTGTCAGATTGGCTCGATGACAACCTGGTTGACGAGGAGGAGGTAAAGCTCGCCCAACGGGGGCTCGCGTTCGCGGAGGCCGAGCGCAAGCTAAAGGAGCTTGAGCAGCAGCAGGCCGAAGCCACCATTGCCGCGGTTTCGGCGTACAAGGGTGCGTTGGAAACGGAGGCGAAGAAACTCGGACTCGACAACGACCCCAGGCGGTTGGAGGACTTCGCCGGCCAAATGGAGCAGGCCGCGGAATCGTTCGGAATCGAGTGGCCCAACGATCCGAAGGGAATCGAAGAGACGACTCGGTATCTCTCGGGCGTCGTTCAGGAGGCGCACCGCGAGCTACGGCACGCCGAGTTTCGCAATGAGCTGATTCACGGTTCGGGGGCTTCGAACGATAAGGGGCTCTCAATCGGCGGACAGCCCGCCTCGCCCGAGCTTTGGGAGTCATCTCAGCTCAACTGGGATGAGGTTGCCCGCCGCGCAGACGCCCGGATGGCTCCGCGGGGCAGAGTCACTCGGCAAGGCATCGTCACGGCGGGAAAGAGGGAGTCCGGTTGGTCGGTCGATGGCCAGCCTACGGATCTCGCGGGCGTGGATGCGGCCCAAGAACGTCTCCGGCGTCAGCAGCTCCGGGCGAAGGGGATTCGAGCGTAACCATGTTCGACTGGCAAAACTCGACTGACCCAGGCCCGACGGGGCCAGAGCCCGCCGTAGCGTGCCCGGATCACGGGTGGAGGCCCGCTCGCGGGCCGCGTGTTTCGATTGCGAAGAGTCTCTGCCCGTACTGCGTCGCTGACCACGACCGTCGCAACCGTAGGGAGAACCACGGGACTGAGCATCATCACGATGGGCTCGTTTCCGATGGGCCAGTGGTCGATCCGGTACGGACTCCTAATGCACTCGCTCACCGGGCTATGGCGAAGTGGATGGTGGAGCGCCAGGAGCAACTAGAGGCCGAAGCTCGGATTGCGGCCGACGTCGATCATCGTCGGGCACAGAGAGAGAAGGAAGCGCGTCGCCGGCAGCCCAAGCCGCTGTTTACCAAGCTCGAAGAGGGAGAATGGGTTGCGGTCTACAGTGAGAAGCCTCGGTGGAAGCCCAGGGAGGTTTACGTCGAGGGAGATCCCGTAGAGGTTGAATGATGGGCAAGGTCAAAGCCGACCATCTAACGCAGAAGTGCTCCGCGACCAATCGGGAGGGCAAGCGTTGTAGGGCTTATGCGCTCCGTGGAAGCGAGCCTCCGGTCTGCAGACTCCACAGCCTGACCCCCGAGGAGCGGATGGCGCAATCCGTGAAGGGTGGCGTACACGCAGCCGTACGTCGTCGTCACGCTAAGCGTGGTTCCGATCTCCCGCGAAGCGGACTGAGGCCCCAGGTCAGCCTGGAAGAGGTTGCCCGCACCTGCTCCGAGGCCCTGGAAGCTGACTTTTCGGCGGCCGGGTTGCCGAATGAGATTGACTGGTCAGCTCGGCTCCTAAGCCTGGTCGTCATCCAGACCCTGTTCCCGCGCCACCTGCGCACAACGCCCGAAGTTGCGGCCACACTCCTAGAGCGAGTACTCCCGGAGCGGCAACGGGAGATCGCTACCAGCGAGAACGTCTCCGATGCCTACGAGCGGGCTAGGGAGGAATGGTTGAGCGAGCAGGGCATGACGCCGACAATCCGGAGCCTGTATACCGGCGACCGTATTCCGCTCTCGCTCGTAGCGCCGTGGGAATCGTATGCTGACGTGAACCGCGCGATGCAACGACGGTTGCGGGGACTAGGTCGCAAAGAGTTGGTCTACGTCGAGACCTAGAGGCTGTACGGCGGCCGTATGTCGTAAAGGTTAGTAAACACGCCCTTGACGCGGCCGAATCTCGGTCCGATACTCCGCTCGTCCATGTAAACGGGCGGGCACCGCGCACACGGCCCCGCCCCGGCACCGGAAGCGAGGTTCCGATGCGAGAGAATCGTATCCCCCCGTCCGACGAGGCCGCCGAAGGGTTCGCCGCCGACCCCGATCAGCTCGACGGGTTCAACCGGCTAGGCGTAGCGTTCTGCGAGCAGCTTGTCGGCCCTCTCCCCGTCTTTGAGGAGGAGATGGAGCACCGGATTACCGTCCAGAACGAAAGCGGCGACACTCGATCCTGTATCTACGAAGCGTGGGACGTCGAGGACGCTCGCCTAGACGCTCTCTCCCGCGCCATTCGCGACACGGGAGACGGAACGTGGGTAACAGCGACTATCGAGTCGTCCCCCTATGACGACCGTTTCGAGCGGGAGGAGGATTCCGACTAGTAGCGGCTAGTCTCCGCAACGGGGGCGAGTCTGTCGGGCGGCCCGAGGGATCAGGAACCGAGCAGCGCGACTCTCCCCGTAGCTTCACCGAACCCCGTCCTAACCCGGCGGGGTTCCTCTTTGCCGCAACACAACCGCACCTAGAGGGGAACTAGGGAGTACCCCAAGCGCGAACGTCATGGAGCCCGGAACCTTTGAAGTGGAGGGCGACGTAGATGGAGCGCGGCCGTCGGAGAGCCTGTAAGCCCGCGCAACAGCTTGCAGGGCTGCACCTAGTCTCTTCCTCCCTGCTTCCCTCTGAATGAGCCTACGGCCCTTGTGTGTCTCTCCGGGAGGCTTGCCTGCCTGGTGGCGGTTGGCGGCTCGGCGGAGGGAGAGACGGAGAGACGAACGCCGAAACGATTTGATCTCGTTCGCCGCGGGGAGACTCAGAGACACAAAGACGTGCTCCGTCCTGACGATGAGCGGGGCACTCTCCGGGCCGGGGGAACCTGGGCGGCTTTGGGCGAGCAGCTCGGGCTTTGCGCTCTACCTCCTCGCGCACCCCGGCCCGGACGCTGACACGGCCCTGACACGGATTCGCAAGGCCGCTCGGAATCAGGGTTCGTAGGCCGACCCCCTACTCACGCAGTAGGAGGAAAAGGCTTGCGGGAGGGTGGCCGGCGAGGTTTCGGTGCTCGCGATCTCGTTTCGCGATCCGGTCCGAGACGGGACTCCGGTAGGGGGAGGCACCCCCCACCCCCTACCCCCACCCCCGCGGCGAACGGGACTCCGACTATGAGCCTCTCTGGGACGCCTTCCAGGGAGATCCACACTACCTCAACACTTCGACCGAAAGGACCCTCACCTTGCACAACGGAGCTACCCCCGAAGTAGAAGGGCCAGCCCCCGAGGAAGTCGCCGTCCATGACCGTTTCCTCAAGCTGCTCGCACTCGAACGCGCGATGAGGGACATGCTGCGCTCACAGGGCGAGGTTGAGCAGCTCCTAGACGAGTTGAAGGAATACGACCATGCCGCCCGCTGACGTGTCCACGCCCGAAGAGAACACGGAAGTCCTCCGGGAAGTAGCCGAGAAGATCGCTGCACACAACGGCCTCACGCTTGACGGCCTGCTCTATCGAGTTGCGATTGAGGTAGCTGCCTCCGGTCGCTCCGTCATCAAAGCCAATGGCCGATAACCGTCTCCGCGAGACTATCCGCGAGGAGATTCGGCGCGCGCTGCGGAATCCGATGGACTTCCCGGCCGAGTTCAAGGGTTGGCTGCCCCGCATCGTAGAGCAGCAAATCACCCTTCCCTCGACCTCCGTGAGCGGCTACCGCTCCGCGGCGAAGACGGTCAACGAGCTAGGCCCTACGATCCACGGGCAAACGTCCCTTCTCGCGGTCGGCTCCTCTCCCTATGAGTTCGTCCCGCTCACTTATGACGCCGAATACGGCAAGTGGGTGAGTCCCACCGTGCCGCACGCGGGTGGGGGAAACTCCGGGAACATCACCCAGGTTCTTCCAATAAGGCTGATCTTCGGGCCGCTCTCCGGTATCTCCAATGCCAAGGCGCTCTACGACGCCGGCCTTCGTCCCCAACTGAGATTGTGGGGCAGGCCCTTCAACGATACGGGCGGGCAGACGACGACCTCCGTTCTGACCGTAACCGGATTCAACGTCGGTGAGTCGGGCACCGCTCTCGGAACTATGTGCTCCATCACTGGAGCGACGCTGACGCTTGTCGCTTCTGCCTGGGAGGTCATACCGTTTGCCATCACCAAGGACTTCGTCTCGGTCGAGTACGCGGGTTCGGTAACTGGTGGTAGCGGGAGCGTGTCGGACTTTGCTTCTTCTCTGCGCTGGGTAAGCGCTTAGGCCGCCTTCGGCCAGCGTCAACCACTAGGAGAGAAGTCATCGTGCTCTAGAGCGGCTGCTAGACGTCCTCGAAGGAGCGAAGAGCGTCTGAGCGGGGAAGGGGGCGGAGAGACCCCCGCCGCAAAGATGCCGCTCCGCCCCGAGCCGGAATATAGGAAAACGCTGTGGGAAAAGGAAGCTCGGCTGGGGAAAACTCGGCTAGAGCCGCATGGCTTTCTCGCAGTTTGCGGCATTTCTTCTACCACCCCGCGCCGCAAACGCCTACGCTCGCGAGCCACAGGCCGGGTGGCGCCCCTGCGAGCCGCAGCGTGGGGAAGCGCGCCCGGCCTGCTCTCTTAGCTTTCTGACTTCGGCCGGCGTCCCCGCCGCGCGACCTGGCGCCCGCCGATCTTCTCGGCTTCGGCGTCCGTCACGTCGAGTTCGCGGACGCCCTTTCGAGCGTCTCGGAAGTTGATTCGCACGGTCGCGCCTTTGCCGTCCGGGATCTCCTGCCCGGACATGTCGGAAACGCGAATCGTCTTCTTCGCCACGTCTTTTCCCTCCCGGTCGGAACTAGGACGAAAGGAACGTTAGTGCCTCTTTGCGGTTCGTGCGTCGATTGCAGGAAGGACACCATGGCGAAGGTCTCCGCCGAAGAGGCGAAGCCTCGTGCTCCCTCGATCACCTACGGCTACGGCTACAGAACGAAGCGGAAGCCGGTTCCGGGCCGGAAGATCCACGAGGTAGTTCACTCCGCGGACGGGATCTTCCGTATCCCGACTCTTCCGCTGACGGGCGACCGGCTCCATCGCCACGCCGAGAGGTTCGGCCCGGACACGGTGAAGGCAACGGCAGAGATGCACGGGCTCGACCTTCGCGTCAAGTCGCAGACTGGCCGGCCGAAGCGTCGGCGTCGGACGTCCGAGGATCTGCGACGGGAAGTTGCGGAGCTACGGGGCCGGGGGATGGTTCCGTCCGCCATCGCGGACGTCCTCAACGTCTCGGATCGCCGCGTCTCCGCGCTCCTTCGCGAGATGGCCCAGGCGGCGTAGGACGATACGAAGGGGGCCGCTGCTTGCCCAGGAGCGGCCCCCTTCCCCCCTTTTCCGGGAGGCGACGAGCGGCGGCGTCAGGGAACGCGGTTGCGCGCCACCGCCGCTATCGCCCCTGGCGAGAGTGTTCCCGCCCGAGCCCGTTCTTTTCTCAGTACGGCCTCAAGCTGGCCTCAGCGTTCGCTGACGTAGTTCGTAGGTCTCGGACTTCCCTAATCGACATCGCGAGCCCTGTATCCATGCGGGTTTGCGGCGCACGAAACCGCCAGATCAACTGAAACCCTTACTCAGCCGGTTCGGGGCCTAATCGACAAGGAGGGAGGGGCGACCCAGGCTGCGGCTCCCGGGCCACCCCCCGCAGAACGCTCAGCCGTAGGCACAGGGGTAATGCCGAGCGAAGCGCTGACAGAAGGTAACCGAGGCACATGCCAATACGCAACCCCTCGAACGGGTGAAGGGAGCAGAGATGCCTGAAACCGTAGACCTGGAAGCCGTCAACCACGAACTGCGCCGACAGATCACCGCCTTGGAGCGTGAGCGCGACCGGGTTCAGCCGTGGCAGCAGCAGACGAACGCGCTCCAACAGCAAGTCCGGGAGCAGGACGAGTGGATACAAAGCGCAAGCCGGGAGCTGACGAGGATCGGCCCCCTCGCCGCGGAGGCGGAACGAGCCCGCGAGGACGCGGAGCGGGCGAAGGCAAGGGCGAAGGACGCCGAGACTGCCCGCCGCGAGGCCGAGCGCAAGGCGGAACAGGAGAGGTTCGCGCGCCTGGCGGCCGAGGATGAGCGGGACGAGCTGGCCGCCGAAGTGACCGCGACCACGAAGAAGATCGAGGAACTAGCCGCGGGGCTCGCCAGCCTCGCGCGGAAGGAGTAGCAAGTGGCTGATTTCGCGATCACACCGCGGCAGCCGGGGCCGGCTGGAACCGCGTCCAGCGTGACATGGGAGCTGGATACACCGATCCAGGCTCCCGCTTCCAGACCTACTACGAGCGCCACTTGATCGGAGAACCGTCCTCTAGCGGCGGACAGTCTCGGATTCAAGCCGTCTCGGGGATTTCGCAGGTAGATGCCGACACGAAGGCGCTGAACGCCCTCAACAGGCGCCTCCATCCCCGCCACCACCGCCCGCTTCGCCACCACCGCCGGCTCCTCCGCCTTCCCCGCCATCGGGCGGAGGCATCGTTGTTCCCGACGTTGTTGGGATGGACCACCAGCTCGCCCAAGACACGATGCAGGCCGCCGGGCTCTACAACCTTTCGGAAGAAGACGCAACCGGGCAGGATCGGCTCCTGCTTTTCGATCGTAATTGGACCGTCGTCGAGCAAGACCCACCCGCTGGCACAAGGGTGTCCGAAGACCAGACGATCATTCTCCGGTCGAAGAAGGACAATGAGTAGGGCGACTAGGAGGCGGTGTGACAGAGCTACCACCCGAGCAGAAGCCAGATCAGAAGAGCGGCAACTTTTGGAGCCGCCGGTCGAGATGGGGCAAGGTCCTGATTGTTGTTGGTGCGATCTTGCTCGTGCTTGTCCTGATCGGAATCCTCGCTCCGGCGCCAGAGGAATCGGATGAGGCGGCCACTGTAACCGTCACCGAAACGGCTGCACAGGCGACGCAAGAAGAAGCTCCTACTGAGGAGGAGACGACGGAGGAAGAGCCACCCGCGCCGCCGCCGCCTCCACCGCCCCCGCCTCCTCCACCGCCACCTCCCCCGCCGGCCGAGACGCCTGGGCAAGAGAACGCCCGCCGCAGCGCCGAGAGCTACCTTGAGTTCAGCGCGTTTTCCCGCAAGGGCCTGATCCAGCAGTTGAAGTTCGAGGGCTACTCGACGAAGGACGCCACCTACGCCGTGGACGCCGTCGGCGCCAACTGGAAGGAGCAGGCCGCCAAGTCCGCTAAGGCCTACCTCGAGACGTCGCCCTTCTCCCGCTCCGGCCTGATCCAGCAGTTGGAGTTCGAGGGCTTCACCCGGGCGCAGGCCGAGTACGGCGTGAACAAGGCCGGTCTATGAGCGCCGACCGCAAGCTGACCGGCGCGAGTGCCCGCTGCCAGGCGGCGGGCTGAACGCCGCGGCGTTCGTTCGCGCCCGCCCGACTACAGTCCCGCCATGCTCGTCTTGGCGGTGGTGAGCGCCGAGACGGAGAAGGCAGTCGAGCTATTCGTCCGGCGTGAGGACGCCGAGGCCATGATCGAGGACGTGCGGCGCGACGAGCCCGAGACCGCGAGTCGCTACGAATCGAGGAAATCCCGCTAGGCGACTAGGTACCGGCGCGTAACGGCGCTCGCCTGAAACGTAGGGCATCCCGACCCTGAGAAGCTCCGCAGCCGGCGCAGTTTGGGGCGACTAGCCGTGCCCCGCCCTATCTAGCCGTGCCCCGCCCTAGTATCGGCGGAGACGTTGACAAGCGGCGACAAGCAACCGTGGCGGGATCGCCTAGATGAACGCCTGGTCCGCGCCGCGGTCGTCGTCAGCGAGCGATTATCCGGTCTCCTCAAGCCGGGATCGTTCTTGATCTTTTTCGCTGCGAGCCTGTTCGCGCTCGGGACGCTCCTGAGGGAAGCGCACTTCCCGGAAGAGGAGTTTTGGAAGCCTCGCTCGCTGGCGATGTACGCGCTTCTGTTTTTCGGCGCGATCACGTACTCGGGGTACGTCCTCGTTGTGTGGGGGTATCGGCGTTCGCTGAGCGCGCGCGATCGAGAAGCACAGCTCTACCGAGCGTGTCGAGACGTCGCGGCCCTCGTGGAGCGCAGCACTTCACTTCAACGAGACAGCATCGGCGTCCACGTTTGGACCGTCCGCGGGCTTCCGGGCGTCAGGCGGCTTGAACGCCAGGCGACGTTCGTTCCTGGGGATCGGCCGCCAACCGCGATCGTGTGGAGACGAGGAAAGGGAGCGATCGGAAGGTGCTGGGACCGGGACGAGTGGATTCTCGCGGACTTGGAGGCGCTTCAAGCGCTCGCTCCGAACGAGAGCGCGTTCAACGAGCTGTCCCGCGACGAACGGTTCGCGTTCACCTGGTCTGAGCTGCGGAGCACGGAGCACTACAAGGCTGTGCTCGCTTGGCCCCTACACGGAGGCCCGGAGGCAGCTCCCCATGTCGTCGGCTGCCTCTCGATTGACGTCCAAGAGAACGGGGCCGCCCAAGAGCTTGATCGGTTCCGACTCGACCACCATGCTGTGTTCAGCGCCCATCTGGCCGTTTGCGAGGCCATCCTTCGGGCGCGCTAGTGTTCCGCGTGTCGGGGAGAGGAGGCGTTGCGAGTGGCCACCACAAAGAAAACGAAGGTCATCAAGAGCGGGAAGGCAGGCCGCAGCGCGCTCACCGGCAAGTCGGTCTCAGATCTCAAGAGTGCCGGCTCGTGGGAGTCGGCGCGCATCGCCGGCAAGTACCTGAAAAAGACGAAGTGAGGCTGCGGCCTCCTCGCTAGTGCTTCTTTCCGGGGCGCTGGGCGAGAGCCGACGCAGCGGCGCTCTTCGCCGACTTCGACGCTTTCGGGCTAGCGAGGGTCTTTCCGGCCGCCGAGGCGGCCTTGGAGCTTGTCGTTCGCTTGTGAGCCACACCTGTCACCTCCCCTCCGGGGCAAATGCCCCAGGAAGAAGCGTAGGCAGGTGATCGGACATGTCAGATCCCGTGTCAGAAACCCCTGACCCGCGCTGACCACTAGCGGCCCTAGTCGCTCCGTGCAGACGTAGGAATCAAGCGGGTTCCACCCCCGTTCGCCCCCGTCGGCCCATCGCCCTACCGAACTGTCACGCCGGAGGTCGCGGGTTCGAGTCCCGTCGCTCCCGTAAACTCCCTGCAATCGGCATCTTTTTGTTGTCAATCCCGGCGCAAACGACCGCCGGCTTCTTTCATCCCGCGCTGATCCCGCACCGGAAATAGCCGGCCACGCCCGGCTGGCGCCGGAGATCGCCGCAGGGCAGATGACCGGCCAAACCGCCGGGCGTCTTTCACCAGCAGGATGGTCATGGTCCGATTTGCAGCGGTTTCGTCTGCAAGCCACGGCGTACCGCGTGCCTCCCGCGCCGATCCCGCGTGGAGGGCATGTCGAGGCGATGATCCGGACCCTCCCAGGATCGTCGCCCTGACGAGGGCACGGCCGCAGACTCGAAGCAACGGACGCAGCGCCGCGCTGAGCGTGCGTCCTCGCCACCGACAGCGCACGAGCAAAATCTTGCGGCTGCGCGATGCCGCGCTTCGCGCGGTCGCTCGGCGTCGTGCGACCGCGCCTGATGCGGCAGTCGGCGCGGGCAAACGCGTACCGCACAGCCGCTTTATCTATCATCATCGATCGTAGATGAAGCTCGATCGCCTGACTGCTGAGGTCTACGCCCGCTGCTTCGGCTCGCTCAGCGACCCGAATCGCGTGCTGATCCTCAACCTGCTGGCGCGGGTCAAGCGGCCGCTGTCGGTCGGCGAGATCGTCGCCGAGTTCGATCTCGGGCAATCGACGGTCTCGCATCATCTGAAGACGCTCGCCACTGTCGGCTTCGTCATCGCTGAGCGCCGCGGGACGAGCACCTACTACCGCGTCAACGAGCGCTGCTTCGAGTGCTTCCCGTCGGCGGCCGAGCTCGTCATGGGCGACGTGCCGCGGCCGCGCCGCCGCCGGCGGAGCATGACCGTCCTACCCTGGCTAGAGGAGGTCGCATGAGTCAGACGGAAGAAGTCCGCCGCCAATACGCCGAGGCGGCTCGCCGCCTGGCCGAGTCGTCGGCGACGAGCTGCGAGGCCAGCGCCTGTCGCCACAGCGGCTTCGGCGCCGACGTCTACGCCCCGGAGGTCTTGCAGGCGACCCCGGTCGCAGCGGCGAACGCGAGCCTCGGCTGCGGCAACCCGCTTGCCGTCGCCGACCTCCACGAGGGCGAAGTAGTTCTCGACCTCGGCTCCGGCGGCGGCCTCGACGTCCTTCTCTCGGCGCGGCGCGTCGGCCCGCGCGGCAAGGTCTTCGGCCTCGACATGACCGACGAGATGCTCGAGTTGGCGCGGGTCAACGCGCGCGCCGCCGGCGTGGCAAACGTCGAGTTCCGCAAGGGGATGAGCGAGGACGTGCCGCTCCCGGACGGCACGGTCGACGTCGTCATCTCAAACTGCGTCATCGGCCTCTCGGCCGACAAGGCGCGTGTCTTCGCCGAGGCGGCGCGTGTCCTCCGACCAGGCGGCCGCTTGGGGCTCACCGACGTCGTCGTCGACGACGACGTCTCGGACGACGAACGGCGACGGCTCTACGACGAAGTCTGCATCGGCACCGCGCTGACGCAGGCGGAGTACGAACGGCAGCTCGACGCGGCCGGATTCGAGGCGGTCGAGATCCGCGAGACGCACCGTGTCCACGAACGCGCCGGCTCGGTGCTCGTCCGCGCCGTCAAGCCGCTCTCCTGAGCCGCCGACGACGTCAGATCAAGGCGTCGGGCGGGTTGTTACACCCCGCGCGGCGTCCGCGCGCGACCAGCGGTCGGTAAGAGCGAGTCGCGCGCCGAGGCCGACGAAGGCTGCGGCGAAGGTGCGCCGGATCCAGCTCATCACGCGCGGGCGCGAGATGACCTGGGTTGCGCATCGCGGCGGCGAGCTTCCCGTAGCCGACGAACACGACGAGGGTAATCAGCATGAACACGGCACTCAATCGCAGCATGCGCAGGAAGGCGTGCGGGTCGTCGGCGCTGACGAACTGCGGCAGGAAGGCGAAGAAGAAGATGGTCAGCTTCGGGTTGAGCAAGTTGACGAGGATCCCCGACACGATCACCTTCGTCGCCGAGCGCGGTGCCGTAGCGGTTTCGACGTGAAGCGCGCCCTTCTCCCTGAGCGTGCTCCAGGCCACGTAGATCAGGTAGGCGACGCCGAGGTACTTGAGCGTCTCAAAGGCGACGGCGCTCGTGTGTAGCAATGCGGCCAGACCGGTGATCGCCGGCAGCATGTGCGGGATGATCCCAAGCGTGCACCCGATGGAGGCGATGACGCTGACGCGGGCGCCACGCGAGAGGCCGGCCGCGACGATGTGGAGGACGTCCGTGCCCGGTGTGGCGACGACAATCAGCGACGTGACTAAGAATTGAGGCTCCGCCGCTTCTCCGGACATCCGAGCGCTTCACGAGAGTCGTCTCGGCAAGCGAGGAAGGAGACGCGGGGGCGGCTCAGTCGACGCGACTCGCGGGCACGATTCTGGTCGCGAGCGCTTCACGCTTCGACCGGACACGAGGCGGTTGACGAGCCGGGGTCGCGGCGATACCTGTTGATGCGGGCAGCGCTATGAGACGCGAACCACGGACGACGCGCGGCCGGGCGGCGAAAGCGCGAATCATCGCGGCAGCAGCGGAACTGATGCACAGGCATGGTGTCGCTGCGACGAGCGTGGACGATGTCCTCGCCGCGTCCGC
>JALYGJ010000015.1 GCA_030777155.1 Chloroflexota bacterium | reverse complement strand
GCATCGACGTCGGCGCGCGCGGCCGCCAGCTCGGCGGGCAGCTTGGCGGCCGTCTCGTCAAGCGACTCGGCCAGGTGCGCCATCGCCTCGAGCAGTGCCTGCGCGTCCTCGAGCAGGTCCTCCGCCTCGCTCGCTGCCACGGCGGCTGCCGACGAGTTGGCTGCTCCGAGGGCGGCGCGGCTGTCGGCCAGCCGTTGGCCGGCAGCGTCGAACTTGGCGCGCGCGTCGTCGAGGTTGCCGGCAACCGACTCCGTGCTGGCGGGCGCGTAGCGCGCGAGGCGCCGATCGACGGCCTCCGCCTCGGCGAACCGCCCCTCGAGCTGGCGCCTCTGTCCCTCCAGCCGCTCGATCACCGCCGGCGCGTTTCGTTCCAGGTCGCGCAGCCGGGCCAGCTCGGCCGCCTGCGCGTCGACGCGCTGCTGGACGGTCTGGCAGCGCTCGATGATCTCGGCAATCATCTGGCGCCGCTGCTCGAGCGTCTCCGGCTCGCTGTCGTCGAGTTTCTGGCCGATGGCGAACGCAGCATTGAGCTCGGCGCGAGCAGTGGCCAGGGCTTCTCGCAGCCGGCGGCTCTGTTCGGCGCCGAACTCCGCCTCGACGAAGCCGAGCTCCTGCTCCGCGTCGCGCAGCGCATCGTCGGTCGCGATCAGCAGCCGGTTCGCCTCGCGCCCCATCTGCTCCTGCGTCCTCGCCTCCTCGAACGCGCGCTGCCGCTCGTGGCGAAGCGCGCGAACGCGTGCGACGAGCCAGATCGCACCGATGGCAACGAACGCCACGCCGAGGATCAGCAGCAACATCGAGCCTGCCCCGGCGCCCTCGCTGGGCTGGCCGGGCGCGGCGGTCGGTGCAGGGCTGAGTGGCGCCGCCGGCGTGCGTGTCGCCTGCGCCGGGGCGAAGACTTCGGTCAGCGCGTCGGCCGTCGCAACCACCGCGCCGCCGAAATCGCCGGTGGTCAGCCGCGGCTCGAGGACCTGCGTGCGGACGCGGTCGAGCGCCGTCTGCGAAACGCGGTCGCGCAGCCCGCTGCCGATGGTGATGTCGTCGGCGCGATCGGCCAGCGCGACGACCAACAGGGCATCGGTCGACGCCAGGTTCTGCTCGCCGACGGCCGCCGCGAAGTCGGCTATGTGCATGTCACCGGTCGTCTCGACGAACAGCACGTACAGCTGCACGCCCGTGCGGTCGAACAGCCGCTCGAGTGCGTCCTCGATCTGCGACCGGCTGTCGGCCAGCACGCCGGTCTCGTCGGTCACCGCGCTCGTCAGGCGCGGTATGTCCTGCGCGCTGAGCAGGCCCGTGTTCAGCGCAAGGAGGCAGGCCAACGCCGTCAGGCCGAGGAGCAGACGGGCCGGCCACGCCCGGCGTCCGAGAGGAGTCCTCATCGGGGAGTCCGGCTACAGCCGCCGCAGCGCCGACTGCGCGGCATGGAAGCCCGACATGCCGTGGACCCCCGGCCCCGGAGGAGTCGCCGCCGAGCAGAGGTAGATGGCGCGGTTGGGTGTCGAGTAGGGGTCGAAGATGCGCCGGCTGGGGCGCGTGAACAGCTGGCTCAGGTCAACCCGCCCGCACGCGATGTCGCCGCCGACGTAGTTGGGGTTCGACTCGGCCAACTCCGCGGGCGTCGTCGCCCGGCTGGCCAGGATGCGCGCGCGGAAGCCCGGCGCAGAGCGCTCGATCTGGGCCAGGATCGGCTCGGTCATGTCGGCCGTTGAGCCGTTGGGCACGTGGCAGTACGCCCACACCGTGTGCTGGCCGGCCGGCGCGCGCTCCGGATCGAACAGGCTCTGCTGGGCGAGTAGCACGAACGGCCGGCGCGGTGGCCGACCGCGACCAGCCTGGCCTTCGGAGCGCGCGATCTCCTCGAGCGTGCCGCCGAGGTGAACGGTGCCCGCCCGCAGCATCTCCGGGTCGCGCCATGGGATCGGGCCGTCGAGGGCGATGTCGAGCTTGAAGGCGGCCAGCCCGAAGCGGTAGTCCTTCAGGCGACGTCGGAAACCGGCCGGCAGCGCGTGACCGCAGATGCGCGCCAGCGCGGGCGGCGAGACGTCGAATACCGCCGCGTCGTGCGCGGGCAGTTGGTCCAGCGTCTCTACGAAGCGGTTCGTCTCGACTGTCCCGCCGAGCGCCGTCAACTGCGCGACGAGCGCACGCGAGACGCTGCTCGCGCCGCCCGCCGGCAGCGGCCAGCCATCGGCGTGGGCGGTGGCCAGCATGATCAGCCCGGTCGCGGCGCTGACCGGCTCGGTCAACGGCAGGATCGAGTGGGCAGCGACGCCGGCCCACAGTGCTCTGGCCCGCTGCCCTCGGAAGCGCCGGCCGATCTGCGTCGCCGACTGGACGGCCAACCAGCCGAAGCGAGCCATGCGTAGCGCGACGATCGGGCGCAGCGGCACGTGGAATGGCGCAAGCAGGTGCGGCAGCAGCGCGTCGAGGTGGTCGACCAGCGGTGCGATCAGCCGGCGGTAGGCATCGGCATCTTCGGCCAGCCCGCGGGCGGTGGCGTCGAGGTCGCGCTCCAGGAAGACGGCCGGCTCGTCGTCGAGGGGATGGCCGATCGGCGCCGGCGGCTCGATCCAGCGCAGGCCGTGGCGGGCAAGGTCGAGGCGAGCGAAGAACGGCGACAAGCGACCGAACGGGTAGATCGCGCTGCACACGTCGTGCACGAAACCAGGCATCGTCAGCTCTGCTGAACGGGCGCCGCCGCCGGGCTGAGCCGCGCCCTCGATCACGGTCACCGAGTGTCCGGCACGGGCGAGCGTGATCGCGGCGGCGAGCCCGTTGGGGCCACTGCCGACGACGACGGACGTCGTCAACCTTCGCGGCGTCCGTTCACGCGACGTCTGCGCTGGCGGCCGCGCGCATGCGCAACGGTCCCACCAGTTCGCCGGCCGGCGAGCGCTGCCACCAGGCACCCGTCGAACGCAGTTCGCGCCAGGTGCTGAAGCGGTAGTGGAAGAGCCTGGCGCGCACGAAGCGCGGCGGGCGATCGGGGAACGGGTTGTCGCCGAGCAGCGCGAGCGTCGGCGCATCGCCCTCGAGCAGGCGCAGCAGGAGGCGGCTGAACCATGACCCGGCATACGCCGGCGAGATGGGGATGAACCACATCAGCCAATCGAGGCGCAGGTGATAGGGGGCGACCTGTGGCGGCATCCGTCGCGGATCGCCCGGCTTGGCCTTGAACTCGTACTCGCGCCAGGCGGTGTCCGGACCAAGCTGCTCATCGTCGGTGCCCTCGACGATGACCTCGTAGCGGCGTCGGGTGACGCTGCCAAACGCGCCATAGGTGTTGACCAGGCGGAATGGGTCGAACGACCGGTTCATCTGTTGGCGCGAGCTGAGCAGGTTGCGCACTGGCCAGTACGAGAGGACGCCGACCAGCAGCGCGAAGGCGACGGTCATCGCGTCGAACCATAACGGCGCGGGCGCGAGCGCGCCGCCGACGGGCACACCCGGCAACAGCGCCCGCAGCGTCGAGTCGGAGATGCCGGCAACGAGAGCGAGGATGGTGATCCAGTTGAGCCACGAGTAGTTGCCGGTGAAGACGAGATAGAGCTGAGTCATGATCAGCAGCACCGCCGCCGCCGTCGCGAGTGGCTGGGGCAGGAAGAGGCCAAAGGGCAGCACGAGCTGGGCGACCATGTTGCCCAGCCCTTCCAGCCGGTGCATCCAGCGCGGCTCGTGATGGGCCAGCCATGACAGTGGGTTGGGCAGCGGCTGTGTCTCGTGGTGGTAGTACATGCAGGACAGGTCGCGCCAGCACGCGTCGCCGCGCAGCTTGATCAGGCCCGCGCCAAGCTCGACGCGGAAGCCGATCCAGCGGAAGAGCAGGATGGTCAGCAGCGGCGGCGCGATTTCGCCGTTGCCCAGGAAGATGGCCACGAAACCGGTCTCGACGAGCTGCGATTCCCAGCCAAAGCTGTAGAACGTGCCGCCGATGTTCATGATCGACAGGTAGAGCGCCCACAGAACGAACCAGATCAGCATCGTCACCGGCAGCGGCGCCCAAGCCGCCAGGCCGAGCACTACCGCCGCCGCGAGGGCGGCGCCCGACCAGGCGACGAGCCGCAGCAGGCGGTCGGTGTAGCGCCAGTGGAAGATGCTCGGCGCATCGCGGAACGACGCCCGCCGCAGGAACTGCGGTGCCGGCTCGAGTCCGCGCTCGCCGGCCAGCGCCGGGAACTGCCGGGCGGCCACCACGAAGGCGACGAAGTAGATCGCGCCCAGCCCGCGCTCGATGACGAACCGTGCGATCTGGTAGTCGTCGCCGACCAGCACGACGCCGATTGTCGCACCGTCGCCCGCGCATGCCGAGCGCTGGAACGGTGCTAGGCTCCGCCGCCGGGAGTGGCGCGATGAACTTCAGCGTGCAGCGGATCAGTGCCGAGGAGTGGCAGCTCCTGCGTGAACTGCGCCTGGCCGCGCTGCGCGATTCGCCCGAGGCGTTCGGACAGCGGTATGAGGCAGCGAGCGCGCAGACTGAGGACGAGTGGCGCCAGAGCGCGCGGGCCGCCAGCCGCGGCGACGCACGGGCGTGGTTCATCGCGCGCGACGGAGCTCGCGCGGTTGGCCTCGTGATGGGCCGGCGCCGGCCGCCCGACGACTGCCTGCTGTTCTCGATGTGGGTCGCGCGACATGCCCGGCGGGGCGGCGCCGGACGGGACCTGGTGCAGGCGATCGAGGAGTGGGCACGAGGTTGGGGCGGACGCCGAATCGTGCTCTGGGTCATCGCCGGCAACGAAGAAGCGATGCGCTTCTACGAGCGCCTCGGCTTCCGGCTGCTGACCGAAGGCGCGGACGCCGAGTCCGGCCACGTTTACGGCGCAATCGCGATGGAGCGACCGATCGCGCCCGTCAGCGACCGGGCTAGGGCGTAACGAGCACCGTCCCCTTCATGTCCTGCCGATGGAGGTGGCACTCGTAGCGGTATTGTCCGGCCGCCGCGAAGTCAACTCGACCGCCTCTCCCGGCGACATCATCATCGGCTCGGACGGCAGGCCGCCGTCGAGGAAGCGGATCGAATGGCTGAAGTTGTCATTGTTGGTCCAGTCAACGGTCGTTCCCGCCGGCACCGTGATGGCAGCCGGCTCGAAGCGATACGACGGCGGCAGGTTGACAGCATCGGTGGCGACCGGGCGGCCGGTTGGCGATGCCACGCCCGCATAGTCAGCGACAGGCGCGGCGGTCGCCACCGCGGCCGCCGCCAATGTGATCACGCTCACGGTTGCTGAGGCTGACGCGCCGAGGCGGGAAGAGCGCGACGAGGATGACCAGGAACACGAGCGGCTTCTCTATCGCTACTGGCTGCTATCGGTAGCACCGCGGGCCCGCGCGTCAAGCACGGCCGAGCAGCGGTACGCTGGGTGTGAGCAATGTGGATCGCAACGGAATCACCTGCCGCATGAGCGACCGCCGAGCGACCGAAACGTTGTCGCAGGTCCGCCTGCTGTCGGAACCGGTGCGGCGGGCCCTCTACGACCACGTCCGCACCCAGCCCGATCCAGTCGACCGCGACGCGGCCGCGGCGGCCGTCGGGATCGGCCGGCCGCTGGCGGCGTTTCACCTCGATCGTCTCGCCGAGGCGGGCCTGCTCGAAGTCGAGTATCACCGGCGCAGCGGACGAACCGGCCCCGGTGCCGGGCGACCGGCCAAGTTCTACCGGCGGGCACCCGACCTCTCGATCGACCTGTCGCTGCCGCCACGCCGCTACGCTCTCGCCGGCGAGATCCTCGCTGACGCCGTCAGCCGCGTCGGCGACGTCCCCACCACCGCCGCGATCCTGGCAGTTGCACGCGAGCGTGGGCGCCAGCTTGTAAGCGAGAGCCCGGCCTCCTCTTCCACGGCGTCGTCGTCGCCGTCCGCCGCGCGCGGGGTGCTGGTTGCTGTAATCGAGGCGACCGGCTATGAGCCGGAGGACGGACCGGCCGGCATTCGACTGCGCAACTGTCCCTTCGACGCGCTCGCCAGTCGCCAACGAGACCTGACGTGCGGCATGAACCTAGCCCTGCTCGGCGGAGTTGCCGACGGGCTGCCCGCGGTTGGGCTCGCCGCCGAACGCGAGATCGAGCCGGGTTACTGCTGCGTCGCGTTCCGCCCGCGCCGGCCCGCCGACCCGTCGCCGGCGGCAGGTTGATCTGGCGCGCGCTCAGCTGGCGGGCGGCGACAGCGGCGTGAGGTCGGGTGATACCCAGCCCGGGTCGAGCTCGAGATCGATGACCGCCGGCCCGTCTGCCAGCAGCGCTTCGCGCAGCGCCGGCTCGAACTCGGCGTCGCTCGCGACACGTAACCCAATCGCGCCGCACGCCCGCGCGACCGCCGCGAAATCAATCGGGCCGAGCTCGGTCGCGACCACCTCGCGGCCGGCGCGCCGCTGGTGCATCGCGATCGTGCCGTAGCGACGGTTGTCGAACACGAGCGCGACGGATCGGGCGCGCTCGCGAACCGCCGTCTCCAGCTCACTCATCGTCATCGCAAAGCCGCCGTCGCCGGTTAGCGCCACGGCCGCTCGCCCGGGCCGGCACAGCGCTGCCGCGATCGCCGCCGGCAGGCCGTAGCCCATCGCGCCCGAGGTTGGCCCGAGGAACGTACCGGGCCGGCTGAAGCGGTAGCCGCGTGCGGGCCAGAGGCCGAAGTTACCGGCATCGGTGGTCAGCACGGCATCCGGTGGCAGTACGCGCTGCAGAGTTGACACGACCCGGCCGGGATGGACGCCCGGACCAGCCCAGGCGCCGCCATCAACGGCGCTGGCCGCCAGGTAGGCATCGCGATCGGCTGTGTTGGCCGGCCGCGCCGTAGAGCGATGATCGCCAAGCACGCTCAGCGCGGCGTCCAGGAAAGCGCCGGCGTCGGCAGCGATTGCGAGGTTCGGCCGGCGCAGCCCGGCGTGACCGGTACGTGGCTCGAGGTCGACGTGCGCCCAGCGCGTGGTATCGGCCGGAATCCGGTAGCCGAACGTCGCCACCTCCGACAACCGGCAGCCGAGCACGAGCAGCGCGTCGGCGGACTCGAGTCGCGCCAGTACGGTCGGCGGTGCGCCGTAGCCTGTCATCCCGAGGTAGAGCGGGTGGGTGTTCGGGAATACGTCCGGCCGGCGCCAGGCCGCCATCACTGGCACGGCCAGGCGCTTGGCGAGCTCGATGAGCAGTGCGCTCGCGCCGGCGCGCAGCACGCCGCCGCCGGCGAGGACCACAGGTCGGCTCGCTCCTGAGAGCAGGGCGAGCACATGGCTTACTGCCGCGCGGTCCGGCGTCGGCGGTTTGATCGCCCGTACCTCAACCTTCGTGGCGCCTGCAGGCTGGTCGAGGACGTCCTCCGGGACGGCCAGCAGAACCGGCCCGGGGCGACCGGCGGCCATCGCCTGCAGCCCCCTGGCCAGTGACGCGGCGGCGTCGCCCGGGTCGTCCAGCTCGGCCGACCACTTCGCCAACCGCCCGAACGAGCCGACCAGGTCGACCTCCTGGAACGCCTCGCGCCCGCGAAAGCGGCGCTCGACCTGCCCGACAAGAGCAACCATCGGCGTCGAGTTCTGGCGCGCCGTATGGATGCCGATGGCCATGTTCGCCGCACCTACCGCGCGCGTGCCCAGTACCGCCGCCGGGCGGCCCGTGAGCTGTCCGACGGCCTCCGCCATGAAGGCAGCCCCGCCCTCGTGGCGCGTGGCGACGACGCGGATGCCGGCATCCGGCAACGCGTCGAGCAGGCCCAGGAAGCTCTCGCCGGGCACGGTGAACGCCCTCTCCACGCCGGCGTCGGCCAGGGCCCGCGCGATCAGCTGAGCAACGGTCACCGCAAGAAGGCTGGCATCACCGTGCTGAGCACCATGCCCAGGATCACGAGCACCGCTACGACGACCATCACCGCCCGTGCCAACCGCGCGCCGGGCATCATCGCGTGTGGCCTTCGCTCATCGCAGCACGCTCAGCGGTAGTTCTCGAACTGGAGCGCGACCGGGTACGCGTCGCTCTCCTGGCGCAGGCGCGCGATCACGCGCTGCAGCTCATCCTTGCTCTTGCCGCTGACGCGGACTGCATCACCCTGGATCTGTGACTTGGCCTTGGGAAACTCGTCGCGGATGAGCTTGCTGATCTTCTTGGCGAGATCCTCCGGCAAACCGCGGCGCAGGCCGATGCGCTGGCGAACGGTGTTGCCGCCCGCTTCCTCGATCGGTCCCCAGTCGAAGATCTTGAGCGAGAGCCCGCGCCGGATGGCCTTCGACTCGAGCAGGTCGCGCATCGCCCGCGCGCGCGACTCGGTGTCGGCGCGGAGGATGATCTCGTCCTTGCCCAGGTCGAGCTCGGCGTGCGCCCCCTTGAAGTCGTAGCGGGTGGCCATCTCGCGCCGTGCCTGGTCGAGCGCATTGACGAGCTCCTGGCGATCGAAGTCGCTGACCACGTCGAACGAGACCTCGCCGGCCATCACTCTCCTCCTTCTGGCGCCAACGTCGAATCCGTGCCCACCACCCTCTCCAGGGGCCACTGCCGGACACGCTGAACGCGACCCGCTCCGTTGAGCTCAAGCGTCATGAAACCGCGGACGCGCACGCGTTCAGCCGTTCGGCGCCGGGTGTACGCGGCATGCCAGCTGGCGAGCACCGTCGCCCCGACGACCCAGATCCGCTCGGCGTCGAACTCGACATGGACCTGCGCGGCGCAGATCTCGTTCCAGCGCGCGCGGATGGCGTTCGCCCCGACGAGCTCGTCGGCGAATGGGTCCGCGCGGTAGACGGCATCGTCGCTGAACAGGCCCATCAGCGTCTCCGGGTCGCGCTGCTCCCAGCCGCGCTTGAAGGTGGCCAGCAGGTCCTGGCCGTCACCATGAGTCAGGGTGGGCACGACGAACAGTCTACCGAGCGGCCCCGCCGAGCAGCGCTACGAGCCTTTCGGCGATGACGTAAGAACGGCCGCCGCCCATTACCAGCACGACGTCGCCGCTCTCGACCGCTCGCGCGAGGTACTCGGCCGTCGCTTCGACCGATCCCGCGGCGACCGCCGGCCGGCCACGAGCGGCAACCGCGGCGGCCAGCGCGGCGCTGCTGGTGATCGAGGTGTCCGGGTCACGGCCAGCCCAGATATCGGCGACGGCCACCGCGTCGGCGCCAGCCAGCGCCTCCGCGAACGGCTCGAGCATGACCGCCGTTCGGTGGTAGGTCAGCGGTTCGTAGACCGCCCACAGGCGCCGACCCGGGTAGCGCTGACGGACGGCCTCCAGGGTCCGTGCGATCGCCGTCGGGTGGTGGCCGTAGTCGTCGAGGACGGCGACGCCGGCCGTGTCGCCCTTCAACTCGAGCCGTCTCCCGACCCCGCTGAACGTGGCCAGGCTGCGCCGGAGGGCTCCATCGTCGATGCCCATGACTTGGGCGGCGCCGACGACCAGCAGCGCGTTCGCTGCGTTGTGGCGGCCGACGAGGCCAATCGGGAAGACGGCATCCGCCTCGCCGCGGCGACGGACACGCAGCTCGGAACCGGCTGCGTCGAGCCGTTCGATCGTCGCGCTGATCGCCGCCTCGCCGCCGTCGAGCGCAACGTCCAGCACGCGTCCCGACCAGCCGGCCAGCCGATCGACGACCTCGGCGGCGCCGGCGTCGCCGACGTTCGCCACCAGCGTCGGGCGTGCTGGCTGCTCGGCGCGGCGGAGCCAGGTGGCAAACGCGTCGACGACGGCCGCACGATCGGCGAAGACGTCGGGATGGTCCCACTCGACGTTGAGCAGCAACGCGACGTCCGGGCGGTACGGATCGAAGTTGCCGGCGTACTCGTCGGCCTCGACGACGAACTGGTCACCACGGCCCCAGCGGGCGGTCGCCGGCCGGCCACCAGCCAGTGCCGGCTCGAGCAGCGCACCGACGAAAGCCGATGGGTCACGGCCGGCGGTCACGAGCAGGTGGACGAGCCAGCCGGTCGTGGTCGACTTGCCGTGCGTGCCGGCCACGGCGACGAGCGCCTGGCCCGCCGTCGCGCAGGCATCGGCAACTACCTGCTGCCACGGCTCGGCGCGGATCGCCAGCCGGCGCGCCGCCGCCAGCTCGGCGTTGTCGGGATCGATGGCGGTGAGCGCCTTGCTGACTGCCAGCCGCTCGACCTTCGCGCCGGCCGGCCCGACGACATGATCGGCTGAGTGTTGCCATGCCAGCGGGATCTCGGCCGCCGCGAGGGCCGACGTGTACGGCGAGGAACCGCCAGGGTCGCATCCGCTGACGACCGCGCCGGCGTGCGCGGCGAGGAGTGCTGCCGCCGAGG
>JALYGJ010000014.1 GCA_030777155.1 Chloroflexota bacterium | reverse complement strand
AGGCTAGGCCGATGGCCGAGCTGAGCCAGCTCGTCGAGGACCTCGTCCAACTGGGAGTGCTCGCCACGCTGGCGCAGCTTGCCCTGCTCGTCGTCGCCACGTGGCTGGCGCTGCGCTTCATGCGTGTCGGCGTCAGCGTCGCCCTCGGTCGACTGTTCGATCGCGAAGCGCAGGAGGGGACTGCCCAGGAGCTGAGCGCGGTCGAGGTCGAGCGCCGTCGGCACACGCTGGACGGGCTCATCTCGCGCGCGCTGCGCGCGGTCATCCTCGTCATCGCCTTCGTGATGGCTCTCGGCGTCCTCAACTTCGACGTCACGCCGGCCATCGCCGGCCTCGGCATCCTGGGCCTGGCCGTCAGCCTGGGCAGCCAGAACCTGGTCCGCGACTACGTTGCCGGTGCGTTCATCCTGATCGAGAACCAGTACGCGCGCGGCGACATCGTGCAGATCGCCGGCGTCACCGGCACGGTCGAGGACGTCAGCCTCCGGCGGACCTCGCTGCGCGATCTCGATGGCACGCTGCACACCGTGCCACACGGTCTGGTGCAGGTCTCGAGCAACCTCACGCGCTCATGGTCGCGGATCAACCTCGACGTACCTGTCCCGTATGACGAGGACGTGGCGGCGGCGACGGCCGCGATCGATGCCGCCGGCCGCGCGATGGGGCAGGATCGGGCCTGGAAGCGCTACGTTCTCGATCCGCCGCGTGTCGCCCGCGTGGAGCGGCTGGCCGAGCAGGGGGTCGTGCTCAAGGTGCTCGGCCAGGTCGCCGCGACTCACCGCTTCGAGGCGACGGGCGAGCTGCGCGGGCGGATACTGGCCGAGTTCGAGAGGCAGGGACTGATCATCGGCTGGCGGCCGGTACCAGCCGACCGGCCGCGGCGCGAGCAGCAGGAGGAGCAGCCGACTTGACCGACGACGGACGGATGCCCGAGATCGAAGCGTTGCTGGCCGAGCGACGGACGTTCCCGCCCGACCCCGCGTTCGCTGCGCAGGCCAACGCACAGCCGGGCCTCTATGAAGAGGCCGAGCGAGACTACGTCGCCTTCTGGGAGCGCCTGGCGCGCGAGCGCATCGACTGGGATGTGCCGTTCCAGAAGACACTCGAGTGGGAGCTGCCCTTCGCACGCTGGTTCGTTGGCGGCCGGTTGAACCTCGCCTACAACTGCCTCGACCGGCACGTCGAGCGCGGCCTCGGCGACAAGGTCGCCTACCACTGGATCGGCGAGCCGGGCGACACGCGCACGCTCAGCTATGCCGACATGCTGCGCGCAGTCTCCAAGACGGCCAACGCGCTGCGCGAGCTCGGTGTCGAGACCGGCGACCGCGTCGCGATCTACATGCCGATGATTCCCGAGCTGCCCATCGCGATGCTCGCCTGCGCGCGTATCGGCGCCCCGCACACCGTCGTCTTCGGCGGCTTCTCGGCGGAGGCGCTGGCCGGGCGCATCGACGACTCGCAGGCCAAGCTCCTGATCACCGCCGACGGCGGCTGGCGGCGGGGGAGGGCGGTCAACCTCAAGGCGGCCGCCGACGAGGCGCTCGCCATGACCTCCACGGTCGAGCGTTCGCTCGTCGTGCGGCGGCTCGGCGACGCCGGCGAGGCGGTCGAGATGAAGGCCGGCCGTGACGTGTGGTGGCACGACATCGTCGAGCGGCAGAGCGAGGACTGCCCGCCGGTGTCGGTCGACTCCGAGCACATGCTCTACCTGCTGTACACGTCGGGCACCACGGCCAAGCCGAAGGGGATCATCCACACCACCGCCGGCTACCTGCTGGGCACGAGCTTCACGCACGAGACCGTCTTCGACGTCAAGCGCGACGACGTCTACTGGTGCGCGGCCGACATCGGCTGGGTCACCGGCCACTCGTACATCGTCTACGGGCCGCTGGCCAACGCGACAACCGGTGTGCTGTACGAGGGTGCCCCCGACACGCCGGCGTGGGACCGCTGGTGGCAGATCGTCGAGGATTACCGGGTGACGATCCTGTACACCGCACCGACCGCGATCCGCGCCTTCATGAAGCAGGGCGCGGAGTGGCCGCAGAAGCACGACCTGTCGTCGCTGCGCGTGCTCGGTTCCGTGGGCGAGCCGATCAATCCCGAAGCGTGGCTCTGGTACCAGCGCTACATCGGTGGCCAGCGCGCGCCGGTCGTCGATACCTGGTGGCAGACCGAGACGGGGATGATCATGATCGCGCCGCTGCCCGGGATCACGACCACCAAGCCGGGCAGTGCGACGTTCCCGTTCCCCGGTGTGGGCGCCGACGTCGTCGACGCCAACGGCGAATCGGTGCCGCCCGGTGGCGGCGGGTACCTCGTCCTGACCAGGCCGTGGCCGGCGATGCTGCGCGGCATCTATGGCGACCCCGAGCGCTACAGCGCGACCTACTGGAGCCGCTTCCCGGGCCGGTACTTCGCCGGCGACGGCGCCAAGCGTGACGAGGACGGCTACTTCTGGCTGCTCGGCCGGGTCGACGACGTGATGAACGTCTCCGGTCACCGGATCAGCACGATCGAGGTCGAATCGGCGCTCGTCGACCACCCGGCGGTCGCCGAGGCGGCGGTCGTCGGTCGGTCGGATCCGGTGACGGGCCAGGCGATCTTCGCCTTCGTCATCCTGCGCCTGGGCTTTGAACCATCCGATGCGCTGGCCGCCGAGCTGCGCGAGCACGTGGGCAAGGTCATCGGTCCCATCGCGCGCCCGAGGTACCTGCTGTTCACGCCCGACCTGCCCAAGACGCGCTCGGGCAAGATCATGCGCCGCCTGTTGCGCGACATAGGCGAGGGCCGCGCGCTGGGGGACACGACGACGCTGGCTGACGCGGGAGTCGTCGAGGCGATCCGCGAGCGAAGCGGTTCGGCGACGGAGGAAGAGTGAGCGAGCAGGGCCGTGCGAGGACGATCGTGTATCAGCGACAGGCGCAGAACGCGCCGCCGTAGGGACGCACCGGTCGCCATCGTCGAGAATTGGAGCAAGATGGCAGCGTGACACTCGACACGCTCGTGGACCGCCGCGACCGACCCCTGCGCGACCTGCGCATATCGGTCACCGATCGTTGCAACTTCCGCTGCACCTACTGCATGCCGCGCGAGGTTTACGGTCGCGACTTCAAGTTCCTGCCGCGCGCCGAGCTGCTGACCTTCGAGGAGATCGCGCGGCTGGCTGGCATCTTCGCCGCGCTCGGCGCGCGCAAGATCCGCCTGACCGGTGGCGAGCCGCTCCTGCGCCGTGACCTCGACCGCCTCGTCGCGCTGCTCATCGATACGCCCGGTATCGACGACGTCAGCTTGACGACCAACGGCTCGCTGCTCGCCCGCTTCGCCGCGCGGCTCGCTGGCGCCGGCCTGCGCCGGATCACGGTCAGCCTCGACTCACTCGACGACGCCGTCTTCATGCGTCTCAACGACGCCGCCTTCCCGGTCAGCGCTGTTCTCGACGGCATCGCCGCTGCCGAACGCGCCGGCCTGCATCCGATCAAGATCAACATGGTTGTTCGCCGCGGCGTCAACGAGGACAGCGTGGTGCCGATGGCGCGCCATTTTCGCGAGCGCGGGCATGTCCTGCGTTTCATCGAGTACATGGACGTCGGGCACACCAACGGCTGGCGGCTCGACGACGTCGTGCCGGCCGCTGACATCATCGCCCGGATCGACGCCGAGATGCCGCTCGTCGCCGTCCCGCCGCGCTACCGCGGCGAGGTGGCGACCCGCTGGCGCTACCGCGACGGCAGCGGCGAAGTGGGCGTTATCGCATCGGTCAGCCAGCCTTTCTGTGCTGACTGCACGCGCGTTCGGCTGACTGCCGACGGGCTCGTCTACACATGCCTCTTCGCGAACCGCGGCCATGACCTGCGCGCGCCGCTGCGTGCCGGCGCCCCCGACGATGCGCTGCGCCAGCGAATCGAGTCGATCTGGCGCGCGCGCGACGACCGCTACTCGGAGCTGCGGACTGCGCGAACGACTCGGTCCCTGCCCGTCATCGACGCTGGGCGGGTTGAGATGTCACGCGTCGGCGGCTGATGGGCAGCCGCGTGCAGTAGCCTGCCCGCGGGTTGTTGTGACCGCTATGCTGAGCCCTCGGCAAGTGGTCGCGCCGAATGCCCGCCGCCGGTCGCCCAAGATCGAGGAGGAAGAGTGAGCATGGGTCAAAACGATCCCACTACGCAGCCGCCGCCGCAGGGATCGGCAGGACCGCCGCCACCACCGCCCGCTCAGGGCTGGCAGTCGCGGCCGCAGCAACCAGGGCCTCCCCCGCCGACCGCCGGGCAGCCCGCCGGCGGATCCGCATGGACGTCGAACCTGACGGCGTCGGGCACGATCCCCGGTCCCGGCGGCATCGCCCTCGCCGATGTACCGAGCCGCATCATCGCGATTATCATCGACTTCATCATCGTCGGCATCGCGAGCGCCATCGCAGCCGGCGTCGTCGGCCTCGTGGTCGGTGGGTTGTTCACCGAACGGCGTGTCGTGTTGGGCGTCACGGTCGAGCAGACAACGCTCTTTGGCCTGCTCATCGGCGGGCTGCTCGGGACGATCCTCGCGCTGATCATCAGCGCCGCCTACTTCATCTACACCTGGACGCGGATGAACGGGGCGACGCTCGGCATGCAGCTGCTCAAGCTGCGCGTGGCGGACTCGTCGAACGGCGGCCAGATCAGCCAGCAACAGGCGATCAACCGGTGGCTGCTGCTTGGCGCACCGCAGGGGCTGTCGTGGCTGCTCGGCGCGATCCCGGTCATCGGCCTCATCGCCCCATTCGCGATCCTCGGCTGGTACATCTACCTGTTGGTCACCACCGCCCAGAGCCCGACGCGGCAGGGCTTCCACGACACCTACGCCAAGACCGTCGTCGCCAAGACGGGGTAGGGCCACCTGCCCGCCGGCGCGCCATCCACAGGCCCCGCCCGGCCCAGGGCGGGGCCTCCTTCGTCGCCTCCCAACCGCGGACGCCCGTCGACTCCGGCCGGGATATCCACGGTCCATCCACAGCGATGGTGGATTTGTTGACGCGGCCCGGTTATGGCGCCGGAATCCGTGGAAAAGAGCGTTGACGTCGTACCGGCGGCGCGGCTAACTTTGTTCTTGCCCGGAGGGGCCGCTGGAGCTCAGGAACTGCGATCACATCAAAGGTACTGAGCGCTTGGCAGGCTTCTCCGGGCGTTTCGTTGTGCGCTATCTTCCCCGCCCATGACGAGCCCGTTCCCGCTCTACTCGCAGCGGCTCGATGCGCTCGAGGCGACCGTCCGGCTGCGCACGGAGCTGGTGCCCGACGTTGGCATCGTGCTCGGCTCGGGCCTGGGCGGCCTGGCCGGTTCCGTCCTTGACGCAGTCACCGTGCCCTTTGCCGAATTGCCCGGCTGGCCGCCGGCGTCTGCCCCTGGGCATGCCGGCCAGCTGCTACTCGGGCGGCTGGACGACGTCCCCGTCGTCTGCGTGCAGGGTCGGCTGCACCTCTACGAGGGCAATTCGGAGCGGCTGGTGGTCGAGCCGGTGCTGCTGATGCGGCGGCTCGGCGCGCGCGTGATCGTGTTGTCCAACGCCGCCGGCGCGATCAACGCCGCTTGGCCGGCCGGCACGCTGATGGTCATCGCCGATCACCTCAACCTGACCGGCCGCAACCCGCTGATCGGGCCGAACGACGACTCGATCGGGCCGCGCTTCCCCGATCTCGTCGACGCCTGGAGCCCACGCCTGCGCCGCCTGCTGCGCGATGCCGCGACGGCCGAGGGCATCGAGCTGCAGGAGGGCGTCTACGCTGGCCTGACCGGCCCGACCTACGAAACGCCGGCCGAGGTGCGCATGCTGGGCACGCTGGGCGCGGATGCCGTCGGTATGTCCACGGTCCTCGAGGCGATCGCCGCGCGCTGGGCCGGGCTGGAGATCGCCGGCATATCGCTGATCACCAATCCCGGTGCCGGCCTCTCCGGCGAACCGTTGACCCACGAGGATGTGCTCGCTGCCGGGGAGGCCGCCGCGCCGCGCTTCACGGCGCTCGTGCGGCGCTTCATCCGACTCCTCGGCGAGGAGGCCTAGAGCGTCGGCAGCTCCCGGCCGGCCGCTTTGGCCGACGCCCGTTTCTCGGCCCAGGCGGCGAGCACGTTGTCCTTGTGCGGCCGGATGGGGCAGTGCTCGTCTCGGTTGCGGTCCTCGTCGCAATAGCCGAGCGGCACGCACTTCGGCGCCAGGAAGGAGCCCAGGAACGGGCTGACCGAGAACACCTGATGGCGGATCAGCTGGAAGAGTCGGCGGATCTCCCACTGCGCCATCGTGCACAGGCGCAGGCCCGACATATGGATCAGCGCGCGCAGGTTCGCCGTCATGATCAGGTTCGTCCGCGTCGCGTTGGGCATCACGAAGCGCGCATCCTCGCCCGGGACACCGGCCTCGAGCATCTGCCCGTAGAAGGCGAGCGACTCGTCCATCTCGGCGGTGAAGCGATCGCGGATCTCAGGCGGTGCGTCGGCTACGCTGCCCGGCACCATGTACGAGGGGCGCTTGTAGTTGAGGTAGCGCTGCGACTGCTGGTCGAAGGCGACGCCGGCGCGGTGGCGAACGAGCTGGTGTGACAGCGTCCGAGTCACGCCGCTGATGGCGAAGGTGAAGACGATATGCTCGATCGTCGAGCCGTGGCCCGACTCGATCACGCGCCGGATCAGGTCCTGCTGCTTCTCGGTCGCGACCTGGCCGTTGGTTGCCCGCTCGAAGATGTCCTGCGGCTCGAGCTCGCTGTAGCAGGTCCGGCAGGCGGTGTAGATCAGCGGCAGGTAGTACTGCTGGGCGATCTCGCGCGTCGGAAAGAGAAGCGTCGCGCGCATGCCGAGGTCGCGCGTGGCCGGGCTCTTGGGCGTCGACTGCTTGGCCGGAGCGTTCGCTGCCGGTCCAGCGGGGGTGACGGGTTCCGCGGTCATCGCCGATAGAGTACGTCGGCCGGGCCTGCGACGTCCGCCCGAAGCCGCGTCTCCGCCACCCGGCGCCCCGCCCGGCGCGACCTCACCCGAAGATGCGCTGCCCGTCCTGGTATACCGCCTCGATCCGCTCGGCGAGCGAGGCGAAGTCGTAGGCGTCGCCGCCCACGACGACCACGTCCGCACGCTTGCCGGATTCGAGCGTGCCGAGCGCGTCAGACAGCCCCATCAGCTCTGCCGCTGACGAGGTCGCGGCCACCAGCACCTGCGCCGGCGTCATGCCGCCCTCGACCATCAGCGCCAGCTCGCGCAGGTTCGCGCCGTGCGGGCTGACGCCGCTGTCGGTGCCCATCGCTATTCGGACCCCCGCCTCGACGGCGAGCGCGAAGCGCTGGCGATGGACATCCACGACCTCGCGCGCCTTGAGCAGCGATTCGGCTGGTATCTGTGCGCCCGCCTCAGCCGCCTCGATCACGCCACGCGGCGCGACGAGCGTCGGCACCAGCCACGTGCCTCGCTCGAGCATCATCTCGATCACCTCGTCGTCGAGGAAGATGCCGTGCTCGATCGACCGGACGCCGGCGCGCACGGCCGCCCTGATGCCGTCGGCCGCCTGCGCATGGGCCATCACTGCCACGCCCGCCGCATGCGCCTCGGTCACCAGCACCGCCAGCTCGTCGTCGCGGAAGTGTGCGTGGGTTGGCTTATCGCGCGGGGAGAGGACGCCGCCCGACGTGGCTACCTTGATCACGTCGGCGCCCTGGCGCACCAGCCGGCGGACGGTGCGGCGCATCTCGTCGGCGCCATCGACGATCGTATCGGGGACGCCGGGGTGGGTCGACAGAAGCGGCACATGAGCGCCCGACGGGTACCAGTCGTCACCGTGGCCGCCGGTCTGGCTGATCATGCCCAGCGAGACCTGCAGTCGCGGCCCGACGATCAGGCCATCCTCCTGCGCCCGCTTGATTCCCAGGTCGGCACCGCCCGCGTCGCGAACGGTGGTGATGCCGGCGCGAATCGTCGCTTCCAGGTTCCGCCCCGCTTCGAAGAACTGGTACGAGAACGGGCGCTGTACCAGCCGCCACTGGTCGATGTGGCTGACGACGACGTGGACGTGGCAGTCGAACAGGCCGGGCAGCAGCGTCCGACCGGTGACGTCGACGTGTTCGTCGCCACCGAGGCGCAGGCCCACGTCGACGATGCGTCCAGCCTCGATCGCTATGTCGGCCGGCGCCGGCTCCGCGCCAGTGTCCATCGAAGACGAGGCCGCCGCCCAGGACGAGGCGCGGGGGACGCGACGACGGCTGCGGCACGACGTCATCTTAGCCGCCCGCCGACGCGTGACAGTCATTGCCAACGGCTCGCTGTGGCATCCTCCGTACATGGTGCTGCGGCGACTCCTGGGTCTCGCGCCCGGCCAGCCGAGCGAGCGCGCGCCAGCGGCCGCCGACGACGCCGAAACGGCGACCGTTCGGCGCATCGTCGCCGAGCTCGACGCGCTGCCCCCGCCGCAGCGTCGCTTCCTCGCCGGCTTCGCCTACGTGCTCAGCCGTGCCGCGCACGCCGACCTCGACGTATCCGACGCCGAGACGCGGCTGATGGAGGAGATCGTCATGCGCATCGGTGGCCTACCGGCCGCGCAGGCCGTGCTCGTCGTCGAGATCGCCAGGCACCAGGGCAGCCTGTACGGCGGGACCGAGGACTACCTCGTGACGCGCGAGTTCGCCGCCAGCTCAACCGAGGAGCAGCGCATGGCGCTGGTCGAGGCCTGCTTTGCCGTCGTCGCCGCCGATCACGTCATCTCCGCCGAGGAGTACGCCGAGCTGACTCAGATCGCGACCGAGCTCGGCCTCAGCCGGCCGCAGCTCAACACGATCAGGCGCCAGTATCGCGAGCACCTCGCGGCCATCCAGCGAATGCGGGCGGCCGGCGCCGGCTGAACCGACCGGCGCGGGCTGACCGGGCCGCTGCGGACTGACGTCGGCGCCGCGGCACTCAGGCTTCAGGCGTCGCCGGCGTCCGGACCAGGCTCGCCTCGGGCAGCAGGAAGAAGCGGTAGGCGAGTGCGGCGATGCCGGCACCGATCAGCGGGCCGAAGATCCACACGTAGCCGTCGGCCCAGATGCCGGTCGTCGCTGCCGGACCGAGCCAGCGCGCCGGGTTCATCGCCGCGCCGGTGAGCGGACCACCCATCAGGATGTCGGCGGCGACGGCAAGGCCGATGGCCAGGCCGCCAACCTTCGGCCCCCGCGGGTCGATCGCCGTGCCGAACACGGCGACAAGCAGGATCGCGGTCAGCACGGCCTCGACGGCAATACCGGCAAAGGGGCTTATGCCCAAGCCCAGCTGCGGCGTGCCGAGATTGGCGCCCAGCGTCCCGTCGGGCAGCAGGGCGCGCACGGCGAGTGCGGCGAGCAGGCCGCCGATGAGCTGGGCCAGCACGTACGCCACAGCCCGACGACCGGGGATCTGCGCGGCAACCCATACGCCGAAGGTGACCGCCGGATTGAAGTGTGCGCCCGAGACGGCGGCCAGTGCGCTGACCAGCACGGCCAGCACGACGCCATGGGCGAGGGCAACGACGATCAGGCCAGCCGGGTCCGTGGCTGCCCAGCCGGTCAGCTGGCCGGCGGCGACCGAGCCGATGCCAACGAAGAAGAACAGGAACGTGCCCGCCATCTCGGCGATGACCGCGTTCCATGGGTTGCGCATGGGTCCTCTCCCTCGCTCAGGCGCGCAGCCGCTGCGCCGGCTTGCCGTCGTTTTGCATACTACGCATGCCGAGTCGCTGCCACAGAGGGGTTATGACAGTCCTGCGCCTGCCGCGCGAGTCAACGCTGCGCCGCGCGATCGAACTCCGCCGCGAGGACCGGGTCATCCGGCTGCCCGACGGGCGGCGACTGGGTTACGCGGAGTACGGTGATCCGGCGGGTTCGGCCGTCCTCTTCTTCCACGGGCTGGGCACGAGCCGGGTGATCTGCCCGCCCGACGCCGAGCTGGCGTCGCGGCTGGGTGTCCGCCTGATCAGCGTCGATCGGCCGGGCATCGGGCTGTCCGATCGGCTGCCCGGCCGGCGCCTGCTCGACTGGCCAGCCGATATCGGTCAGCTGGCCGATCGCCTCGCGCTGGGCCGCATCGCCGTCGTCGGCTGGTCGGGCGGTGGCGCGTACGCCGCGGCCTGCGGCTACCTCCTCGCCGACCGCGTGCGGGTTGTCGGTCTGGTCAGCGCGCCGGCGCCTATCTCGGGCGTGCCGCGCGCCGATTACCTCCGCCGTTTCGACCGCACCGCCGCCCATGCCGCACGTCGGGCGCCGTGGATGATCCGCCTCGCGCTGTGGCACTGGGGCCGGTCGCAACGGCGCGACCCCGCGCGCTTCTTCGAGGAGTCGGTGGCCGAGATGTGCGCCGCCGATCAGGACGTGCTGGCCGACCCGGGCCTCCGGACGCTGATGATCGAGAACTCGACCGAGCTGTACCGCCAGGGCGGCCGGGGCATCTACGACGAGGCGCTGGCGCTGGCCCGCAAGTGGGGCTTCCGGTTGAGCGAGATCGGCGCGCCCGTCCGGCTGTGGCACGGAGCGCAGGACGCGACAGTGCCGGTCTCGATGGCCCACTACCTCGCACGCTCGATCCCCGACTGCCGCGCGACGATCTATCCCGACGAGGGGCACCACCTGCTCTACCGGCGCTGGCCGGACATCCTCACCGCCCTGGCCTGAGCCTGGTCGATTCGCAGCCGCGGCGCAGACGCCCTAGCCAGCGCTCCTGCGCAGCGCGAGCTCGGCATCGGCGAGCCGGGCGAGGACCTGCTCGCGCAGCCGGTCCAGGCCGGCGCTGACGTGCTGGCTGGCCGTGCCGATCGACGTCAGCTGCGCCTTGAGCCCGCGGATGGCGTCGAGCTGGCCGCGAATCTGCTCCAGCGCGGCGCTGACAGCGGCGCTGTCCACCTCCGCCTCGATCGTGTCGAGGGAGGCGAGGGCGACGAGCCGGGCCAGCCGGAGAGCAGCCTCGAGGACCTCCGGCTGAGGCGCCAGCCGGTCGACCACGCAGTAGACGTCGGAGCCGTGCAGATGGAAGGGCGCGACCGCCGCCGGCGCATGGTCGGTGGTGAAGCAGACGAGGCCGGCCGCCGCGCCGCGGTTGTGGCGCGCCTCGGCGAGCTCCTCGCGGATGGCGCGCGCCGAGACCGGCCGATCCTTGCACTCGACGACGACGCGGACGTCCGCGCCGCGTGTGACGCGCTCGTCGAGCGTGACCAGGAAGTCGCCCTTCTTGGAGCGGATGACCGCGCCAGCCTCGTCCGACGTCCGCTCGAGCAGGTCGCCGGTGCCGCGGCAGACGTCGGCCAGGACGGCGCCGACGGCATCCTCGAAGTCGGCGCCCTTGGCCGTGGAGCGTGCGCGTTCAGCGGCTCGGGCACTGGCCGCCGCCTCGATCGCCGCCAGCCGCTCGTTGAGCCGCACGAAGTTGTCTGCCACCTCGGTTCGGAACTGGTGCAGTGGTGAGCCGAGCCGCGTTGGGTCGAGCAGCTGCGCCAGGCGCGACGAATCGCCCTCGAAGTACCTGCCGAGCAGCTCGCGCAGGCGGCCGATGGCACTGTCGCGGCGGCCCTCGTCGAACAGCTCGTTGACGAAAGCGCGGAGCTGCCCCCGGTCGCCGAGGAAGTGCTCGAGCGTACGAGGTAGGCGGCCGTCGCCGTCGGCGAAGTTGGCGCGCAGGACCCCGTCGAGGGCAACGACGGCGCGCTCGTTGACGGTCTCTGCCCGCTCCAGCAGCTGGCCGAACTCGCGCCGCACCATTTCCACGTCGAGCGTGGTCCCGGCGTCCTGCACGGCGAGCAGTCCGATCCGCAGCGCCCGCTCGGCGAGCTGTGGCCGATCGTCAGGCGCTCGCGCGGCGAGGTAACCGGCGAGGGCGCGATCGACGACCACCAGCCGCTCGACGACGATACGGTCGCCTTCGACGCGTACTTCTGTCTCGCGGGCCGGTGGATGGAGCGGGACGATGCGGGCGGGTTCCATGGGCCAAGCATCGGCCCCGTCCGTGCCAGCTAGCGTGTCACTAGACTGACCGGCGTGGACGTCTTCCTCGCCCATGGCGCATCGGGCACGGCGGAGAGCATGCGCCCATGGGTCGCCGGGCTCGCCCGGCGCGGCATCAGCGCGCATGCCGTCGGCCTGCCCGTTGGTCGAGCGGAACGCGCGGTACCGGCCTACCGGGCAGCCGTCGCCGCTGCCGGCGTGGCGCTCGACCAGGCCATCATCGGCGGCCAGTCGTACGGTGGCCGGGTGGCCAGCCTGCTCGCCACCGAGGAGGCGCCGGCTGGCCTGGCGCTGCTCTGTTATCCATTGCACCCGCCGGGCAAGCCGGCCGAGGCCCGCGTCGACCACTGGCCACAGGTGGGCTGCCCGACGCTGCTGCTGTCGGGCGAGGTCGATCCGCTGGCGCGGATCGACCTGCTGCGCGGCGCCGTCGACAGCCTGCCCGACGCGACGCTCTTCACTTTCGCCGGCGTCGGCCACACGCTGGCGCCGGTCATCGAGGAGGCGCTGGACCGGCTGGCCCGCTTCGTCGCCGACGTCGAGGGCCGGCCGCGCTGATCAGCGCAATGGCAGCGTCGTCGCAATGGCAGCGTCGTCGCCGTGCTCATCCTGCTGCCGGCCGTGTTCGTCGCCCGTGCCCGCACGGGCGCGCCGAAACCCGGCTGCACCGCGGAATCGCTGCTCTGGTCAGCGGTTCGCGACAGTCCGCTGTTGTCGGGTCAGGTCTCGCGCAGGGCGGCCAGGCGCTCGCCGGCTGCATCGAGCGTGCCGCGCAGCTTGGGGAAGGCGAAGCGGACCTTGCTGCGGCCAAGCTCGGGGCGCGAGTAGAAGGAGCTGCCCGGTACCGCCGCCACGCCGGGTCGCGCGACTAGGCGGCGACAGAAGGAAACGTCATCCTCGTCAGTCAGGTCGCTGATGTCGGTCATGACGTAGTAGGCGCCGTCGGGCAGCCAGGCTCGGAACCCGGCTCGATCGAGCGCCGCCACGAGCACGTCGCGGCGTTCGCGATACGCCAGCGCAAGATCGGAGTAGTAGTCGTTGGGCAGCTCGAGCGCGGCCACTCCCGCCTGCTGCAGCGGGGCGGCCGCGCCGACGGTCAGGAAGTCGTGGACCTTGCGAACGCCGGCCGTCAGCTGCCGGCTCGCGATGACCCAGCCGACGCGCCAACCGGTCACCGAGTACGTCTTGGAGAGGGCATTGACGGCGACGGTGCGCTCGGCCATGCCGGGGATCGTCGCCAGGGGGATGTACTCACCGCTGTAGCGGATGTGCTCGTAGATCTCGTCGGTGAAGGCGACGACGTCATGGCGCTGGCACAGCTCGGCGATCAGCTCCAGCTCGGCGCGCGTGAACACCTTGCCCGTCGGGTTGTGCGGCGAGTTGAGCACGATCCCGCGCGTGCGCGGGCCGAACGCCGCGCGCAGCTCGTCCTCGTCGATCGCCCAGTCGGGCTCGTGCAGCGTCACGTAACGAGGCACGGCGCCCGAGAGGATCGCGTCCGGGCCGTAGTTCTCGTAGAACGGCTCGAATACGACGACCTCGTCCCCCGGGTCGATGACGGCGAGCATGGACGCGATCATGCCCTCGGTCGCGCCGCAGGTGACGGTGACCTCGGTTTCGGGGTCGACCGACCAATCGGGATACCAATGTGCCGTCTTCGCCGCGATGGCGTCGCGAAACGGCTTGGCCCCCCAGGTAATGGCGTACTGGTTGATGTCGGTCTCGATGGCGGCACAGGCAGCCGCCTTCACCGCGGCCGGTGCGGCGAAGTCCGGGAAGCCCTGCGCCAGGTTGATCGCGCCGTGGCTGACGGCCAGGCGCGTCATCTCGCGGATGACCGATTCGCCAAACGTGCCTGCCTTGGCCGAAATCCGCGGCATCGGCCAAGCATCGCACGCCGCACGCTCTCTTGGCCGAGCTGCGGCGGATACCGGTCGGCGGCCGCCGGCCAAGTATGCTGAGCCGAGTGATCCCGCGCGAGACCATCCGCCAGGCGCCGAAGGTGCTGCTCCACGACCACCTCGACGGCGGGCTCCGGGCGACGACCGTGATCGAGCTGGCGCGCGACTGTGGCTACGCGGGCCTACCCACGACCGACCCGGGCCAGCTCGCGAGCTTCTTCACGTCTGGCGCCGACCGGAAGAGCCTCGAGCTGTACCTGGAGGGCTTCGAGCACACCGTCGCCGTGCTGCAGACGCGCGAGGCGCTCAGCCGCGTTGCTGCCGAGTGCGCCGAGGACCTGGCTGCCGACGGCGTCGTCTACGCCGAGGTGCGCTACGCGCCCGAGCTCTCGACGCGCGCCGAGCTGACCCTCGACGACGTGGTCGAGGCTGTGCTGGACGGTTTCGAGCGCGGCAGCGCCGGGCGCGGCATCACCCTCCGCTTCATCGTGACCGCCATGCGCACCGCTGCCCGCTCGCTGGAGATCGCGCAGCTCGCCGTCCGCCACCGCGACCAGGGCGTCGTCGGCTTCGACATCGCCGGTGCCGAGGCCGGCTACCCGCCCACCCGCCACCTCGACGCGTTCCAGTACATCGCCCACGAGAACTTCCACATCACCATCCATGCCGGCGAGAGCTTCGGCCTGCCCTCGATCTGGGAGGCGCTGCAGTGGTGCGGCGCGGAGCGGCTGGGTCACGGGGTGCGGATCGTCGACGACATCGACGTGCGGCCCGACGGAGAGATCCACCTCGGCCGGCTGGCCAGCTACGTGCGCGACCGGCGGGTGCCGCTCGAGATGTGCCCTACCTCGAACGTCCACACCGGCGCCGTCCGGTCGATCGAGGAGCACCCGCTCGACCTGCTGCGAAGGCTGCGCTTCCGGGTCACCGTCAACACCGATAACCGGCTGATGAGCGGGGTCACGCTGTCCGACGAGTTCGAGACTGTCTCACGCGCCTTCGACTTCGGGCTCGACGAGATGCAGTGGCTGACGTTGAACGCGATGAAGAGCGCATTCTCGCCCTTCGACCTGCGCCTGCGGCTGATCAACGGCGTGATCAAGCCGGGCTACGCGCGGCTGCTTGCCGAGTCGGAGTACGCAGCGGCGGCGCTGTCCAGTCGCTGAGGGGTGGACACCGACGGCTGCGCGACGGCCGCGTCGAGCAGATCGATCAAGACCCGCGCGCCGACGCGCTCGAAGAAGCTGCGCGCCTCGTCCGCTGCCGCTCGTCCCTCGCGCGAATCGGTGCCGAGCAGAGCGGCGCACTCGAGCTGGATGAAGGCGAGGTCGAGCGTCGCTCGCAGTTCACGCGCGCCAGCTATCGCCGCCGCGTAGGCCGCTGCCGCCTCGTCCCGACGACCCTCGAGGGCAAGGACGCCTGCTTCCATCTCACGGCGTCGAGCGTCGAGCAGGCGCCCGCGCTGGGGCAGCGCGAGGAAGCGTGCCTGCACCGCCTTCGCTCGGTCAAGATCGCGCAGCTGGACGGCGGCGAGGAATGCCCACGGCAGTGCGCGGACCTGCCCTTCCGCAGTCACCTCGAGCGTGGCGACGGTCTCGTCGTAGGCAGTCCGCCAGTCACCTGCCATGCCAGCCTCCCATGCGTGCGCGAAACGCTCGCCGGCGTGGAAGGCCGGGTTGGTGATGGTGGCAAGCGCGGCCTCACGAACCGCGCGCAGCCGCTCGACCTCGGCACGGTCGCCGCGAAAGACGGCGACCAGACTGCGCAGCCAGCTCGCATGCAGGAGGGACAGGCTTTCGAGCTCGTCCTCCTCGAACCGGGCGAGTATCCGGAGTCCTTCGTCGAACTCGCCGCGCCAGACGGCAGTCGCCCACGCGACCTGGTTGGTGAAGCTCATCACGGCGGCGCGAATGCCCAGCCGCTCGGCGAGCATCAGTGCTTCCTCGGCGACGCGAAGACCGCCGGCGGGGTCATCCTGGTCGAGCAGGATGCCCAGGTTGTTTCGGCCACGTAAGGCAGGCTGCGCGAGCTCGTACGTGTCAGCCAGCGCCACCGCACCCGTCAGGACCACGCGTCCCTCGCGCGGCCTCGACTCGGCGATGAGCGAGCCCTTGGTGACCAGCGCATCGACGAGCGCGGGCAGCAGATCGTGCCGCTCGGCAAGCTCGATGGCGCGGTCAACGAGCGGCGTGGCGCGGGCGAAATCCCAGCGCAGGAAGTACGCACGCCCCAGCTCAGCACTGAGAGCGGCGAGGGATGGCTCGTCAGCGCTGGAAGCCAGCTCGGCATTGACTCGCTCCATTTCGTCGATCGCCGCCTCGAGCCGGCCGTTCGAGGTGAGCACGAACCCGAGCTGGGCGGCCAACCGGACGGCCTCCGCCGAGTTGCCCTGCTGGCGCTGCCACGCGATCGCCTGGCCGTACAGCTCGACCGCGCGCTCCACCCGACCGGCGGCCGTCGCCGCGTTGGCCGCGCGGGCCTGCAGGGCGGCCTGCTCCTCCTCGTCCGAGCTGACCAGCAGCGCCTGCTCGAGCAGCGCCAGCGCCTGTTCAGGTGAGTGCAGGCGAGTGGCGCGATCGGCGGCCGCGCGGAGTGCGACGCGCGCCTGGGCGGCCAGCGCCTCGGCCTCCGCTCCCGGCGCCGCCGCCTGGTAGGCACTGAGGTAGTGGCTGGCCAGGACGGACGACAGCTCCTCGTCGCCCAGCGACTCGTAGTGTCGTGCCGCTGCCAGGTGCAGCTCCTTGCGCTCGCCGCGGGGGAGGGTGCTGTAGGCGACCTCGCGCATGACGCCCTGCACGAACTGGTACTGGCCACGCTCCGGCGAGCGCGGGTCCGACTCGAGCCGCAGCAGCTCGTCCCGGACCAGCCCGTCGAGCAACTCCTGCAGCTCCGCCGGTGCCACCCCGGCCACCGCCTCCAGGGCCGGCAGGCTGAAGCTCTGGCCGACCACCGACGCGCGCTGGACAAGGCTGCGCCTCGCCGAGTCGAGGGCGTCGAGCCGCGCCGCGATCAGCGCGTGCAGGCTCTCCGGCACGGCAAGTGACTCGAGCGGTCGGGTGACCTCGTAGCGCTCGCCGGCACGGCGCAGAGCACCATCGGCGAGCAGCATGCGCACGGTCTCGACCGCATAGAGCGGGACGCCCTCGGCGCGACGGACGATCGCCCGCGTTGCGCCGCCGGGCAGGCCGGGCACGAGCCCGAGCAGGAGCTCACGCATCGCTCGCTCGGGCAGCGGCTCGAGGTGGATGCTCGTGAAGTTGCGCCGCCCGGCACCCCACGACGGCCTTCGCTCGTACAGCTCGGGCCGGGCGAGCGTGATTATCAGGAGCCGCTGCTGGCGCGACCACTCCAGCATGTGCTCCACGAAGTCGATCTGGCCGCTGTCCGCCCAGTGGAGATCCTCGAAGACCAGGACGGTTGTAGCGCGCTCGGCGAGCCGCTCGAAGAAGAGCCGCCAGGCGGCGAACAGCTCGCGGCCCTCCGACTTCTGCGCTGCGTCGCCGATCGCCAGCAGCACGAGGAGCTTCGCCTCGCACCAGCGCCGCTCGTCGGGATCGGCCACGAACTCGTCGAGGGTTGCACCGAGCTTCTGCCGGCTGGTCGCCTCGTCGTCGTCCTCGGCGATGCCGGCGCGTCGGCGGACCATCTCGCCCAGCGCCCAGAAGGTGATCCCCTCGCCGTACGCGGGCGAGCGTCCCTGATGCCAGTAGACCGGCTCGACCAGCCCATCGACGTACTTCTCGAGTTCCCATGCCAGGCGGCTCTTGCCGATCCCCGCCTGACCGGTGATCGAGATGCAGTGCAGCCGGCGCTCGTCGGACGTGGCATGGAACAGGTCCTTGATCAGGCCCAGCTCGCGCTCGCGGCCGACGAACGGGGGCTCGAGATCTGCCCGCAGCTCACCTCGTCGCACGCCGACTACGCGCAGCGCTCGCCATGCCGGAACGGGCACGCTCTTGCCCCTCAACTCGATCGCCGCCGCCCGCTCGAAGACGATCCCCGGCCCGCTCGCCCGGCGGGTCGCCTCGTCGACCAGCACCGTCGCCCGCTCGGCCGCCGACTGCAGCCGGGCGGCGGTGTTGACCAGATCGCCGGCAACGAGCGCCTCCCCCTGCGCGCCGACGGTCACCGCTGCCTCGCCCGTCATCGCCGCCGCGCGGAGCACGAGCTTCGCGCGACCGGCCGGCAGCGGCAGCCGGCCGACCGCGTCAACGAGCTCGAGCGCCGCCCGTACCGCCCGTTCGGCGGCATCCTCGTGGGCGACGGGCGCCCCCCAGACGGCCATCACGGCGTCGCCGATGAACTTCTCGACTGTTCCGCCATAGCGGCCGATCACCTCGCGCGCCAGACGGTAGTAGCGATCGAGGACGTCGCGCGTCTCCTCCGGATCGCGCCCCTCGGCCCCGGCAGTCGACGCGACGAGGTCGGCGAAGAGGATCGTCACCAGCCGGCGCTCGGCTCGCCGCGCCTCGGCGGTTCCGCCATCGTCGGCCGCCGGCGCTGCCGCACCGGCTGCCTGAAGTGCCACACCAGGCTCTGTGCCAAGCGCCGAGCCGCATTCGCCGCAGAAGCGCTCGCCGGGCTCGTTGGCCGTCCCGCAGCGCGGACAGGCGAGGGCCAGCTGGGCTCCGCACTGGCTGCAGAATTTGCGTCCGGCGCGATTCTCCGTTCCGCAGGCTGGGCAGTTCGGCATCTGCCGAGTGTAGACGTCACGTGACGCAGTCCGGCACCGGCCCGGCCGGTCGCGCGATCGCTCGTGCTAGGCTCGGCGGATGCCTGACGAGACGGGCGTTCCTGCGCGCGACGGCGGGCCCGGCCATGACGAGCGGTCCATGCTGGCCGGGGTAGCGTCGACCATCGCCGGCGTGGCGGCGGGCGCGGCGTCGCCGGTCATCGAGGCCGTCGAGCAGCTTGCCAGTGGCGCCCGGCGACGGTTCGGCGAGCGCAGCGGCGCACGGGTGCGGGGCGTCCGGCGCCTGGCTCGCCAGCCGCTGCCCAACCTGTGGGAGGTCCATCCCGAGGCACGCCGGGCCAGCTTCCGTGAGCTGGAGCCGCGCGTCGTGCCCGTGGCCCAGATCGTCGGCACCGCGGTCGAGGGCCCGGCTCAGCGCGGCGGCGACTTCCTGCCCATTCGCCAGTTGCGCGGCGAAGACTGGCGCGCGCGCTGGCAGCGCCTGCTGCGCGGCATCGACGAGCTGGTCAACCTGCCGCCGGTCGACCTCATCAAGTTCGGCGAAGACTACTGGGTCGTCGACGGCCACAACCGCGTTGCCGCAGCGCTCTATACCGGCCAGGTCGGGCTCGATGCGAATGTCCTCGAGGCGCGCCTGCCCGGGCTCGCCGTCGACCCGCCGGGGGCGGGAATTGCCCCATACCTGGAAACGTCGCGCGAGCTGCGCGACGCGGGTGCCGGCCGGCTGACGCGCACCGCCGGTCGGCGTGAGCTCGTCCGGCCGGCAGAGGCGACCGCGTCGGACGCTAGCGAAGAGGCGGGCGGCGACGGGCTGCCCACGCCGGAGCCGCGCCAGGACGGGTGATCCGGAGACTCCGCCTTGCGTGGCCACAGCCGGCAGTCCCCGGCTCGCCGCCCAACCGGCCGATCCGACTGCTGGCCGTCTCCGACGAACGTGCCGCAGCGCTCGACCATCCGGCCAACCGAGCGGTGCTGGCCCCACTCGACGCCGTGCTCGGCTGTGGCGACCTCGATCCCGACTACCTCGCCTTCCTCGGCGATGCCTTCCGCGCGCCGCTGCTGTACGTCCGCGGCAACCACGATCGCGGCGCGGCATGGAGCGCCGGCCAGGACCACCTGCCGCACGAGATGGATGGCGGCATCGCACGTGTCGCCGACGTGCGACTGGTCGGACTCTCCTGGCC
>JALYGJ010000013.1 GCA_030777155.1 Chloroflexota bacterium | reverse complement strand
GGCACGCCTCGCACGAGACGCAGTCCGACCGCCGACTACGCCGGACTGCCGGTCGAGCGGAGGCTCGCCGCCACCTCGTCGGCGACGCCAGAGCCGCAAGCTGAGGCGAGCTGCACGCCGGGCGGCGCCGGTTCGCGCAACGCACGAACACTCCCGGGCGAAGAATCGTCGGACATGCGGCGGTTCGGAGGTGAGGCGAACCGAGCATTACGCGAACCAGCGAGCGGTCGCCCGGATACTCGCGGAGCCTTTGGCGATCTGACACGAAGGACGACTGTGGGGAGGGCGCTCGGGGTCCGAGCGCCTTTCACCGGTCACGGCCGGCCGTGAGGCGAAGGCGTCGATCCTGTCGAGCCCGCGCCGAGTGCCGGTGTCGGGTACCGGACGACGAGGAAGGCGACGCTGAGCAGCACGGCAAGGACGGCCACTCCCCCGAGCGAGATGCGCAGCGTGGTCGCCTCGGCAACTCCGCCGACGACCGCCGGCCCGGCGATAAACCCTAGATACATCAGCGTCGTCGCGACCCGACCGCCGTCCCCCGCTCGGCAGGCGGCGC
Organism: Chloroflexota bacterium; assembly: GCA_030777155.1. Classification (GTDB taxonomy): domain Bacteria; phylum Chloroflexota; class Limnocylindria; order Limnocylindrales; family CSP1-4; genus JALYGJ01. The sequence goes on along the minus strand of JALYGJ010000013.1, from coordinate 8,334 downwards.
AGCCTGCCCGACGAGGCTCACGATCGTCGGCGCGCACACCGAGCAGCCCGCGCCGGCGAGGACGATCCCCACAAGCGCGACGGGTATGGACGGAGCGACGGCAGCGAGCGCCGAGCCGCCGCCGGCGACGAGCGCGCCGACCGTCAGCACGGAGCGCTCGCTCCCCGGTCGCGCGAGCCGATGGACGGTCACCCGGCCGGTCGCCATCGCCGCGGCGAACAGCGCCGGGCCGAGCGCGCTCGCCGCCGGAGCCGCGTCCAGCGTCCGCTCGAGATGGACGGCTCCCCAGCTCTGCCAGGCGTTCTCGATCCAGTACGCGACCGCCCCCAGGCCGCCGAGCAGGAGCAGCCAGCCGGGTAGCCGCTGGAAGAATCGTGGAAGCTCACCGGCGCGGGTCGGGTGTGATGGGCGGTCCGGCGCACCTCTCATCACGAGCGCGGCCGCGACGACGATCGCTCCGGCCGCGGCGAAGACGGCAAGCGGGCTGGCACCTGCCCACCGGAGCGCCCCCGTGGCGAGGCTCGAGCAGACGACGGCGGCCGAGAAGAACGCATGCGCGAGGTTCAGCAGCGGGCGGCCAGACGCATCCTCCTCGTGCACGGCGTCCGCGTTGATCGCGACGTCCATCGCGCCCGAGGCCGCTCCGACGAGAAACGCAAGCAGTGCGAGCCGCGCCGGCGAGTTGGCGAGCCCTGGCAGCACGGCCGTCACCCCGAACGCCGCGACGGAGATCGGAGTCAGCCGCGGCCCGATCCGGTCCAGTACGACGCCGGTTGCCCGCATCGAGACCAGCGCGCCGATCGCGAGCACGAAGAGCGCGACGCCGAGATCCGCATCGCTTGCGTCGGACCGCCGCTGCACCGCCGGGAGCGCTGCGCCCCACGAGCCCCAGAAGACACCGAACGCTGCGAACCCGGCGAGCGCCCGCGTGCGAGGGCTAAGAGGTTGCACGGAAGCATTCTTTTCTTACGCGCATGGAGAGCGACCTTACGGCGTAAAGAGGCGTCGAGCAGTTCAGGACGGCGCCGGACCGGCCACCGCAAGGGACGGCTGCGGCCGAGCAGGCCGAGACGGGTCAGACGCTCGGTCGGGTCGCGAAGCGTCGGAGCGGGTACGTCGACGTGGCTTGGCAAGCAGAAAGAGCTTGACGGCCGCATCTGATCGATTATCGTAGATTGTCGATGATTGCCCGCGCCACCGCTGCGACATACGCCGGCTGGTTCCGCTGTCTCGCTGACCCGACGCGCATTCTCATCCTCAACCTGCTCGCGACTGAGCGGCGGCCGATGAGCGTCGGCGAGATCGTGGCCGCGGTCGACGTCGGGCAGTCGACCGTCTCGCACCATCTGAAGATCCTCGCCGAAACGGGCTTCGTCCTGGTCGAGCGGCGCCGCGCCTCGAGCTACTTCCGCGTCAACGAGCGCTGCGTCGAGTGCTTCCCTTCGGCCGCCGAGATAGTGATGGGCAAGGTGGCGGTGCCGAACGAGGAGCCTGCGCGCTGCGTCCCGCCGTGGCTTGCCGAGAGCGCGGCATGACGGAGAAGAGGGCGGACGCGGGCGCCGAGAGCGCCGAGGAGGTGCGCGAGGAAGTCCGCCGCCACTACAGCGAGCTGGCGACAAGCACGGCCGGCGGAGCGAGCTGCTGTGGCGACGGCGCCTGCGGCGAGGCGAGCTTCGGCAGCGCGCTCTACGACATCTCAGACCGGGCGGAACTGCCCGACGCCGCCGTTCTCGCCAGCCTCGGCTGCGGCAACCCCACTGCCGTCGCCGACCTTCGCGAAGGCGAGGTCGTGCTCGACCTCGGCTCCGGCGGCGGGATCGACGTCATCCTCTCGGCGAAGCGGGTCGGACCGCAGGGACTCGCCTACGGGCTCGACATGACCGAGGAGATGCTCGCGCTCGCCCGGCGCAACGCCGCCGAGGCGGGCGTTGGCAACGCCATCTTCCTCAAAGGCGAGATCGAGGACGTCCCGCTTCCCTCGGCGAGCGTCGACGTCGTCATCTCCAACTGCGTCATCAACCTCTCGCCGGACAAGGCGGCCGTTTTCCGCGAGCTCGCGCGCGTCCTGAAGCCAGGCGGACGGGTCGGGGTGAGCGACGTCGTCGCCGCCGACGGGCTGACAGCCGAGGAGCGCGAGCAGCGCGGCTCGTACGTCGCCTGCATCGGCGGCGCGCTCTCGAAGAGCGAGTACGAGGCAGGCCTGCGAGGAGCGGGCTTCGTCGACATCGATGTCGCCTTCACCCACAAGGTCGCGCCCGACGTCTACGGGGCGATCGTCAAAGCGAGAAAGCCCGCCGTCGAATGAGCGCGCCGCCTGGGAACGGGCTCGTCATCGAGCCGATGCGGCCGGAGCACTGGCCGGCGGTCGCGCGCATCTACGGCGAGGGCATCGCCAGCGGCGACGCGACGTTCGAGACGAGCGTGCCGTCGTGGGAGCGCTGGGACGCCGCGCACCTGCCTGAGCACCGACTCGTCGCGCTCGGCGACGGCGAGGTTGTCGGCGGGGCCGCGCTCGCGCCCGTCTCTGACCGCTGCGTCTATGGCGGCGTCGCCGAGAACAGCGTGTACGTCGTCGCCGAAGCGCGCGGGCGCGGTGTCGGCCGCGCGCTTCTCGAGGCACTGGTCGAAAGCGCGGAGGGTCCGGCATCTGGACGATCCAGACCGGCATCTTCCCGGAGAACGACGCCAGCGTCGGCCTCCACGAGCGCTGCGGTTTCCGCGTCGTCGGCCGGCGCGAACGTCTCGGTAAGCAGAACGGTGTCTGGCGCGACGTCCTCCTGCTCGAGCGGCGCAGCCCGAGGATCGTTTGACGGCCCGCGCCAGCAGTGCCGGTCAACCTTGTCGCGTCGGGCGGTCTCCCGGCTCTGGGCCAAGTTAGAGCGCACGCCGGGTCGTGCGCGTTCGGAGACCATCTAGCGTCAGTGCCGTCGCGTGGGGAGGAGGGAGTGGGAAGTGAGGGCGCGTCGCACGAGGCGGAATCGGCTCTGATTGCCCCGGCGAGTTCCTCAACGCCTGGTTCGATCGTCGACTCCGGCAGTCAGCCGTAGCCGAGCAGCAGCGCCGGAGGCCCCGATCCCGAGGTGAAGCCGTCCTCGACTCCGGCCACCGCGCGACGCAGGGCCGTGACCAGATGTGGCGGCGGCGCCCAGTAGCGGAGCCGGGTGCGGCGCAGATGGCGATCGAGGTCGCCGCAGGAAGTCGGCCAAGGCCAGCTGGTCGAGCCTGGGCGAGCCGGGTCGGCGAATAGTTTCTCGATCGTCACTGGTTCGAGCAGCCAGCTGGGGAGCGCGAGCCAGGCCAGCGCACGGCGGGGGCGAGGTCTTGCTGGTCGAGCCTGCGTAGACGTGAGGTTGGCGACGATCTCGGTCGCGCTCGGGAAGCGAGCAGATCCGCATCCTTTACCTCCCTCCGCGGTCGGTGGCTTTGGCGTTGCGGCGGGCGATGCGCCGCTCGAGTCGGGTTGCCCACCAGCCCGGATCAGGCATGCCGGAGCGGTGGCCAGCGCGGCCGAGCGCCGTCGCATCGATCGGCACGCGTCGCAGCTCGACACTGATCGCGGCCTCGGCCTCGATCAGTGCGTACTCGGCGAGGCGCGGCAGGCGCGGCTCGCCGTCTGGAAGCGGACCCGAGTCCGGATCGGCGGCAAGGGGTAACCCGACGCTGCCGGGATTGACGAGCAGGCTCGCGCCCAAGCGGCGCGCGAGCTGCAGGTGGGTGTGACCGCCGGCGAAGACGTCGGCCGCCGCGCCGGCGAAGAGGCGTGCGAGCTCCTCCTCCGGCGTGGTCGCGAGCAGGCGGTCAGCGCTGGCCCGCGGCGAGCCATGGAAACACAGCAGGCGGCGCGACCGGCCGAGATCGAGCTCGATCACCGGCACGAAGCTCTCCAGGTAGGCGAGATCGGGCTCGCTGAGCTGAGCGCGCGCCCACTCGACGATCGCCCGCAGCCACTGCTTCTCCGCGTCGTCCTCCGCCGGCACACTGCCGAGCAGCCAGTCGTCGGCGTTGCCGCGCACGACCGCGCAGCCGCGCGTGCGCAGCCGCTGGAGCGCCTCCCGTGGCTGTGGTCCGCCGGCGGCGACGTCGCCGAGGCAGACGATCTCGTCCGCGCCCCTGCGGTCGATGTCGGCCAGCACCGCCTCGAGTGCGACGGCGTTGCCGTGGATGTCGGCGATGAGGGCGACGCGCCTCACGCCGGGATCACGTCGGAGAAGACGAACCCGTCCCGCTCGACGACCTCGCCGGTCGTGCAGGCGATCGGCGCGGCGAAGATCGGGCCGGCATGCACGAAGGTGTGGAACTCGCCGTTCTCGCCGCAGGGATCGACGCTCGCAGGCAGCTCGGCGAGCAGCCGCTCGTCGTACGGGCGCCCGGCGAGCCCGGGATCGAGGGCGCGCGGGTCGAGGCAGACAATCATCGCCTCGAAGCCGGCGCCGACGAACTCGCGCGCCAGCTCGCCGGTATCGCGGCGCCAGAGCGGGAAGAGGCCGCGCTTGCCGCCCGCGCCGAGGCGCGCTTCGCGGTAGGCGCGGACGTCCTCGAGGAAGAGGTCGCCGAAGGCGACCGCGGCGACGCCGGACAAGGATGGCGAGGCGAACGCCGCGGCCATGCGTGCCTCGTAGACCTCGTTGACGCAGGCCGGCGGGATCACGACCTCGACGAGCGGGATGCCGAGCGCGTCTGCCTGCCGGGCGAGCAGCTCGCGGCGGACGCCGTGCATGCTGATCCGGTCGTAGCCCTCGGTGACGGTCGTGATCAGCGCCTCGGGTTGCAGCGCCTGTCGGCGCAGCGTCCAGAGCGTCAGCGCCGAGTCCTTGCCGCCGCTCCAAGAGAGTGCGACCGATGTCCGCGCCGGCGACGCCGGTGGTGCGGCCATTCCGCCCAGACGCCGCGAGCGTCGCGGCCGGGTCGTCTGATCGGACAATGAAAAACCTCCGCGTCGGCGGAGGGAGGAGGCCCGGCGGCGCCGCCGCCCGAACCGCCCTTCCTCCGAGGGCTGACGTTCGCTCGGTGCAGGGCGGTCGACCTGGCTCGTCCCCTCTCGGGGCCTCACGGTTGCGGGACAGCGCCGGATTCGACCGGACTTCGCCGCGACTGCACCGGCCGGGCGAATATGGGGCCCGGCGACACGAGGATACGCCATCCGGCGAGGCCGGCGGCTACCAGGACTGCACCGCCGCGCTCGGCGGCGAGACAGAGCCCTACGAGGACTACCTGCCAGGCGTTCCGCTACGGGATGCCGCCGTACGGCGGCTTCGCGCTCGGGCTTGAGCGCTGGTCGCGCGGCTCGTCGGCGCGCGCAACATCCGCGAGACGACCCTGTCCCCGCGCGACGTCAATCGGCTCGTGCCGTGAAGCCGAGCTTGAGTCGGTGCCACTCCGGCGGGCCAAGGCACGCACATGCGGCGACAACCGCACGGAGAGTCGTCAACGGTCGGGCGAGGATTGACCGGAGGTCATTCGTTGTCTATGCAGACGTTTGGCGGTGACGAGAGCTGACATTCTTGCCTGACCAGTGAACAAGATCGGTTGTTTTGCAGGGACTTTGTGACTGGAACCAGACGTGACGAGACCGCACAGTGCTGCCCGTTTGCTGCCCGCGATTGTAGGTATCGCGCCAATACAGACAACATAAGTGCCTATTTCGCAGGCACTTCGAAGAGACGGGAGCGACGGGACTCGAACCCGCGACCTCCGGCGTGACAGGCCGAGTCGGGCAACACGACGCCCGGCGACGAGCGCCTCTGAACGTCGTCATTTGCAGGCATTTTTCGTCCCGCGACTGGCTTCGCTCCGCATGGTTGAGCCAAACGTCTAATCGCCGTTTGGGCCATGAGTGGGCCACGAAATCTTGTCTTCAGAGACAACGCGCAGGGCAGTCTTAGCTAATCACCACGATCAATCTCTGAGTTCTTCGGCGTTATCCGACCGGTGGCGGCGGATTGAGAGAGCATTGGCTCGTATCAGTCCGAACCGCTGAGCACTCTCTGGTGGCGCCGATCGGTTACTGGGGTACGACGCCGAGCTGCTGCATGAAGCTCAGCTGATCCATGCTCAGCCAGTGCTCGACGATCTGCCCGTCGCGCACACGCATGATGTCGACGTACTGGATCGAGACGCGGTTGCCCGTAGGCGGAATCCCGCTGAGCTCACCCGTATGCGTTCCGGTGAAGGTTTTCTTGGTCACGACCCGATCGCCCTCGGCGATCATGTCTTCGATGGTGACGTAGGAGTCGGGGAAGGCGTTGATGAATGCCCCAAGGAACATCTTCCCGCCCTCCTTGTCATCCGGGACACCCGGAGGAGCACTGAGATTGACGAAGTCTGAAGAGTTGAGTTCGTCGAAGGCATCCCAGTTCTTCTGGTTCTGCACCTCCTCGACGAAGCGACGGATGACGGCCTTGTTCCGCTCGATTTCGCTCTGCTGTGACATCGCTGGCTCCTCTCGGTCGGCTGTCCGCTGAATCGGTTACACTTCTCCGTAATCGATACAGGAGTATGTAACCAAAAGTGAGCCATGTCAAGAAGGCTCGGCGCTACGACTCGAGCGGCCGCGTTGCGCAAGCGCTCCGCAATCGCACCGCGATCCTCGACGCGGCGCAACGGCAGTTCCTCGAACGCGGCTATGCCGCAACCACCGTCTCCGCGATCGCGCGGGAAGCGGGTGTCTCCGTGGAGACGGTGTACAAGGCAGTCGGCGGCAAGGCCGAGCTCGTGCGAGGGATCTACGAACGGGGACTCATCGGTCGCCAGCAAGCCAGCGTGTACGAGCGCTCGGACACGATGCGCGAGCAGGAGACGAACCCGGCGAACATCCTCCGGTACTGGGCCGGCCTCATCGCTGAGCTCGCGCCGGACGTAAGCCCGATCCGGTTGCTGATGCGCTCCGCCGCCGCGGGCGATCCAGAGCTCGCCGACGTGCTCGAGGAGAGCGACAAGGAGCGCCTGCAGCGCATGCGCCACAACGCACGGTTCTTGGCCAAGCGAGGCTATCTGCGGGCTGGCGTCAGTGCAGCCGAGGCCGCGGATTTGCTCTGGACCTGCACCTCCGCCGAGCTCTACGAGCTCTTCGTCCAGCGCCGCGGATGGTCGCTTCGCCGCTTCGAGCGCTTCGTCGGCGACCTGCTGGTAGCCGCGCTGCTCCCGTCGGGGCCGAACTCGCGCTGATAAATCCGGCATGCGTGTGGAGCAAGGCTCAAGTGGCCCGCCCGCACGCACGGGTTTGCAGCGAGCGGGACTCGTTCTAGACGTCGAGAGCTCGAGCGAGTACCTGCTCTCGCAACACCAGCAGCACCGATAGTCAAGCTCCGGCCGCGCTTCCGGAAGTACCTTGGCCGGAGATTGGCGGGCGACCGGGCCAGTCGAGGGCGGCGATTTCACGATGCCGCGTTGTCACTACCATGAACCGCTGCCCATGTGGCGTGTGGCCCCGACGCGGGCCTCGTCGATCTCTCAAAGTCACCTGAGCGAGCGGTCGGCTCTCTGGAGCGGGTCGCGGTGAGACCATGCTCGCTTGCGGGTTAGCTTTAGGTGGTTGGTCCGCGCGGCCGGATGGTGAATCCAAGCTTTCCGAGTACCGCGCGTGCCAGAGTCGCCTCGTCGAGTCCTGTCGGCCTTCGCGTTCGCAGGCTCGGCATCTCTGCGGAGGCGATGGAGAAGACGCTCCGCGACGCGGTTGCCCTCGAATTGCAGATCCGTCGCGGAAGCCTCAGCGCGTACTGAGCGCGAAGTCGACGCGGCAGCGACGGACTCGAACTCGCTGCAAGCGGACCAACCAATGCCCGACTTCAGCTCGCCGAGACGGCTCCTCGATCGTCGATCAGCCACACATAGACGTAAGACCTGGTTTGGTTCGTGCGGCCGGACACAAATCGGCGGCCGAATAGGCGATTTACAGGGATTTTAGGCGCAGCGTTTGGGCCACGGGATTGGGCCACGAGAGCGAACCTCGCGCCTAATCAGGCAACGCGACATGCTTATTTGCAGGCACTATAAGAGACGGGAGCGACGGACTCGAACCCGCGACCTCCGGCGTGACAGGCCGGTCATGGCGGTTGCGGGCCGAGCGGAATACGCGGGGATTTCCCTCGTGAGCGGGGCTTTCCGACTCCAGTGTTGCGGGGATTCGCGGGGCTTTGCGGGAGCTTCCGGGGACCTCCTGCGGGATAAGCGCGGGATGCGGCGTTGCCTCTCCCGCGAACGATGCGAGATATGTGCGGGGTTCTCTCTTTCTCGTGCGACCTCACAAACACGCGTCGATTAGTGGTTCAACGACGAAGGACGTGAGGCAGCCTCAATGCTGCCGTCCGTTACGTCGCTCGTCGTGTCCTCCATGGT
>JALYGJ010000012.1 GCA_030777155.1 Chloroflexota bacterium | reverse complement strand
TCGCGCGACGGCCGACCATCTACGACCTCGCCGTCCACGGCTCGTATGCCCTGCTGCCCACGACGTGGCGGCCGCAGACCGACGTCGTTGAAACGAGCGATCAACTGCTCGTGACCGTCGAGCTGGCCGGCGTCGCCGAGGAGGACATCGAGATCGTCCTCCACGAGGACGCGCTGGTCGTCGAAGGCGAACGGCGACCCGGCAACGACATCGGTCCCGACGCCGTCTATCACTCGGTCGAGATCCGCCAGGGCTCGTTCCGCGTCGAGGTCCCGTTGCCGCCCGTGGCAATCGACGACGAGGGAATCGACGCCGCCCTCGAGCGTGGCCTGCTGCGAGTCCGCCTGCCCAAGCAGGGTCGGCGAGAGATCCGCATCACCCAGACACCCGGTCGCGAACTCGCCGGCAGAGGCGACCGGTGACCGCCGACCGGGGGCAGCCGGCGACGACAGCCGGCGACGGGGAGCGGCCGACGGCGGCCGAGAGCGCGCCCGCGTCCGGGCGGGCGGCGATCCCGGACGTGCTGCCCATCCTGCCCCTGCGCGAGACGGTCGTCTTTCCCGATAGCGTCGCGCCGCTCGTGGTCGGCCAGGAGCGATCGCTGCGACTGGTCGACGATGCGCTGCGCGGCAAGCGGCTGCTCGGCCTCGTCAGCAGCCGCGAGTCGGACGTCGAGACACCGGAGCCGGACCAGCTCTACCGGGTAGGGACCGTCGCCAACATCATCCACTTCGTGCGCGCGGCCGACGGCGGCGTGCGCATGGTCGTGCAGGGTGTCGAGCGCATCCGGCTGGTCGACTTCGCCGCCAGCGAACCCTACCTGCTCGCGCGCGTCGAGCCACATCCGGATCAGATCATCCCCGCCGTCGAGGCGGCGGCGCTGCGCCGCGCGATGATCGACCTGCTCCAACGGCTGGTGCCGATGGTCGATACGCTGCCACGCGAGCTGCCGCAGATCGCCGAGTCGATCGATAGTCCGCGCCAGCTCGGGTACCTGATCGCGAGCGCGCTGCCGCTATCGGTCGAGGATCGCCAGCGGATCCTCGAGCAGGACCCGCTCGATGCCAAATTGCGCTCGGTCGTCGAGCACCTTCAGCACGAGCTGACCGTCCGCGAGCTGGGCCGGACGATCACGAGTCGGACGGAAGAACGGCTGACCAAGGCGCAGCGCGAGCACATCCTGCGCGAGCAGCTTCGCTCGATCCAGGCGGAGCTCGGCGAAGGAGTCGAAGGCGGCGAGCTCGACCAGCTGCGTAAGCGCGTCGAGGCAGCCAACCTGCCCGACGAAGCGCGGCGCGAGGTAAGCCGCGAGCTCGATCGCCTGGCCAGCATTCCCGAGGCTTCGCCCGAATACGGCATGGTACGGACGTGGCTCGAGTTGATGGGCGACCTGCCGTGGTCCAAGCTCACCGGCGCGGACATCGACATCGCCCGCGCTCGGGCGGTGCTCGACGAGGATCACTACGACCTCGAGGAGGTCAAGGACCGCATCCTGGAGTACCTCGCGGTACGCCGGCTCCGCCGGCAGCGCGCCGCCGACGTGGGCCTCGCCGCCAGCGGCGCGGCGGTCAACGAGGCGGCCGAGCCCGTGCCATCGGCGGCGCGACGAGCCGCAAAGGCTGCGGCGAGCGCCGTGGACGAGCAGGCGGAGACGCCGCCGCCCACGGTTGACGATGCGACGATCCAGCCGACGACGCCCGACGACGAACGCTCGCGCGAGCCGATCATGTGCTTCGTCGGCCCGCCCGGCGTGGGCAAGACCAGCCTGGGCCAGTCGATCGCGCGCGCGCTCGGCCGCAAGTTCATCCGCCTGTCGCTCGGTGGCGTCCGCGACGAGGCGGAGATCCGCGGCCACCGCCGGACGTACATCGGGGCGATGCCCGGCCGGATCATCCAGGGCATCCGGCGGGTGGGCACGCGCGACCCGGTGTTCATGCTCGACGAGATCGACAAGGTGGGGGCCGACTGGCGCGGAGATCCGACCTCGGCACTGCTCGAGGTCCTCGACCCAGCGCAGAACAACACCTTCACCGACAACTACCTCAGCGTCGCCTTCGACCTCTCGCAGGTGCTGTTCATCGCCACCGCCAACACGCTCGAGACGATTCCGGCCCCGCTGCTCGACCGCATGGAAGTGCTGCGCATCGCCGGCTACACGGAGGCCGAGAAGATCGGCATCGCCCAGCGCTACCTGATCCCGCAGCAGGTGCGCGCGCATGGCCTGCGCGAGGAAGAGCTGCGCATCACCGACGAGGCCCTTCACGAGGTCACCCGTGGCTACACCCGCGAGGCCGGCGTGCGCGACCTCGACCGGCGCATCGCCGCGATCTGCCGCAAGGTGGCGCGGCGCATCGCCGAGGCGGCGAGCAACGGCCACCGCGCTCCCGAGCCGGTCGTCGTGACTCCCGCCGATCTCGTCGAGTACCTCGGCCAGCGGCGCCACTTCGACGAGACCGCCGAACGTACCGAGCGCCCGGGCGTCGCAACTGGTCTGGCCTGGACGCCGGAGGGCGGCGAGATCCTGTTCGTCGAGGCGGCGATGGTGCCCGACGGCGGCGACAACCCGCTGCTGCTGACGGGCATGCTCGGCGACGTGATGCGCGAGTCGGCGCAGGCAGCGCTGACCTACGTCCAGTCGGAGGCGTCGCGGTTCGGCGTAGACCCGGCCGCCTTCTCCGGCAAGCGGATTCACGTCCACGTACCGGCCGGCGCGCTGCCCAAGGACGGGCCGTCGGCCGGCGTTGCGATCGTGACCGCCATCTGTTCGCTGGCGCTCGGCCGGCCGGTGCGCGAAGAGGTGGCGATGACCGGCGAGATCACGCTGCGCGGCAAGGTGCTGCCCGTCGGCGGGATCAAGGAGAAGGTGCTCGCCGCGCACCGCGCCGGCGTGCGGACCGTGCTGCTGCCGCGGCGCAACGAGGCTGACCTCGACGACGTGCCCGAGGAGTTGCGCCGCCAGATGAACTTCGTGCTCGTCGACACGGCCGACGAGGTGCTGGCCAAGGCGCTGGGCATCGAGGTTCCTGAACCCGCGATTGTCGGGGCTCCGGCGTAGTCAGCGCGGGGATTGGTGGTAGGAAGACCGAAACGAGGAGGCGGGGTAGATGGACGAACGATCGCGAGAGAACGTGGCCGAGCCCGAGGCGGAGACGTACATGGGCAATCAGACGTTGGACGCCGACGAGGGCCGACTGAGCAGTGACCAGTTGAGCAGGCGGAGCGATGCCGAGGACGAGCAGCCCGACGAGCGGGAGGTGAACCCCGAGGCGTCCACCTACGGCGCGCCATAGTGGAGTCCGCCTGAATGGTCGCTCCCGCCATCCCGACCCAGGCCGGCCGCCCGGCGAACGCCTTCGCCGAGCCGCTGCGGCGTGTCCCGCGACCGGCACGACTGGCGTTCCTCGTCGGCTTCCGCGCCGTGTCCGGCTTCATTCGCCACGATGGGCTGTCGTGGTCGGCCGCAATGGCCTTCTGGGCCGTGCTGTCGCTGCCGCCGCTGCTCGTCGCCCTCAGTGCGCTGGCCGTGACAGTAGTTGGGCGCGAAACGGCACAGGCAATGCTGACCGACCAGATCGCCGCCCAGCTGCCCGCACAGGGCGACCTGCTGGCCAATCTCATCGACCGTGATACGTCGATGATGACCCCATTCGGACTCGGTTCGCTGCTCTTCCTGTTGTTCAGCGGCAGCCGCGTGTTTGCGGCTCTGGTCACAGCGATCAACGTGATGTGGCGGCACGTCGAGGAGGACGGCTTCCTGCGCCGCCAGCTGATGCGGCTCGTACTCGTCGTTGCCGTTGGCGGCCTGATGCTGATCAGCGCGATCCTGCAACTGGGCGTATTGGGAGCCGAAGACGAGTTCGGCGCGGTGGCCGGCTTCGTCGCTCGCACCGGCGTGCCGTTCCTGCTCGTCGTGGCCGGCCTGTTCGTGACGTACCTGCTCATCCCGCGTGGCCGCGCCACCTGGCGTACCGCGCTCGTTGCTGCCCTGATCACCGCCGCCCTGCTTCGCCTCGCCCAGCTCGTCTTCTGGTTCCTGCTCACCGCCGGCGTCGACTTCAGCACCGGCTATGGACCGCTGGCTGGCGTGGCGATCCTGATGACGTGGGCCGTCGTCGCGTCCGGCGTCGTCCTGCTCGGCGCGGAGTTCGTGGCGACGCTCGACCGGCACCGGCTCGACCATGTTCCCCTTCCGTCATCGGCGGAGGGTGACCCACACGAGCAGAACGCGTGAGACCGGCGCGGCACATCAACGACCCCGCGTCGATCACATGAAAGCGAGTAAGTGATGACTGATTCAGCAGACGCCGAAGAGCGCGATCGAGAGCAGGGGCCGCGCGCGCGAATCGAGTCCGCCCGCGACGAGGCGGCCGCCTACGTCGTGCAGCGCACGCCGGTCGACGACGCCGACGTCGGCGCCGACGAGGAGCGCATCCTCGACGCGGTGGACGAGGCACGCACCGAAGACGATCCGGATCGTCTCGAGGAGCTGGCTGAGCAGGCCGAGGAGGGGCGCGACGACATCCGTCGCCAGCTGTATGGCAAGGGATCGGTGAACACCGACGAGCGCGGCTAGGACGGGGAGCTAGGCCGACGCCGGCTGCTCGACGCGCTGGAGTGCCTGGCGTACCTGCGGGGCAACCTCGGTCCCGTAGAGCTCGATCGCGCGCATGACGGCGGCATGCGGGAGCGGGCCGACGGTGAACTGGATCAGGAAGCGGTCGTGCTGGAAGATCTCGTGCTGGTCGAGGATCTTCTCGACCATCTGAGCCGGAGTGCCGACGAAATTGGCGCCGCGAAGCGTCCGCGACGCCTCGAATTGCTCGCGCGAGAGCGGGCCCCAGCCGCGCTCGCGCCCGATCCGGTCCATGGTCGCCTTCATCGCCGGGAAGGCCAGCTCGGCCACCTCGCGCTCGTCGTCGGCGATCAGCCCGTGTGAATTGATGCTGACCGGCAGCGAGTCATGGCCCGCTTCCCTTGCCGCCCGCCGGTGGATCTCGGCAAAGGGCGCGAAACGCGCCGGCTCACCACCGATGATCGCCAGCGCCATGGGCAGCCCAAGCAGACCAGCGCGGACCGCCGACTCGGGGGTGCCGCCGACAGCGATCCACACCGGCAACGGATCCTGCAGCGGGCGCGGGTAAACGCCGCGGCCGTCGATGCGGTGGGTGTGCCGGCCGCCCGGCCAGCTCACCTTCTCGCCCTTGCGAATCGCCAGCAGCAGCTGCAGCTTCTCCGCGAACAGCTCGTCGTAGTCGCGCAGCTCGTAGCCGAAGAGCGGGAACGACTCGATGAACGAGCCGCGGCCGGCCATGATCTCCGCTCGGCCGCCGGACAGCAGGTCGAGCGTGGCGAACTGCTGGAAGACGCGGATCGGGTCGTCCGACGAGAGCACGTTGACCGCGCTCGACAGCCGTATCCGCCTGGTCCGCGCGGCGGCTGCGGCGAGGACGACGGCGGGCGCGCTGACGGCGTAGTCGGGGCGATGGTGCTCGCCGACGGCGTAGACGTCGAGCCCGACCTGGTCGGCCAGCTCGATCTCCTCGAGCAGGTCGCGCAGCCGCTGGGCAGCGTCGATCTGGCGGCCGGTCTGCGGGTCGTGCGTTACCTCGCCGAAGGTGTAGATGCCCAATTCCATCGGTCGGCTCCTTGCTGCGCCGGCTGATTCTGGCGTCGTCGCGCGGGATCTGCCATTGCCGCTCCGCCGACGCGCGCGCACCGCGCCGCGCTTGCCCGCGATCCGCGAGATCGGGCTACCCTTCCTCTGCCGCCGCCAGAGAGTGGCCGGCGGAACAAGGAACCTCGCCGTGGCTTCACCTCGCCGTCACCAGTTCTCCCCGGCCGCGCTCGTGCTGGCAGCCGTTCTCGGCGCTGGCTGCGTGGCGACGCCGGTCGAGGAGGCTGCAGAGCCGACTCCCAGCGCCACGTCCCAGCCGGCCGCCGGCGCGCCGGTCACGGCCGCCGCCACGCCCGCGG
>JALYGJ010000011.1 GCA_030777155.1 Chloroflexota bacterium | reverse complement strand
CCGGCGACGTCTTCGTCAACTCGGCAGCGATGCGCGAGCGCCTCTACGGCGAGTTCCGGGCAGCGGCGGTCGAGATGGAGGGAGCAGCCGTGGCGCAGGTCGCCGAGGCGCTCGGCGTCGGCCATCTCGTCGTCCGTTCGCTGTCCGACCTGGCCGGTGCGGAAGCACCCTCGCCAGAAGTGTTTGCTCGTTTCCTCGAGGTCGCCGCGGCCAACAGCGCTCGGGTCGTGCGTCACCTGTTGCCGGTCCTCGCCGCAGAATGAGCGGGGACGGCGGCCGCGATGGCCGGTCTCGTCAGAGAGCCGGCTTGCGCCAAATGTCCCGCCGGCAACGCGAGCCTCGTCGGCGGCGCTCGCATTGGCCCACAGGTGCCGGTTGAGGAACAATGGAGCGAGACGAGGTCGCAACCGCTGGACGATGTGCCATTTCAGAGTTCTGGCACACTCTGGCTCTCGGCCGCGCCCCGACGAGGCGGCGATTCGGACGCCTCTACCGAGGTCGACCTCGGCGCGTTCGCCAAGAACCCGTTGACGCTGGTTCCCGACACCAGCCAGCCGTCCACCTGGCCCGCCGTCGCCGGCGCCGTAGGAAGCGCAGCGAGCCACTCAACGCCGCGCGCCAACCGCCGCCCGGCGTTCCTGATTCACGGCGCTTGACAGCCGCGGGGCGCGTGTCCTAGTCTTCTGGCACTCTCACTCAGAGAGTGCTAATCCAATCCATGACGGACGCGATCCGCTTGCGCGCGGCTCTACTCGCCAGCGCCCGGATCCGGCCGCCAACAAGCATCAGGTATCAGGAGGGTTATCGCGTTGGCGACTGCTACCGCAACCAAGCTCCGGCCCCTCGGCGACCGCGTCGTCATCCAGCCGACACCGCGCGAGGAGATGACCAAGAGCGGCATCGTCCTGCCCGACACTGCCAAGGAGAAGCCGCAGGAGGGCACGATCCTCGCCGCCGGCCCGGGCCGCATCGCCGACGACGGCACGCGCGAGCCGATGGACGTCAAGGCCGGGGACAAGGTGCTCTACGCGAAGTACGCGGGCACCGAGTTCAAGGTGGACGGCGAGGAGCTGCTCATCGTCAGCCAGAAGGACATCCTCGCCATCGTCGAGGACTGACCGGTCGCTCTGAGGCGACCGGTCACGCATTTCCAAGGGAGGTAATTCCGTAGCCGTGGCAAAGCAACTGATCTTCGATGAGACCGCCCGGCGGTCGCTCAAGAAGGGCGTCGACCGCCTGGCCGATGCCGTCAAGGTGACGCTGGGGCCGAAGGGCCGCAACGTCGTGCTCGACAAGAAGTTTGGGGCGCCGACGATCACCAACGACGGCGTCACCATCGCCCGTGAGATCGAGCTGGAAGAGCCGTTCGAGAACATGGGCGCCCAGCTGCTCAAGGAAGTGGCAACCAAGACCGACGACGTCGCCGGTGACGGCACGACGACCGCCGTCGTGCTCGGCCAGGCGCTCGTGACCGAGGGCCTCAAGAACGTCACCGCCGGTGCCAACCCGATGATCGTCAAGCGCGGCCTCGACAAGGCCGTCGAGCGCGTCGTCGAGGAGCTCAAGACGCACGCTCGGCCGGTCGAGACGCGCGAGCAGATCGCGGCCGTCGCTGCGATCAGCGCCGCTGACCCGGAGGTCGGCGAGATCATCGCCGAGGTCATGGACAAGGTCGGCAAGGACGGCGTGATCACCGTCGAGGAAGGCCAGTCCCTCGGCCTCGAGAAGGAATACACCGAGGGCATGCAGTTCGATCGAGGCTACATCTCGCCCTACTTCGTGACCAATCCCGATCGGATGGAGGCCGTCCTCGAGAACCCGGCGATCCTGATCACCGACAAGAAGATCTCGAGCATCCAGGACCTGCTGCCTGCTCTCGAGAAGGCGGTTCAGCAGGGCAAGCCGGTGTTCATAGTCGCCGAGGACATCGATGGCGAGGCACTGGCGACACTCGTCGTCAACAAGCTGCGCGGCACGGTCTCGGTGCTCGCCGTCAAGGCACCCGGCTTTGGCGATCGGCGCAAGGAGATGCTGCGTGACATGGCGATCCTGACCGGCGCCAACGTCATCAGCGAGGAGCTCGGGCGCAAGCTCGACTCGGTCACCGCCGAGGATTTCGGCTCGGCTCGCCGTGTCGTCGCGACGAAGGACGACACGACGATCGTCGACGGCGCCGGCAGCCAGGAAGCGATCAAGGCGCGCATGACCCAGATCAAGGCGCAGATCGAGGAGACGACGTCGGATTACGACCGCGAGAAGCTGCAGGAGCGGCTGGCCAAGCTGGCCGGCGGCGTTGCCGTGATCAAGGTCGGCGCCGCCACCGAGGTCGAGCTGAAGGAGAAGAAGCACCGCATCGAGGACGCTCTCTCGACCACCCGCGCGGCGGTCGAGGAGGGCCTCGTCGCCGGCGGCGGCACGGCGCTGCTGCAGGCGATCCCGGCGCTCGACGACCTGAGGCTCGAAGGTGACGAGCAGGTCGGCGTCAACATCCTGCGCCGCGCGCTCGAGGCACCGATCCGCCAGATCGCCGAGAACGCGGGCCAGGAAGGTTCGGTCGTCGTGTCGGCCGTCCGCGGGATCGAGCGCGGGCACGGGTACGACGCCCTGCGCGGCGAGTACGGCGACATGTTCGAGAAGGGCATCGTCGACGCCGCCAAGGTGACCCGCTCGGCGTTGCAGAATGCGGCCTCCATCGCCGGCATGGTGCTGACGACCGAGACCCTGGTCACCGACCTGCCCGAGAAGAAGGAGGCCGCAGCCGGCGCCGGTGGCCACGGCCACGGCGGCGACATGGACTTCTAGGCCAGGCCAGCGACAACCCGTCCAGAAGGAGCCCGGGCCAACCGCCCGGGCTCCCTGGCGTCTCGGCCGCGCGAGGAGGGCCGCATCGCGGCGCAGCGGCCTTCGCTACGATGGCCCGGTGGAACGCGAGGGACCTGCCGACCAGCCGACCGATGACTTCCCACTGCCTGAACCCACTGACGGGGACCTGATCACAGAGGCGAGCCAGGGCGCCGACCCGCGCGGGCCGCGCCGCCAACGCTCGGCGGCGGCCGCCGAGCCGCCACACCTGGACGACGCTCCGCACGCCGCCGACTGGTTCTCCGCCGTGCCGACGCTCGCCGTCGCCGAGCCGCAGCGCCCGCCGAGGCAGTCCGAGGACGGCCGCCGGCAGCTCGCCCAACGCATCCTGGCCGCGCTCAATCCTGAGCAGGCGCGAGCGGTCAGCACGACCGACGGGCCGCTACTGATCCTCGCCGGCGCGGGGTCCGGCAAGACGCGCGTGCTGGCCCACCGGGTGGCGTACCTGATCGGCGTGCGGCGGGTCCGGCCATGGCAGATCCTCGCGGTAACGTTCACCAACAAGGCCGCCGCTGAGATGCGCGCCCGGATCCTGGCGCTCGTTGGCGAGCCAGGCCGCGACGTGGCGATGGGCACCTTCCACTCGCTGTGCGCGCGCGTCCTGCGCCGCGACGGCGCAGCCATCGGTATCGAACCGCGCTTCGCGATCTACGACACCGACGACCAGACGGGCGCCATGAAGCTCGTCCTGCGCGAACTCGACATGGCCGGCACGAGCGAAGTCCGGCCGCAGGCGATCCTCGGCCAGATCGGGCGCTGGAAGAACGACCTGCTCGGGCCCGAGGAGGCGGCGCGCGAAGCGCGCGGTTACCATGAGGAAGTCGCGGCGCGCGCCTTCGCCCGTTACCAGGTGCGGCTGCGGGCGGCCAACGCGCTCGACTTCGACGATCTGCTCAACGAGGCGGTGCGCCTCTTCGAGGAGGCACCCGCGGTGCGCGCCGGCTACCAGGAGCGCTGGCGTTACCTGCACGTCGACGAATACCAGGACACCAATCGCGCGCAGTACCTGTGGGTGCGCGCACTTGCCGCGAAGCACCGCAACCTCGCCGTCGTCGGCGACGACGACCAGAGCATCTACTCGTGGCGGGGCGCCGACCTGCGCAACATCCTCGACTTCGAGCGCGACTACCCAGACGCGACGGTGGTCAAGCTCGAGCAGAACTACCGCTCGACACAGCTCATCCTCGACGCCGCTCACGCCGTCGTGTCGCGCAACGTTGGCCGGAAGGAGAAAAAGCTCTGGACGCAGAACCCGCGCGGCGTGCTGATCGAGCGCTTCGAAGCGGACTCCGAGGACGAGGAGGCGGAGTGGATCGCCCGCCAGGTCGAGGCGCTGGTCGGCGGTCGCGGCGCCGGTGGTTCATTCCTTGCCCGCCGTGCCGACGAGGGCGACGAGCGCCAGTACCGCCTGCGTGACATCGCCGTGATGTACCGGACCAACGCCCAGAGCCGGGCAATCGAGGAGGCGTTCCTGCGCTACGGGCTGCGCTACCAGCTGGTCGGCGGGACGCGGTTCTACCAGCGGCGCGAGGTCAAGGATGCGCTGGCCTACCTGCGCGTCCTGCGCAGCGACCGCGATGCGGCGGCCTTCGAGCGGATCATCAACGTGCCGCCACGCGGGATCGGCGAGAAGACGATCGGCCTGCTGCGCGAACAGGCAACACACGGCGGCGGCGATGTCTGGGCGGCGCTCAATGCGCTCGCCTCGTCGGAGGCGATCGGCGGCCGGGCCAGGTCGGCCATCGCCGCCTTCGTCGGCATCATCGCCAGCCTGCGCCGGCGGGTCGGCGCCCAAGGCCTGGTCGACCTGCTCGACGCCGTGCTCGAGGAATCGGGCTACCGAGCGATGCTCCACGACGGCTCGCAGGAGGGCGAGGATCGCTGGGCGAACCTGCTCGAGCTGCGCGAGGTCGTCACCCGCTACGCCGACCTGTCGCCCGAGGACGCGCTCGACCGGCTGCTCGAGGAAACGGCGCTGGTGGCCGATCAGGACTCGTACCAGGAGGACGCCGATACGGTCACTCTGATCACGCTGCATGCGGCCAAGGGTCTCGAGTTCGATGCGGTGTTCATCAGCGGCCTGGAGGAGGGGGTGTTCCCGCACCAGCGGGCGCTCGACGATCCACAGCAGATGGAGGAGGAGCGGCGGCTGGCATACGTCGGCTTGACGCGCGCGCGGCACCGCCTGTACCTGACTCACGCGGCCACGCGCGCCACGTGGGGCAGGGGAGGATTCTCGATCCCGTCGCGCTTCCTGCTCGAGATCCCGGCCGAGCTGATGCACGGGCCGCGCCTCGTCGCTCACGACGAGCTCGATGACGACCAGCGGCCGGCCGACGAGCGCGCAGGGGGCGGCTACGACCTCTCGTACATCCTCGGCCCACGGGGCGGCTCGCGGCTGGTCGGCCGCCGCTCGGCGGGATGGGCGCCACGCGAGCGGCCGGTGC
>JALYGJ010000010.1 GCA_030777155.1 Chloroflexota bacterium | reverse complement strand
CCGGACGGCGCCATGCTCGGCGCGGCACCGCCTCGCGCCGCGCTCCCCGTCGCTGGCCCTGGGGCTCCGGCGCTTCTACTGTCCGCCGGCAGCGACCCGCGACCGGGCGACGGGAGCTCTGAGCCGGTCGGCATGAACGGACTACGGGGCTGCGGCGGCGACTGGCCCGGGAGACCGGCAACGGCCGGCGGCTGGCTCGACCACGGCCCGCCGCTCCCCGGCCAACGTTGCGGTGGCGGCGTGCTGGCGACGGGCCAGGCGCTGACTCGTCGCGGCCACTCAGAGGGCGGCGCTGAAGGCGTCTCCGGCGCGCGCGTTTCGGGGGCGGGCGTTTCGGTCGCCGGCGATTGGGTCGCGGGCGATGGCGTGGGCGTCTCGGGCGCGCGCGATTCCGTCGCGGGTGATGGCGCGAACTCGGTCGGCACCGGCGGCCAGTCGGCCTGCGTGGCGGCCGGCGCCGCAGGCGAGGAAGGATCCTCGGGCGGCACGTCGGGCACGCGGGCCACACGCTCGTCGCTGAAGAAGTCGCCAAAGACATACGCGTCGTCGTCGGTGCCGCCGGCCGATGCGTCGACCGGCTCGTCGTTGGCGGCGTTCAGCCATGACTCGAGCGGCTCGTCGGCGAACGACAGCGCCGGCTCATCCGCCGACTCCGTTCGGCGAACGGCGGGTTCGCCCGGTCCCCGCTCGTCGTCGCTCTCGGCGGCGGCAACCGACCGGCTCTCGCCGTCGCTCGGCACGCGCTGCTGTTCGGGCGCCTGATGGAGCGTGCCGTTCTGGCCGGTCACGTCGTCGGCCAGCGGCGCGAAGTCGTCGTCGGCACCGGCATCCGACGACTGTTCGTCGATAGACCGCGGGTCGATCGAGCGGGCAGCTGGCAGGTGGGGCCGCCCGGCACTCGACGCCGGTGGCCCGGAATGCGCGGCCGGCGGCGTGAAGTCGGGTGCTGGCGGCAGGTAATCCGTGGCGCGCGGCCAGCTCGCTGCGTACCGATCGGGCGGCGGCGGCGGCGGATAACGCTCCGGCATCTGTTGAGCGGGAGGCCCGCCGACGGGCGGCGGCGGCAGCGGCGGCGCCGGTGGCACCCGGTTCGGTGGCATCGCTCGGTACGGCGCGGACGGGATCGGCGGCTGGCGATGCAGCGACGCAGGGGGCGGTTCGCCCGAGCGGGGGTAGGCGGGCGGGTGGCCATTGGCCGGACGGCCCGGTGGCTGCACATCGGGTCGATGGGCGAGCGGCGCGCGACCACCGGGAGGCGTTCGGAGCGGCGCCTGGGATGCCGGTGGCAAGGGCGGATGGGACGCCATGCCGGCGGTCGGCGGCTCCGTCGGCCAGGCGTCGACGTCGTGCGCCGGCCACCAGTCGGCCGGCCGATCCCATGGAACCTCATCCGATCCCGGTTGATCGCTGTCGGTCGCCCAGGCCTGCGGATCGTATGTCTCGAACTCGTCGTACGCCCACGACTGGTCGTCGTCGGGCGGCGGTGGTTGGGGGATTCGGGCAGCTGGATCCGGCACGGCCGGCCAACGCCGCGCCGGCTGGCGCTCGGTGGTCATGACGTGCGCTCCCCACCACCGATGCGCTCGACGATCGTGGCGATCCCCTGGCCAACGCCGATGCACATCGTGGCCAGGCCGTAGCGAGCCGAGCGCCGCTCGAGCTCGTGTACGAGCATCGTGATCAGGCGTGCGCCACTCATGCCCAGTGGATGGCCCAGGGCAATCGCGCCGCCATTGACGTTCACCTTCTCGCGATCGAGGCCCAGCTCGCGGATGCAGGCGATCGACTGGCTGGCGAAGGCCTCGTTGAGCTCGACCAGGTCGAGGTCGTCGACGGTCAGCCGGGCACGCGTGAGCGCTTTGCGCGTCGCGGGGATCGGCCCGAGGCCCATCAGCGACGGGTCGACGCCGGCGACCGCCGTCGCGACGATTCGTGCCAGCGGCCGCAGGTCGTGCTCGCGTGCGAAGTCGTCGGCGACGACAACCGCCGCGCTGGCGCCGTCGTTGATGCCCGAACTGTTGCCGGCGGTGACCGTGCCGCCGTCGCGGAAGGCCGGGCGCAGGCGCGCCAGGGCCTCGCGGCTCGTATCGGCTCGCGGGTGCTCGTCGCGCACGACCATCACCGGCTCGCCCTTGGGCTGGGGCACCATGACCGGGACGATCTGGTTGTCGAAACGGCCCTCCTCGATGGCCGCCACGGCGCGCTGGTGGCTGCGCAGCGCAAACTCGTCCTGTTCCTCGCGCGTCACGCCGCAGCGTTCGGCGACGTTCTCCCCAGTCTCGCCCATCGAGTACGGGGGGTGCATCTGGGCCAGGCGCGGGTTCGTGAAGCGCCAGCCGAGCGTTGTGTCGAACATCTCGCGCGGGCCGCGCTCCCACGGCGCTTCCGCCTTGGCCATCACGTAGGGCGCGCGGGTCATGCTCTCGACGCCGCCGGCCACGAACGCGTCCCCGTCGCCGGCCATGATCGCGTGAGCCGCGGTGTTGATCGCCTGCAGCCCCGACCCGCACAGCCGGTTGACGGTCTGGCCGGCGATGTCCACCGGCAGCCCGGCCAGCAGAGCGGCCATGCGCGCCACATTGCGGTTGTCCTCGCCCGCCTGGTTCGCGCAGCCGAGGACGACGTCCTCGACGTCGCCCCGATCGACGCCCGCCCGCTCGACGGCAGCATTGATCGCCGTCGCCGCCAGATCGTCGGGCCTGATGCGCGCCAGCGCGCCGCCGTAGCGTCCGACAGGGGTCCGAACAGCGCTCACGATCCACGCTTCGCGCGTGGGCCGATCGAATGGCCGAGTCACGCCCGAATTGTAGGCGTGGTGCCGAAGGGCACCGGCATGACCCGATGGTCAGGGCGACGTGCGGCGGGTACTGGTACCGCCGTGATCGCGCAACGGGCGGACGCTGGCCGGCGGACAATTCCTGACCGGGCACGGCCGTCCGCCTGTTCGCGTGGCGGAAGCAGAGCGCTTGACCAGCCAGCCCACGCCTAGAGCGAGGCCATCTGCCACAGCATGCCGGCAACCCGGTAACGCTCGCCGTGGAGGGCCTCGAAGCGCGCCAGGCCGTCGATGACGGCGCGCAGGCCCAGTTGCCCGGCGCGCTCGAAAGGCCCGTGTGGGTGGTTGGCGCCGAGCTTCATCGCGCGATCGATGTCTGCCGCGTCGGCCACTCGGTCCGCGATCGCATGGTAGGCCTCGTTGATGATCGCCAGCTCGATCCGGGCAACGATCTCGTCGGCCGGCAACCCACCCTCGTGTGGGGCGACGACACCCACCTCCGCCAGACGCGGCGAGACGACCGTCCGGCCGTCCTCGTACGCGTAGAACCCTTCGCCCGACTTGCGCCCCAGCCGCCCGGCCTCGAGCAGCCGCTGCTGGATCGGCGACGGCGCGAAGCGCACGGCACCGCCGAAAGCGTCCCACAGCGCGCGGGCCACGGCGTAGTTGACGTCGATGCCGACCAGATCCATCAGCGCCAGCGGGCCCATCGGGTAGCCGGCGCCGACGATCGCCCCGTCGATCTGCTCGACTGCCGCTTCCGCCGCCTCGAGCATGCGCAATGCCTCGAGCGTGAACGGGCGATTCACGCGGTTGACGATGAAGCCCGGCTCGTCGCGGCAGACCACCGGCGTCTTGCCCAGGCCATCGATGAAGCGGACCGCGCGCTCGATGGTGTCGGCGGTCGTCACCGAGCCGGCGACGACCTCGACCAGCGGCATCAGCGGTGCCGGGTTGAAGAAGTGCAGGCCGAGGCTCGTTCCCGGCCGACCGCTGGCCTCGCCGATCGATGTCACCGACAGGGCGCTGGTATTGGTCGCCAGCAGCGCGTCGCTTGGCGCCGCCGCACCGAGCGCGCGGAAGACGGTCCGCTTGAGCTCCAGGTCCTCGAGCGCCGCCTCGATCACGACGTCCGCGCCGGCCGCGACGGCGTCGAGGCTGACCGCATCGTGCAGGCCAGCCAGTGCCTGCCGTCGGTCGTCGTCGGTCAATCGGCCCCGCGCCACCAGCCGGTCGAGCCCGTCGACGATCCGGCTTCGGCCGCGGGCGAGCGCCTGCTCGTCGACGTCGTACAGGACGACCTCGTGCCCGGCGACCAGACAGACCTGCGCGATACCGGCGCCCATCGTGCCCGCGCCAACGACGCCGACGACCGGGCTCATGCCCCGCTGAAGCGCGGCGGCCGCTTCTCGACGAAGGCCGCCACACCCTCGGCGTGGTCTCTCGACCGCCCGGCGATCGCCTGCAGCTGCGCCTCGAACTCGAGCGCCTCCTCGAGACTGCTGTCCAGCGCACGATTGAGCCCGCGCTTGGCGAGGGCGAGCGCGCGCGGCGCCGCTGCGGCAAGCCGCGCCGCCAGCGCGTCAGCCTCATCGCCCAGCCGGTCGGCGGGGACGACTCGGTTGACCAGCCCGATGCGCTCGGCGCTGGCGGCGTCGACCGGCTCGGCGGTGAAGACCATCTCGGCGGCCCTGGCGTAACCGACCAGCCGTGGCAGCAACCAGCTCGAGCCGGAGTCCGGCACGAGCGCGACTCGGCCGAAGACTTCGATGAAGCTGGCCGATTCCGACGCGAGCCGGATGTCGCAGGCGAGAGCTACCGAGCAGCCGGCACCGGCGGCGACGCCGTTGATGGCGCCGATGATCGGCTTCTCGAGCCGGCGCATGGCCAGGATGAGCGGGTTGTAGCGCACCCGCAGCTCCGTGCCGAGGTCGGGCACGTTCCCGCCCTGGCGCTCCTTGAGGTCCTGCCCGGCGGAGAAGGCACGGCCGGCGCCGGTCAGGACGACCACGCCCACGTCGGCGTCACGGGCAGCTTCCCTGAGCGCGGCGAGCAGGGCCTCCTTCATCTCGATGTTGAAGCTGTTCAGCGCGTCCGGGCGGTTGAGGGTCAGCGTCAACACGCGCGCCTCGCGGGCGCGGAGAACGGTCTCGCTCATCGCCGAAGATTACGTCGCCTGGCGCCGCCGGCGCGGCAGGCGGCGGCTATTCTCCTTCGGATGCTCCTGCGCGTTGCGCTCGTTCCGCTGCTGACCGTCCTGCTCGGCCTCTGCGCCGCGGTCTCGCTGTTCGTCTTCGGCGCATACGACCCGACGCGCGTCGAAGCGGTGCTCGCCGAGTCGTGGTTCCTTGTCTACGTGGTCCAGGCGCTCCTGGTGGGACTGGTGCTCTATGTCGCGGCGCGCCTGCTCGGCGCGCGGATCGATGGCGCCGGGCTATCGGCTGTCATCGTTGCGGCCTGGATCGCCGAGCTGCTCGTGCTCGCCGTCGGCGTATTTGCCGACGTCGGCCAGGGCAACGCAGTGGCCGACTGGGTGCTGGTCACCGGCGGCCCGATCCAGCCGTTTGCCGCGATTACCGGCGCGCTGCTCGGGCTGGGACGACAGCTGACCGTCGCGTCCGCCTAGGGGCGTTCGCTGGCGAGTGCCCCTGGCCCAGCCAGCGCGTGAGTCACGCCGCGATTTCGTCAGCGCCCCTTCCACTCCGGCTTGCGCTTCTCGATGAATGCGCGCATGCCCTCCTTCTGGTCGTCGCTGGCGAAGAGCATGAAGAAGTTGCGCCGCTCGAACTCGAGGCCGGCCTCGAGCGACAGCTCGAAGGCGCGGTTGACCGCTTCCTTCGCCGCGCGCACGGCAAGCGGCGGCATCGACGCGACCTCGGCGGCGAGGGCGAGGGCGGCGGGCAACGTTTCCTCGCGCGCCACCACCCGCGACACGAGCCCGCGCGCCTCGGCCTCGCCGGCCGACAGGTTGCGGCCGGTGAGGATCAGTTCCATTGCCCTGGCCTTGCCCAACGCACGTGTCAGGCGCTGCGTGCCGCCGGCGCCGGGCATGATGCCGATCTTGATCTCTGGCTGGCCGAAGACGGCGTCGTCGGCAGCGACGACCATGTCGCAGGCCATCGCCAGCTCGCAGCCGCCACCCAGCGCGAAGCCGCGGACGGCGGCG
This sequence comes from Chloroflexota bacterium, assembly GCA_030777155.1. Classification (GTDB taxonomy): domain Bacteria; phylum Chloroflexota; class Limnocylindria; order Limnocylindrales; family CSP1-4; genus JALYGJ01. The sequence goes on along the minus strand of JALYGJ010000010.1, from coordinate 12,071 downwards.
ATCAGCGGTACCCGGACCCGGCGCAGCCGCTCCCAGCGGGCGAAGTTATTCGCCACCGACAGCGTCACTGGCGTCGCATCGGCCATCTCCCGGATGTCGGCGCCGGCAGCGAACGCACGCTCGCCTGCCCCGGTTATGACGATGCACCTGACCGACTCATCGGTATCGAGCTGCTCGAGCGCCTCGACGAGCTCGCCAAGCGTGGCGTAGTCGAGCGCGTTGAGGACCTCCGGCCGATCGAGCGTGACCAGCGCGACGCCCTCGACCGCCTCGCTCGACGCCGGATCGACGGCCGGCTGCTCGACGCGGACGCGCGGCTTGGCGACCGCCGGCTGCTCAGGCATCGTGGATCTCCTGGTCCAGGTCGCGCGCGACCTCGACGACCTGCGGCGGCCCGCCCGCTTCGACGATGTCGCGGCGCAGCCTCTGGTAGTCGACGGGGCGCTTCTGGTGGAAGGCCATCAGCCCCTCCTCCACCTCGTCCGATGCGGCATGTACCGTCAGCCACTCACGCGCCATCTTGACCGTCATCGCCCACGAGTAGTCCTTCCAGAAGTTGAGCTGGAAGCGCGTGGCGCGGACGATCTCGGGCATCTTCGCCAGTAACTCCGTGCAGTAGTCGGCCACCGCCGCATCGAGCTTCGGACGAGGCACGACACGGTTGACCCAACCCCACTCGAGCGCCTGCTGCGCGGAGAACGGCCGATTGAGCAGGAGCACCTCGCGCGCGCGGCGATCGCCGACGACGAGCGGCATCCACTGCGTCGCCCCGCCGGCGGGCAGCGAGCCGCGCGACGGCCCGACGTGGCGGAAGACGATGTCGTCGGCGGCGACTGCCAGATCGCACGCCAGGTTGAGCTCGTTGCCACCGCCAACCGTCATGCCGTTGAGGCGGGCGACGACCGGCTTGGCGCAGTCCTTGATCGCCTCGATCGCCTCGATGAAGCGGCTCATCCAGTCCCAGTAGTCGTTCGGCCGATCGAGGAAGGCCTGCTGCTCGTCGAGGTCGGCGCCGGTGCAGAACGCGCGCTCGCCGGTCCCCGTGAGCACGACCACGCCGACCGAGTGGTCGGCGGAGGCGCGCCGAAACGAATCGCGGATGGCCTCGAGCGTGGGCCGGTTGAGCGCGTTGAGCACCTCCGGCCGATCGATGCGGACGGTGGCCACGCCGCCCTCGCTGGTGTAGTGGACCGTCATACCGGCCGCTCCTCGACGGCGAGCAGCGTAAGCAGTCCGGGCGCGATCTCGCGCAGGTTACGGCCGGCGGTACGCATCTCGTCGCTGGCCATGCCGGCGTCAAGCGCGGCACGGTCGTCGAACTCCATTCGCGCGGTCAGCACGATGTCCTCGCCGGCGTAGTGCTCGACGGTTTCCTCGACGACGGTCCGGCGCAGGCCCGGGACCTGCGCGATCAGCGGCAGGTGCTCGGCCCGATAGCGCCGCATGAACGCCGCCAGCGCCTCGTCACCGCCCTCTGGCCGTCGATACAGCGCAAGCAGGGTGATCGGCATCGCGTACCTCCCTCGCCACCAGTTGCTGAACGGGTCAGATGAATGCGTCGTCTCGGCAGAACGGACGCCGGCCGGGTCGAGTACGGCCGCGCCGCTCGTCAGTGGCGCCTCATTCGTCACCGCCGCGGCACGGCGCGCACCGCGCTCGGCGCGCTCGCGCGCGACCGCCTCCGTCGACCGGTAGAAAGCGGCGCAGGCGTGATTGAACAGGTTGGCCTGGCTGACCATGACCTGGTGCGGACTGTCGGGCGCGACGAGCAGCCGCGCATCGGGCAACTGACGGTAGATCGAGACGGCGTGGTCGACGGGCACGAATACGTCGCGGTCGCCGTAGGCGAGCAGCACCGGCAGGCGCACTCGGCGAAGGTCTTCGGCGGTGAGCAGCGGCTGGTCGGCGACATCGGTGGCGATCGCCCGCATCAGCGACTTCCACGCGCCCGCGCCCTGCACCGCTCCGTGACGCCGCTGGAGCTGCGCCGCCCACTCCCGCTCCTCTCGTTCGATCCGCTCCGGATCCATCAGCCGACGGGCGACGCTGGCGCGCGGCTCGCGTGCAACGTCGATCCCGCAGATGACGGCCGTGCGCAGGCGCTCCGGGTAACGGGTGGCAAACGCGAGCGCCGTCATCGCCCCCATGGAGAAGCCGACCACGTGGAAGGTGGCCAGGTTGAGCGCATCGGCGAAGGCGAGCAGGTCGTCGACCAGCATGTCGCGCGAGAAACCGTCGCGCACGTCCCAGCGCGTCCGCGCGTGCCCGCGGGCATCGGGCAAGTGGATGCGAAACGCCTTCCGGAACAGCGGGCGCTGGGCGGCCCAGTCCTCGAGCGAGGATGAACTCGCACCGTGGAGCATGACCAGCGGCGGCCCGGCGCCTTCAACGGTGTACGAGATCTCGATGCCGTTGGCCTTGACGGTGCGCACGGCTCGCCTGGTCCGCCGGCTAGCTCAGCTGTCCGCCTTGCCGCGCAGGTCCGCCATCGCGCCATGCTCGATGCGCAGGTAGCGCCGGCGGAAGTAGAGCAGCGGCCAGCCCGGCTCGTCGCGCACGGCCGTTTCCAGGACCCGGGCGATGTAGAGCGTGTGGTCACCCGCCTCGATGGTCCGCTCGAGCTCGCAGCCGACGAAGGCGATGGCCGCCTCCAGCAGCGGCAGGCCGAGCTCGGACGGCCGCCAGCTCGCGCCGCAGAACGCTTCCTTTGGCATCGCGGACGGTGCACCGGCGAAGCAATCTGACAGGGCCTGGCTGCCCTCGCCCAGCACATTGACACCGAAACGCCCAGTACGGCTGATGATGGGATGGATCGCGCGGCTACGACCAATCGAAACGAGGACGAGCGGAGGCTCCAGCGAGACGCCGGTGAAGGAGTTGACGGTCGTGCCCCACGGCTGGGCGCCGGCGGCCGTCTGCTCCAGCGTCGAAACGACCGTCACGCCCGTGACGAAGCGGCCGAGGACCTCACGGTAGGAATGCTGGTCGAGGCTGGGCGGGGCGGCCAGCCCGGTCGAGTCTGACATCTGCGCTGCCAGTCTAGCCGGACGGCCGCCGACCCTGAGACCCTTCAACCAGCGGATTGAACCGCCGACACGGACCGGTCCCCCGTCTCGCCTTGGCTTGGGCGAGAAGCGGAGGCGTTTTGTCAAGCCGTTGCGCTGAGCGGGCTCAGGTAAGCGCCGCGCAGCTATTCGCGATCCAGTCGCCCAGCTCCTTGCCCGACTGGCTGACCAGTTCGCCCGTGGTCAGGTTGATGACCACACGCCCGATCACTCCGCTGCCGGTCACCGATCGACCGACGATGGCCAGCATCAGGTCGCCATTCTTGGCAAGCCAGATGATGTCAGGCCCGACGTCCTTGATGAGGATCGACTGACCGGTTTCCGTGTTCGTCAGGCGGATACGGATGAACCACTTGTTGATCTGGCGCGTGACGTTCCCCTCGCGGTCAGTGAAAACCTTGATCCGCAGCGATCCCCACGTGTCGGCCGCGATCGACGCGCCACACGCTTCCGAGAAGAGCTCCGAGAAGAACGCCTCGTCGTCGGGGTTGTCGAGGTTGATCGTCTCCATGAAGGGCTTGGCAGCCAGGCTCGGACCCGCAAGCAGCGCACCGAGCACCAGCGCCAGCCAGACCGAAGAGAGCAGCTTCAACTTCGAGCGCATGCTCGACCCTCCCGTTTCCGCTCCTGGGGCGGTCTCGCCAGTAGCTCTGCAGGGACCAGGCGGCCGTTGTGCGGACCCCGCTTCATCGCCTCCCGGGCAGCGTGGCGGGAGCATAGAGGGCGGCGGCGGAGTGCACAAGATGGCAGCGGGCGGGGTAGTGTCTCAGGCTGAGCGAGCGTGCGGTTGACCCTACGTAACGATCCCACCAGGCTTAACCTGTAAAGAAGACCAACGTGGCGCTTCGTGAGGTACAGACAACGATGCTCCCCTCCGGCGATGGCGGCGGGCATCGCTCAGCACACCTGGACGCGCGAGGAAACTTTCTGATCTATGACGAACTTCACGCCGGAAGACCGAGGCCAGTTCAGTACGTTAGATGGCGCAATTGCTGAGCTCCGGCGTATGGCGGGTCTCCCGTGGGACCAAGAGCCTAACCGGCCACCCTGCATCTCGTGGGCGACGTGTGCCAGGGTGTACGCCGTGCACGAGGTCGATGACACGGACGTACCGTGGGAGACGCTGCGCGAGGTTCGTGTCTGCACGATGTCGGCGGACGGTGTGCTTTGGGAAGACCCGTTTCCGTCGACGACTTTGGGATAAGGTTGTTCGATCGCGCAACAACTTCGCCGTGATATGTTCGCGCCCTTGGCCTGAATCAGTCGTTTCCAGCTCGATCAAGTCCTAGAGGACGAGCGCCATCGCCGCGCGGATGGCATTCTCCGCTGCTAGGGGTGCCGATTGCGTTGAGCAACATGGACAGTGCCCTGCGACAGCGCCATTGGCCTTATCATTGTCCCTTGTCCTAGGCAAACGCTGAGAACCACACCGCGCCTGCTGCTGGGCGTCTGCGCATGTCCAGGGCCGGTCAAAAATCCACTGATTGGGGCGACACATAAAGGATCGGGTGCCAATCCTACCTTGGTGACAACAGGGAGTACGCTCGCCAGTGTCAGGCTTTACGAAGTGAGCTGCGAAACGGTTTGTCATTGCCGAATCAAGATGGACGCCCGGTTCGGCCCAGTGATCGTCGAGTCACCTTCGACGCCGCGCGGTGGTGGTTGTGAGTCAGCCACCCAAGATCGTTGCCGTGGAGGCGATCGCGGAGATCGACCGGTTCGTGTGGCGTGTGAGCGCGCCTGGGCGAACCGTCCCGCGGGCGAGCAATGACCGCGAGCACCACCATAGCCTGTCTACACGCCAACGCCGTCGGCGTTTACGCGGCACTTCACCATGATGGTGGCGTGTTGGCCGAGCTTGAGGTAAACGGCCTAGCCGCGACGCGCCAATTTGGCGCAGGTCGCCTACGGGACCTCCAAGAGGCGGCGCCAGAGGACGAGTGGCCTGCGCGTGGCTGGCCACAACTCAGCGTCATGAGTGGTTCGTAGCTCGGATTGCCTCGGCCGCCAACAGTAACGACCCTCGCCTGCGACGTTGCTGAGAGCCTGCGCGCGCGGAGACTGCCGCCCCGAGGCAGATACTCGGCTGGGACGTGCTAGCCGTTGACATGACCGAGCTCCACTCTTGGTTGTGCAACGGCCTCGGCGAACGCCTGGCAGCTACTGCGGCAACGCTGCCGGAGCCCGGTGGCCTGTTTGCGACACTCGCCGGCGCTCAGGCGATCGCTGATGCGGCCAATCACCTCATCGGTCGGAACGACGGCCAGTACTCATCGTGGTTCCCGGTCGCGCTCATTCGAACACAGGCCGACGGCGTACGGCCGCACTGACCCCAGCAGCCCCAAGCTGAGACACGACGCGCGGGCGGTCTTGGCGCGAGCGAGGTCAACGCTCGCGTCCTCCGCTTGGCGCGGAGAGCGCTGCTTCGGCGCTGCCCGAGCCGCTCGCCGCTGCCAGATCGGCCGCCATGCGCCGACTGCGCAGCCAGGGCGCCAGCTGGACGGTCAGGATGCCGGCAAAGGCCAACCCCAGGCCGGCGATCTCCACGATCGTCAGCGCCTCACCGAGGAAGACCCAGGCAAGGATGGCGATCTGGACCAGCATCAGGTTGTTCATCACGCTCGACTCGACGGCCGTCAGCGTACGCAGCGTCTGGTTCCAGAGCGTGAAGGCCAGGGCTGTGTTCACGACGGCCAGCCAGCCGACGATCAGCCATGCCTCCGGCGCCAGCGACGGCAGCCCTTCCACGATCAGGCCGCTGCCCAGCAGGACGAGCGACCCGACGAGCATGCTCAACGCAGTCAGGCTTAGCACGCCTCCGAGCTGCTCCGCGGAGTCGCGGGCAAGGCGGCGGCCGAGCAGCGCGGCGAGCGCGTTTCCGACCATACCGACGAGTGCGATCGCGAGGCCCAGCGCGCCACCATCACCGAGCTCGAACGGAGCGAAGTACAGCGCGGCACCGACTACGAGGGCGCCCACTCCGACGGCCTGCAGCCGGGAGGCCGGCTCGTCGCGCCGGCTCAACAGGGCAACCAACAGCGGTGTAGTGCTGAGCACGAGCGCAACGGCGACCGCCGGCAGGAAGGCAAGCGCGGCAAACTGGGCGCCCTGCGTCAGGCTGTAGACGAGGAGCCCGAGCACTACGACGTTACCCAGCAGACGGCGGCCGCCACGCCACGGCTCCGCCCTGTGCAGGGCGGGTAGGGCCAACGGCAGCAGGATCAGAGCCCCCAACACGTAGCGCAGACCGGCGAAGGAGAGCGGTCCCAGCTCGAGCTCGTCGAGCCCGAGCTTGATCAGCACCCACGACGTCGACCACAGGAACGTCACCAGCATTGCAACGCCCAGCGCCACCCGCCGGCTGTTCACGCTCGAGGCAGGTCCTGCCGGCCGGCGGCGACGACCTGCGCAGCCCGCTCGGTGACGACGGCCGCGAACTCGTCCCAGCCGTTGACGTCGCGTGCACCCTCGACCGGATCATTCCATGGGCGGACCATGCGACAGACGAGCGCTTCCCGACGGGCGCGGACGAGCGCCTCGAGGTTGGCCGGCGCATCCTCCAGGTAGACGTCACACGGCACGGTCGTCTTGTCCCAGACGAAGTGGATCTCGCGCGCCGGGATCCGGTGCTCGGCCAGCCAGGCGAGCGTGTCGGGTATCGCCCAGTCGAACTTGGAGCTGACGACGACGATCCGATGCTCGGCCGCCAGGCGCTGCATCGCGTCGAGTGCGCCCTCGATCAGCGGCAGGTGGCGGAAGACGCTCGCCGGGCCGCCGCGCGCCCACTCCCAGAAGTCGTCCATCGACTCGAAGTGGGTCAGTCGCTGGAGGCCGTCCCACATGACGACCTGCGAGTGATGCAGCTCGGTCCCGAACTCGCGGTTGTAGCGCTCCATCCAGCCGACGTTGAAGTCGGCCACGACGCCATCGAGGTCGATGCCCAGCCGCAGCCGCTCGCGTGGCGCCGGATGAGTCAACTCATCCCCTCCGCTACGAGGGGCGCCGGCCCGTACACCCGCTCGTAGGTCGCGATCGCGAACCGGTCGGTCATGCCGGCAACGTAGTCGACGACCTGGTGGAGCAACGGGGCGTCGGGCCTGCGGAACGACTGGGGCAGCTCTTCGGGGTGGGCGACGTGGTGGTCGACCAGCCGCCGGATGACGTCGATCGCCCCGCGCTGGCGGGCGATCTGCTGCTCGCTCATGTAGACGTTCCGGAACATGAAGTCACGCAGCTCGTTCATCACCGCAAGTGTCGGCGGGTCCATGCGCACCTCGCCGGCGTCGACGCTGCAGTCGATGACGGCCGTGATCATCTCGCCGATCCAGCGCCGGCCGGGCTCGCCGAAGCGGCGCCGGACGCTGGCCGGAATGTCGTCGAACGAGAGCACGCCGGCACGAACGGCGTCGAGCGCGTCGTGCGTCAGGTAGGCGATCCGGTCGGCGTATCGGACGCAGAAGGCCTCCGGCGTCGTCGGCGGCGGCTCGATCTTCCACGAGTGGGCCCGGATGCCGTCGCGGACCTCCCAGCTGAGGTTGAGGTCCTCGAGCAGCTCGAACACGCGCACGCTCTGCGCGGCGTGATGCCAGCCGGTGCCGGGAAAGTAGGGCGAGAGCGCCTCCTCGCCGGTGTGGCCGAAGGGCGAATGGCCGACGTCGTGGCCTAGCGCGATCGCCTCGGCCAGGGGTTCGTTCAGGCTGAGCGCGGCAGCCAGCGCGCGGGCGATCTGGGTCACCTGAATGGTATGGGTCAGCCGCGTGACGAAGTGATCGCCCTCGGGATTGATGAACACCTGCGTCTTGTGCTTGAGCCGGCGGAAGGCCTTGGAGTGCATGATCCGGTCGCGATCGCGCTCGAAAGCCGTGCGGTACTCGTCGGGCGGCTCGTCGCGCACCCGCCCGCGGCTGGCCGTCGAGAGCGTCGCCCGTGGCGCCAGGCGCTGGCGCTCCTCGGCCTCGCGCACCTGGCGCGTGCGGCGGACGAAGCCCGTCATACCGATCCGGCGGCCACCTCGCGCCGCTCGAGCACCTCGGCCTGCTCGATCCGGCGGTCGGCGCCCTCGATGATCCGCCGGCGCACCGAGCCCGAGACGATGTCTACCAGGATCGTCGCCACGATCACGGTCAGCAGGGCGGTGCCGGCACGCGCGAAGTGGCCGAAGATGAGCGTCTGCTGGACGATGAAGCCGATACCGCCGGCGCCCACGACGCCCAGCACGGCGGCCGCTCGGACGTTGATCTCGAAGCGGTAGAGCCAGAAGGCGACGATCTCGGGCAGCACCTGCGGGAGCACGCCCCAGCGCTGGATCTGCGCCCAGCGGCCGCCCACCGCGCGGGCCGCCTCGACGGGCCCGAGATCGATGCCCTCGACCACCTCGGCGGTCAGCTTGCCCAGCGTGCCGATCGAGTGGAACCCGATCGCCAGGGCGCCTGCCACCGGTCCGAGGCCGGCGATCGGGATGAAGATCGCCACCGCCAGGACCAGCTCCGGGAACGCCCGGATCGCGTTGAGGAACTGGCGCATCAGGTTCGAGATCAGCCCGCTCGACACGTTCTTGGCGGCGATGAAGCCTATGGGCAGGGAGAAGAACGCGCCGATGATCGTGCCGATCCAGGCGATCTGGATCGACTGCACCATGTGCTGGACCGACACGCCGAGATAGCCCAGATCCGGGCCAGACTCGAAGTACATCCTGTGGATGACGCGCCACAGCCCGTTGGGCAGGTCAAGCAGGCGCGCCGGCTCGACGTCGACCGAGACCAGCGCCCAGGCGACGACCAGCAGGACGGTGACCACGCCGACGTTGCGCTTGGCCGTGGGAGGGCGCGCCGGCCGCCCGCCGTGGGCCGCCGTGACGGCTTCGTGGCTGCTCAAACCAGCCGCCGGCGCAGCCACATCGAGACCAGCTCGATCAGGAAGACGAAGACGAACAGCTCGACGATGATCACCGACATGTTGCTCCAGCGGAACAGGCCGTACTCGGCGTAGAGCAGCCGGCCGATCCCGCCCGCGCCAACGATGCCGAGGACCGTCGAGGCGCGCACGTTGAGCTCGAAGACATACAGCGAGTAGGCGACGTAGTTGGGCAGGACCTGCGGCAGGACAGCCCAGCGCACGGTCTGGGTCCCGCTCGCGCCGCTCGCACGGCCTGCCTCGATTGGCCCGAGGTCGACGCCGTCGACGGTCTCCGAGAGCAGCTTGGCCACGATGCCGACGTTGAAGAAGACGAGTGCCAGAATGCCGGCCAGCGGGCCGATGCCGACGGCGGCGATGAAGAAGAGCGCATAGAGGATGTCGGGGACGGAGCGAACGACGCTGAGCACGGCGCGCCCGATGGCCAGGACTCGACGACTGGGGCTGGTCACACGCGAGACCAGGAACGCGATCGGCAGCGCCGAGCCGCAGCCCACGACCGAGGCGAGCACCGCCATCTGGAGTGTCTCTGTCATCGGCGCCACCGTCCGGGGCAGGAAGTCCCAGTTCGGCCGGAACAGCTCGGCGATGACGTCGACGCCGCGGGTGAGGTTGGCGAGCAGGCGCCCGGCGTCGATGCCAATGCCGACGTCGCCGTTCGCCGAGAGGCCAGTCATAACGAGGAAAGCGGCGACGGCCACCGGAACGGCGACCGAGCGGCCCGGCTTTGGCGGCCGTCGGCTGGTCGGCTGAGCCGCCGCGGTCATACGACCGGCGCAGCTTCGAGCACGTCGTCAGCAGTCAGCGAACGGCCGTAGATGTCGCGGAAGACGCGCTCGTCGGCCTGCTCGGCGTTGCCGTCGTAGACCAGCTCGCCGGCGCGCAGGCCGATGATGCGCTCGCCGTAGAGCTTAGCCAGGTCGAGGAAGTGCAGGTTGACGATCGTCGTTATGCCGAGCTCGCGATTGATCCGCTGCAGGTCGCGCATCACGACGTGGCTGGTCGGTGGGTCGAGGCTGGCCACCGGTTCGTCGGCCAGCAGGATCGTCGGCTCCTGCGCCAGCGCGCGGGCGATGCCGACGCGCTGCTGCTGGCCGCCCGAGAGGTTCGCCGCTCGGACGTAGGCCTTCTCGACGATGTCGACCCGCTCAAGCGCCTGCATCGCGATCTCGACGTCGACCGGCTTGTACCAGCCGAGGAGAGAGCGCACGGTACCCGTCGCGTGCAGGCGCCCCATCAGCACGTTGTTCAGGACGCTGGTGCGCTTCACCAGGTTGAAGGTCTGGAAGATCATGCCGATCCGGCTGCGCAGCCGGCGCAGCTCGGCCGGCGAGGCGCCGCGCACGCTCACGCCATCGACGATGACGTCGCCGGCGGTTACCGGCACCAGCCCGTTGATCGCGCGGATGAGCGTGGACTTGCCGGCGCCGGACAGCCCGACAATGACCATCATCTCGCCATCGCCGATTTCCAGGTTGACGTTGCGTAGAGCGTGGACGCCACCCGGATACGTAATCGAGGCACCCTCGAAGCGGATCATCACCGGCGAAAGGACGAGGGGCGGGCGGGCGGCCCGCCCCTCGCGTACTCGGCGCTACTCGATACCGAGCTCGCGCGCCGCGTCGCGGACGATCTGGAGCGCATCCAGGTTCGGCTCGGCGAAGGCGGTGATGTTGTAGACCCGCTGGAGGACCTCGCGGCCTTCCTCGGTCTCGGAGTAATCGATCAGCGCCTGCTTGATGGCGAGCTTCAGGTCGTCGGGCAGGTCGCCGTCGACGACGACGCCGTCGTTCGGGATCTCAGGCCCGTAGGCGAAGACGACAACGTCCTCATTGAGGCTGCAGTCGGGCGGCGGAGCGGCGACCTCGGAACGAGCGTCGTCGAAGCTCACGCCCACCTCGACGCCCGACGTGCCCTGGCAGACCGCGACTGCCGACGCGTCGTGCTGACCGGCGTAGTAGGCAGTGATGCTGTCGAGGGCGATGCCGTTAACAATGAGCACGGTGGCCGGGAAGATGTAGCCCGAGGTCGACGTCTCGTTGACGAAGGAAATCGTCGTGCCGGGCGGGATATTGGCGATCGCCTCGGTGCCGATCGGACCCTGCGGGGTGTCGGTGGGCCCGCGCTCGGTCCCGTTGCAGTTGAGGAACGTGCCCGGATTGATCTGGCTCTCGCGCTCGTTCTCGACGGGCGGCGAGATCGTGCAGTAGCGATCCGGGTTATTGGTCATGAACTGGGTGTGGTAAGTCGCGCTGCCGTTCCGCTCCGACTGCAGGATGATCTCGGCGCCGGCGCGAGTGACGGCCTGGAGCATGGCGAACGGACCGAAGGCGCCGATCTGCGCCTGACCCGTCTGCATCGCCACGACGAGCGCCGGGTAGTCCGTCGAGACGTATCCGTCGACCGGGATGCCGAGCGCCTGGGTCAGGTGGTCGGCAATGGGCTGGATCGTTTCGACCAGCGCGGCGGCCTCGCGCGACGGCACGAAGCCGATGACCAGCCTGTCCGGCCACGCCTGTGGCGTAGCGGTCGGTGCGCCGGTGGGTGAACCCGTCGGCGCGGTCGTGGGCGTCGCCGGTGCAGCACCGGTACACGCAGCCACGAGCGCGGCCGTGGCCAGTAGGCCGATGAGCCGTGAATGGGGCATCCGACAACCTCCTCGTAGCCACGCCATCCGAGCGCGGCCTCGTGTGTGACTCACCGGCCGAGAAACGCCGCTCACTTCGCGGCGCTGCGCGGGCGAGCCCGCGCAGAGCTTACCGCCAGCGGTGCGAGACGCCAATTCGACGTCCGCCGGGCCGGGCGATCGACCGCGTGCCAGCCGAGATCCGGCGTACCGTGGGCGGATCGCGCCGCCGCCGTTAGCCAAGCGACCGCCGCCGATGGGGGGCGATCATCGGCCCGGCGCGCATGCCACCGCCGGCTTCGCTCCGCCGAGCGGTCGCGCGCTTCGTCAAGCGCCTGTAGGCGCGTCCGAGCCGCCCGCTTGCCGGCCGATTGCCGGACAGTCGGCCGACCAGGCAAGGTCGCTCAGGATGCGCTCGACGATCGCAGTTGGCCGCAGCGTGTCGGCGTCGATGACCAGGTCGGCGA
>JALYGJ010000009.1 GCA_030777155.1 Chloroflexota bacterium | reverse complement strand
GAGCGCCACGGCGTGCTCACGCGCGATGCTGTGGCGGCCGAACCGGTGGCCGGTGGCTTCGCCGCGGTCTATCCGGTTCTGCGCGAGATGGAGGAGCGGGGCCGCGTCCGGCGCGGCTACTTCGTCGAGGGCCTCGGGGGTGCGCAGTTCTGCCTGCCTGCGGCACTCGACCGGCTGCGCAGCGAACGCGCCGATCCCGGCGCCGACCTGGCCGGCGGCGCGCTGCCGCGCGAGCTGCTGCTGCTCGCGGCGGCCGATCCGGCCAATCCGTACGGCGCTGCTCTGCCCTGGCCGCGCCGCGGGGAAGACGACCGCCGGCCGCTGCCACGCGCGGCCGGCGCCTACGTCGTGCTGGCCGACGGTGAGCCGGTCGTCTATCTCGAGCGCGGCGCGCGCTCGCTCCAGACACTACCCGCCTTCGACCGCCGCGGTGTCGCCGCTGCCGCACTCGCCGGGTTGCAGGCGCTGCTCGTCGACGGCCGCTTCCGCGCGTTGCAGATCGACCGCGTCGATGGAGTGCCGGTCGACGAGTCGGGGCATCGTGAGCTGCTCGCGAACGCCGGTTTCCGGCCCGGCTATCGCGGCTGGGCGCTTCGCGCAACGGCCGAACGGGGTGCCTGAAGGCGACAACCTCGCGCGGATCGCTGACGTCCTGCGGGCGTCGTTGCTCGAGCGGACGATCAGCCGCGTCGGCGGCCGCGCCGGCGATCGCCTCCAGCGGCTGCTGGGCGAGCGCGTGAGCAGCGTCGAGGCGCGCGGCAAGCACCTGCTCATCGGCTTCGCCGGCGGGCTGACGCTGCATACCCACCTCGGCCTGCACGGGTCCTGGCACCGCTACCGAAGCGGCGAGCGCTGGCGGCGGCCAGCGACGCGCGCTGCGGTCGTGATCGAGACAGCCGGCGCGGTTGCCGTCTGCTTCGATCCGACGACGGTCGAGCTGCTGGAGACGCGTGCCCTCGCCGTCCACCCCGTGCTGTCGCGGCTCGGCCCCGACGCTGCAGCGGATCAGTTCGATGCCGACGCCGCGGTGCTGCGACTCCGCCAGCCGTCGCGCGCCCGAATGCCGATCGGCGACGCCCTGCTCGACCAGACTGTGCTGGCCGGCGTGGGCAACGTCTACCGCAGCGAGCTGTGCTTCATCGAACGTGTCAACCCGCTCGCTCCGGTCGGCACGCTGGACGACGCGACCCTGCGTCGGCTGGTCGAGCGCGCCTCGGCCCTGCTGCGCGCCAACCTGGCCGGCGGGCGGCGTGTCACGACGCCGGCCGGGACGGCCGGCGATCTCTACGTATACGGCCGCACCGGCCGGCCCTGTCGGCGCTGTGGGACAGCCGTCACCGGCGCCATGACCGTCGGCCGGCGGCGTGCGTACTGGTGCCCGCGCTGCCAGCCGCAGCCCCTGTTACCGGCCCCGGGAAGCTGAAACGACCCTGACCCACCCGTAGCGGTAACGGCGTTCTTGCCGAGAGCGGGAGCCGGCGCCCAAGCGGACGCCGGCTCCCGCGCGTCTGGTGCCAGCGCAGCTAGTCGAGGCCGACGAAGGCGCGCAGCCAGGCGCCGGCCGGTGGCCGGCGCTGCCAGCGCATGCTCAGCTACCGGCGCTGGAGCCACCAGGGCCGCCAGCGCTGGCGCCAGAGCCACGGTACGGCGGCCCAGGCGAGGATCATGTAGTCGAGGCGGACCGGGCGCGGGTGATTGAGCGCGACGTCGATCTGATGGAGCGTCAGCGGCCAGGTGGCGAGTGTCAGCACGATCGCGACGCCGACGAAGGCCAGGCCCCACGCCCGCGCGCGTGGCGGCAGCAACACGATCAGCGGCGCAGGCACCCACTTCAGCCCGGTGACGAGGGCCCATAACAGCCCGCCGACTCGTGGTTGGGTGAACTGGGCGACCCAGATGGCGACGACGATGAGCACGTTGACGTTGCCCGTGTCGAGGTTGGCGGCGAGCGCGGGACCGAGCACGGCCAGCAGCAGCGCGGTGGGCAGCGGGCGGCGCTGGTACGCCCAGGCGACGGTCCCCGCAAAGAGCACGACGTTCACGGCGCGCCAGCCGAACCAGGCGATCTCCCACGGGAGGAGCGCCCAGGGCAGGAACAGCAAGAGCGTCCACGGCGGATACACGTAGGGAAGGTGCATCTCGACCGGGTCGTACGGATCCGCTCCGGCGAGCCAGCGGCGGACGCCCTCCCAGTACGCGTATGCGTCCGCACCGGCCAGCTCGCCGCGTTCGTAGAGGAACGCCAGCAGGATGCCGCCGGTCAGTGAGAGCAGGACGATCGCGGCAACGATGCGTGGGCGCCGAAGCCGCTCGATGAGTGATCCGGCGATGGTCGAATCCAGCGAGGAGACCTCCGCGCGAGGCTGACACGGGTGGGCGGGCACCGTCCGTCCTCCTCTCACGGACGAGTTGGGCGCCCCGCCCGCCGCACATCCTAGCAATGGCCGACCATCGGGCCAGTGCCGTCCCCGGCTCGCCTCCAGCGGAAAGTCGATGCTCGCTCCTCGGCGTGTATGAGCTGTCCGCCGCCGGCCGCCGGCCGCCCGCTGTCGCCTCCCGCCATGCGGGGGAGTTCGGCCGAACCCGCCGCTATACTCGCCGGGATGACCGACGGCCACGTCATCCTGATCGGAGGGGCCGAGGACAAGGTGCGCGAGCGGGTCATCCTGAACCGCTTCGTCAGCCTCGCCGGCGGCCCGGACGCGCGCATCGCCGTCGTCAGCACTGCCTCGTCGTTGGGGCCGCTGGCCGGCGAGATGTACCGCCGCATCTTCAGCGAGCTCGGCGCGCGGGAGGTCCAGCCGATCCACGCTATGACGCGCGGGCAGGCCAACGATTCGCGCCACGCCCGGACGGTGTCCAACTCGACCGGCGTCTTCCTGACCGGCGGGAACCAGTTGCGGCTGTCGTCGACGATCGGCGGCACCGACCTCGCCAACGCGATCGTCGAGCGCCACCGCCAGGGTGCCGTTGTCGCCGGCACGAGTGCCGGCGCGTCGGCGATGAGCACGCACATGGTCGCCTTTGGCGCCAGCGGGGCGACACCCAAGCAGCGGATGTTCCAGATGGCGGCCGGGCTGGGGATCGTGCCCGGCGTGATCATCGACCAGCACTTCGAGCAGCGGAACCGGCTCGGGCGATTGCTGGCGATCATCGCCCAGAACCCGTCGCTGCTCGGCCTGGGCATCGACGAGGACACGGCCGGCGTGATCGGGCCCGACCACGTCATCGAGGTGATCGGCCGGCGCAGCGTGACCATCATCGACGGCGCCGACTCGGAGACCGATGCGTGGGAGGTCCGCGCTCACCGGCCGCTGATGATCAGCAACGTCATTATGCACTCGCTACCGGCCGGCTACCGCTTCGACCTGGCGCGCCGGACGCGCGTCGCCACGCCCGTGCTGCGCGCGCTGGGCGGCGCCGGCACGGGCTCGGCCGCCTCGAGCTGAAACGCAGGTCGCCCGTCGGACGGCGCGGATGACGGAGACGATTCAGCCGGCGCAGGCCACCGGCGAACGGCCGCGGCCGTCGCTGCGCATCCTCGAAACGCGCGTACTACGGGGACCGAACGTCTGGTCGCGCACGCCGGCGATTCGGATGAAGGTCGACCTCGGTGAGCTCGAGGAGTGGCCGACCAACCGCCTCCCCGGCTTCACCGAGGCACTGATCGAGCTGCTGCCCGGGCTCGACAACCATGCCTGCTCGCTCGGTCGGCGGGGTGGCTTCATCTCGCGCCTGCACGATGGGACGTGGCTGGGCCACGTCGCCGAGCACGTCGCCCTCGAGCTGCAGGACCTGGCCGGGACCGAGGTGCACATCGGCAAGACGCGCTCGACGGGCGAGCACGGCCGCTACAACGTGATCTTCGAGTACCGCGAGGAGCAGGTCGGGCTGGCCGCCGGCCGGCTGGCGGTCGCGCTCGTGAACCACCTCGTCGCGCCCAGCGAAAGTGAGCTCGAGTTCGTGCCCGAGCTGGAGAGCCTCATCCGGCTCGCCGAACGGCAGGCCTTCGGGCCCTCGACCCAGGCTCTCATCGACGAGGCGCTGACGCGCGACATCCCGTTCATCCGCCTCGACCGGCACAGCCTCGTCCAGCTCGGTCAGGGCGTCCACCAGCGGCGGATCCGCGCCACGATGACCTCGCAGACGTCGGCCATCGCCGTCGACATTGCCTCCGACAAGAGCCTGACCAACCAGCTGCTCAACTCGGCCGGGCTACCCGTGCCACGCTCGCAGGCCGTGCGCGGCGAGGACGAGGCGGCGGGGGCGGCGCGCAGCCTCGGCTTCCCGGTCGTGGTCAAGCCGCTCGATGGCAACCACGGCCGGGGCGTAAGCCTCGACGTGCGCAGCGAAGAGGAAGTCCGGCGCGCCTACCCGCTGGCCCGCCGCGAGAGTCGGCGCGGCGACGTCGTCGTCGAGACGTACGTGGCGGGCAACGACTACCGCGTGCTGATCGTCGGCGGCCGCATGGCGGCGGTCGCCGAGCGCGTGCCGGCCGGCGTGACCGCAGACGGCGAGCACTCGGTGCGCGAGCTGGTCGAGATCGAGAACGGCAACCCGCGACGCGGGATCGGCCACGAGCGCGTCCTGACGCGCATTCGGCTCGACGACGCCGCCGCGCAGCTGGTCGCGAGGCAGGGCTACGCGCTCGAAGACGTGCCGCCGGCTGGCACGCGGATCCAGCTCGCGTTGACCGGCAATATGTCGACCGGCGGGACGTCCATCGACCGCACGCACGAGGCGCATCCCGACAACGTCGAGATCGCCGAGACGGCGGCGCGCGTCATCGGCCTCGACGTGGCCGGCATCGACTTCATCACGCCCGACATCGCGGTACCGGTCCGCGAACAGGGCGGTGCCATCGTCGAGGTCAACGCCGCGCCCGGCTTCCGCATGCACACCAACCCAACGGAGGGTGAGCCTCAGTACGTCGCCCGACGGGTGCTCGACATGCTGTTTCCGCAGGGCTCGAACGCGCGCATCCCGATCATCGGCGTGACCGGCACCAACGGCAAGACGACGACCGTGCGCATGGTCAGCCACATCCTCAAGTTGATGGGCCGACGCGTCGGCATGACCACCACCGACGGGATCGTCATCGACGGTCGGCTGATCCGGAAAGGCGACATGTCCGGCCCGCGCTCGGCGCGGATGATCCTGCAGAACCCGTCGGTCGACACAGCGGTCTTCGAGGTCGCTCGCGGCGGCATCCTGCGCGAGGGCCTGGGCTACGACCGCAACGATGTCGCCGTCGTGACCAACATCAGCGCCGACCACCTCGGCCTGAACGGCGTCGACACGCTGGCCCAGCTGGCCGCCGTCAAGTCGGTGCTGGTCGAGGCCGTTCCCCGCTCAGGCAGCGCCGTGCTCAACGCCGACGACCCGCTCGTCGCGCGCATGGCACGCCTATGCCGCGGTCGGATCGTCTACTTCACCATGCAGACGCAGGCCGGCGAGGAGGGCTACGACCGCGTCGATGGCCACTGTGGCCGCGGCGGGGCGGCGATGGTCGTCCAGCCAACGCCCGACGGCGAGCTGATGGTGTTGCGCCACGGCAGCCGGACGATGCCGCTGCTCTATACGCACCTCATCCCGGCCACCTTCGGTGGTCGGGCGCGGATGAACGTCGCCAATGCGCTGGCGGCGGCCGCCGCGGCTTGGGCCAGCGGCGCGCACCTGCATGACATCCGGCAGGGCCTGCGTACCTTCTCGACGTCGTTCTTCCAGGCGCCGGGACGGCTGAACGAGCTGGAGGTCGACGGTTTCAAGGTCTTCCTCGACTACTGCCACAACGTGGACGGGATGCGCCGGCTGGCGGAGTTCGTCGAGTTGTATATGGAGGTGCCTGGCGCAGAAGGCGCGGGTGGCGGTGACGGCGCCGCTGTGAGCGGGCGGCGTGGCAGGGCGATCGGGGTGATCGGTATCCCCGGCGACCGGCGCGACGAGGACCAGCGCGAGTACGGGCGACTCGCCGCGCACGCTTTCGACGTCATCATCGTGCGCGAGGATGCGAACCTGCGCGGGCGCGCGCCGGGCGAGACGGCGCGCAACGTGCTGGCCGGGGTTGCTGTCGCCCAGCGCGAGGGTGGGCGCTGCCGGCAGACAGAGGAGATGCTCGATGAGCTCGCCGCCGCTCGCCGGGGGCTTGCCGTGGCGACAGCTGGCGACGTGGTGATGATGTGCGTCGACGACGCTGCCGCTGTCTACCGCCAGGTGGTTGCGAGCGGCCGGGCTGGCCTGGCGGCGATGGCGATCGCCGACCCCGGCGAGCTGGAGGCGGAGGAGGGCTGAGGACGAGCTCTGTGGCTCGCTGGTGCTGGCGGCCCCCGCGCTGCAGTTCGGCGGCGGTGCGCGCGCCGTGGGGAAGAACTGGTACCTCCATTCGAGCGGGCTGGGCCGCCGTCCGAGCCGCGTCGCCGCCGTAGCGCAGGCTGTACCCGGTTTACGTCTGCTTACGGTCGGCCAGCGTCGCGTGGCAAAAGCTGTCAGACGTCGCGAAGGTCGCTGAGCTCGCCGGGTTCGGTCAGCAGCCGTGCACCGAGGCCGCGGAGCACTTCCTCGACGCCCGCCCGGTCGGCGTGGCACATCAGCAGCAGCACGCGTGCGCGCCCGTCGTCGATTGCCGCCAGCCGGCCGGATGTCGTCAGCTCGGCCTGCACGGCCGACGGCTCGTCCTCGTAAACCGGCACGTCAGCGGCTCGGACGCCGGCCGAGCGGATGCCGGCCAGCAGCTCACCGATCACCGACTGGCGCGACCGGCCGCGCAGGTAGCGCAGCGTCTCCTTGATCGCCACCTGGTCGCTCCGCTCGGCGGCCAGCCGACCGATGGCGCGCAGCGAGTCGTCAGGCCGGTCGCCGGCGGTCCCGACGACGGCGCTGATCGTCGCTCGCCGCCGCCCCCGTCCCACGAGCGCCTCGGCGAGCTCGAGCAGGGCAGCCAGCCCGGCCTCGTTGTGGGCGTAGTCGACGATGACGACACGGCGCCCGAGGAGGTACAGGTTCGTTCGCCCCGGCATCTGATCCGGCGACGGGCGAAACGTGCGCAGACCGAGCGCAACCTGCTCGATCGTCGCGCCGAGCGCCATCGCTCCGCCTGCCGCGGCCAGCGCGTTGGCGACGTTGTGGCGCGCCGCCCCGCCGAGGGTCGCCGGTACTTCGGCGGCCTCTACGATCGGCCGCCGGTCGCCGGCGGCGAGCTCGACCAGCCAGCTCCCGTCGAGCACGAGTGCCCGGCCGCCGTTCTCGACGTGACGGCGCACGAGCACGCTCGTCGGCCGCAGGCTGAACAGGCAGACATCGGCGCGGACGCGACGGCGCAGGCCGGCGACGAGCACGTCGTCGGCGTTGAGCACGACCGTGCCGTCGGGCCGCGTGACGCGCGCGATGACCGACTTGACCTCGGCCAGCTCGGGCAGCGTGTGCAAGCCGTGGAGGTCGAGGTGATCGGCGCTGACGTTGGTCAGCACGGCAGCGTCGTTGCTGGCGACGCCGAGGCCACGCAGCAGGATCCCGCCGCGCGCCGTCTCGAGCACGGCGACCTCGACACTCGGATCGCCGAGCACGCGCTGCGCGCCGCGCGGGCCGGTCAGGTCGCCCTCCTCGACGAGCACCCCGTTGACGTAGACGCCGTCGGAGGTGCTCATCCCGACACGCCGGCCGGCACCGTGCAGGATGTGGCCGATCAGGCGTGTCGTCGTGCTCTTGCCGTTGGTACCGCTGATGCAGATCGTCGGCACGCGGCGCGCGTCGTTGTCGATCAGCTCGGGCCGGTTGGTGTCGGCCTCGACGATTGCTTCGATCGTGGCTCGCGCCAGCAGGTCGCGACGCGGGTCGGCGTGGCGCTCGGTCAGGCGGTAGGCAGTGCGGGCGATCGCTTCCGCGCGCCCGCGCTCGCGCCACGGATAGGCGACCACCCAGTGCCCCGGTTCGTTCGTACGGTGGATGGCGACCGCTATCCGCCGTTTGCCGAGCGCCGCCGCATGGAGTCGCCGCACCCACGCCGCAAGCAGGGCAACCGGCGGCGGGGCGAGGCGGCCGGGGACCGGCGTGCCGAGGCGAACGACAGCGTGCCGCGCGGGGCGCCGTTGCCCATACCACGAGCGCCGGCGGCCGATGGCTAGCTCGACCTTGACCGCCGGCTCGAGCCGGTAGACGTTCGGGCCGTCGAGCAGCCGCACCTCGATCAGACGCATGCCGCCCGACTATACGGTCGACTGTCGTAGAGTCGCGCGATGATCAGCGACGCCGAGCTCGAGCGCCTGCGCGCGACGGTCGCCGGCTGGGAGAAGGACTTCCTGCGCGACCTTGAATGGCTGGTCAACGTCGACTGCGGCTCGTACACGAAGGTTGGCGTCGACGAGGTTGGCGCGTGGATGGGCGAGCGTTTGGCCGAGCTGGGCGCCAAGGTTCGCGTTCAGCACGACGTCGAGCTGGGCGACACCGTGGTGGGCAGTTTCCCGGTGACGGGCAAGGGCCCGCGCGTGCTGCTCGTCGGGCACCTCGACACGGTCTTCCCCGCCGGCACGGTCGCCGAGCGGCCGTTTCACATAAGCGACGGCCGTGCGTACGGGCCGGGCGTGACCGACATGAAGGCCGGCCTGCTGGCCGGGCTCTACGCGTTGCGCGCGCTGGCCGCGCTCGGGGCGCTGCCCTTCGGGCGGCTCGTCTACATCGCCAACCCCGACGAGGAGATCGGCTCTCCACGCAGCGGACGCGTCATCCGCGGCGAGGCGGAGCAGTCCGACGTCGGCCTGGTGCTCGAGTGCGCGCGCGCCAACGGTGACATCGTAAGCGCGCGCAAGGGCGTGGTCGACTACCGGATCCGCTTGCACGGACGGGCGGCGCACGCCGGCGTCGAGCCCGAGAGGGGGCGTAGTGCAGTGGTCGAGGCGGCGCACAAGACCATCGCCCTGACTGCGCTCAACGACCGCTGGCCGGGCGTGACGGTCAACGTCGGCGTGGTCAATGGCGGCACGCGGCCGAACGTCGTCGCCCAGGAGGCGCAGATGCAGGTCGACCTGCGCGCGGCGACGCGCGCCACGCTCGAGGCGGCCGAGGCGGAGCTGCACGCGATCTGCGCCACGTCGACGGTGCCCGACGTCGTGACCGAGGTCGAGGCGCGCGCGCGCCACTGGCCGATGGAGAAGTCTGTCGCGACCGCGCAGCTCGCCAGCGGTGCCATCGAGCTGGCCGGCCGCCTGGGCTTCGCCCTGTCCGACGCAGCGACCGGCGGCGCGTCGGACGCCAACACGATCGCCGGACTCGGTGTACCGACGCTCGACGGCCTCGGCCCTGTCGGTGGCGCTGACCACTCGCCCGACGAGTACCTGGAGCTCGACTCGATCGTTCCGCGGACGACGCTCCTGGCGGCGCTGCTGCTCAGCATTGGTCGCGACGACCGCCTGGCCGCCGCGCGTTAGTCGTCAGCGCAGATAGCTCTCGCCGCCGATGTCGCAGATCGTGTACAACGCGTGGCGCTCGCTCGCGTGACCGGCGACGTGCAGCCGGCCGTCGACGTCGCGCGGACAGACGAAGACCCACCAGCGATGCGGCTTGCCAGGTTCGGCCGGCGGCAGCGCCGGCAGCGGGCTGGCCTCGCTGGCGATGCGCTCGGCGAGGCCGTCGAAGCGCTCGAGCGCGCCCGCGATGGCGGCCGCGCGCTCGTCCTCGGTCTCGGTCGTATAGGGATAGTTCTGCGCTACGTTCGAGCTCACGGCGCTCCGGCTGGCGGGCGCGCCGCCATCAGGACGGGCGGCGCCAGGTGGATTGGCCAGCCGCGGAGGTCGTGAGCGCGGCGCGACCGGCCGGCTCGAAGTATAGCCGCCCGCTCTACCACGCCAGCGCGGCTCCCTCGGTCCGTGGATCGGTCGCCGCGGCAAGCGTGAGGCTGCCGTTGTCGACGTGCACGAGCTCGACGGCATTGGCGTGGCCCATCGCCGAGTCGAACTCGGCCGCCCACTCGACGCGGTGGCCGCGCCTCTCCAGCGCGTGGCCAACTGACGCATCGAAGCGGCGCTCGAGCAGGGCAACCGACGCTGGCCCGAGGTGGCCCTGGGGCCAGGCCAGCCAGCGCGGCACGGCCAGCGCCGTCGCGATGTCGTGACCGGCGTCGACGATCGCCGAGACAACCTGCACGTGCACCTGCGGCTGGATCTCGCCGCCCATCGAACCGTGCGCGATCCACGGCCGGCCGTCGCGCACCAGCATGCCCGGCGTTAGCGTGTGGAAGGTGCGCTTGCGTGGGGCGAGCGCGTTGGGGTGCGCCGGGTCGAGGCGGAAGAGCGAGCCGCGGTTGTGGTACGAGATGCCGGTCTGCGGGTCGACGAGCCCCGAGCCGAAGCCCATCCAGTTCGACTCGATCAGGCTGACCAGCCTGCCTTCGCCGTCGCCGGTGGCGAGGAAGACCGTATCGCCGTCGGCGACGGACGCGCGCGGGAGCGGTGCGGCGCGCTTGGGATCGATCGTTGCGGCAAGTCGCGCCAGGCGGTCGGGATCGAGAAAGGTCGCCAGCGCGCCGTCGGCCATGTGGTCGGGGTCGGTGAGGAGGGCGTCGCGGTCGACCAGCGCCAGGCGCGCAGCCTCCAGGCCGAGGTGGACCCAGCGCGGTTCGTCGAGCGCCGCTGGCGGATCGAAGTGCGCGAGCAGGCCAAGCGTCTCGAGCGCCAGCGGGCCGGCCGAGTTGGGCGGGTGGCTGAGCGAGGTGACGCCGCGGTACTCGATCGCGATCGGATCGGTCCAGTCCGACCGGTGCTCTCCGAAGTCCCCGGCGCGCAGCAGCGAGCCGCGCTCCTCAAGGTAGGCGCACGCGCGGCGGGCGACCGAGCCGGTGTAGGCGGCGTCCGGACCTTCCTCGGCCAGCATGCGCAGCGTGTCGGCGAGGGCGGGCAGGCTGACCCGCTCGCCGGTGCCCCACGGGCGGCCATGCGGACGGAAGGCGCGCGCCCAGTCGCCGTCGCTACCGAAGATGGCCGCCGAACGCTCGACCGCGCGCGACCAGCCGTCGGTGGCCGCGAAGCCGTGGGCCAGCTCGATCGCCGGTACGAGTAGTTCGCGCCAGGGGAGCCGGCCGAACCGCGTGTGGGCGTCGCCCCAGGAGCGGATTGCGCCGGGAACGGTAACCGTCCACGGCCCGCGCACCGGCATTGCCTCGAATCCCGCCGCCCGCACGGCGTCGATGGTTGCGGCCCGGGCACTCCGCCCGCTGCCGTTGAGGGCGTGTACCTCTGTCCCTTCCCGGATCAGCCAGAAGGCATCACCCCCCAGGCCGCACGAATGGGCGGCCACGACCGACAGCGCGGCGTTGGTGGCAATCGCCGCGTCGACGGCGTTTCCTCCGGCGTGGAGAATCGCCAGCCCGGCCTCGCTGGCCAGGTAGTGCGGGCTGGCCACCGCGCCGCGCGTACCGCGGACCAGCCGGGCCGGAACCAGCTCCGCCTTCACGCGTTGCTCGAGCACGTTGTTCATGCTGCGCTCGACGCGCTTCGACGGCCGGACGGCGGCAGCAACGACCGGGCAGGTCTCGCTGGGAGGCGAAGCCTGCCGCCCGCCGGCAGGAACGGCCAACTTTCTCGCCGGGCGGCACAACTGACCGCTCGTGCTCGCGCGTTGCGGCCGTCAGCGGTCGATGTTGCCGCCCGGCGGCAGCAGCCCACTCGAGCCGCCGTCACCATCACGCGCTGGTCAACGGCGAGCTCCGGAGACAGCCGGCGGCGGCGCGTCCTCGGCCACGTTCAGTGCCAGCCAGCGCTCGGCCTCGCCGATCGACCAGCCCTTCCGCCGCGCGTAGTCCTCGAGCTGGTCACGCCCGATGCGTCCGAGGCCGAAGTAGCGCGCCTGCGGGTGCCAGAAGTAGAGCCCGCTGACCGACGAGCCGGGGACCATCGCCATCGTTTCAGTCAGCCGGATGCCGGCCCGGCGCTCCGCGTCGAGCAGGCGGAAGATCGTCCGCTTCTCGGTATGGTCGGGGCAGGCCGGGTAACCGGGCGCCGGTCGGATGCCCTGGTAAGCCTCGGCGATGAGCTGCTCGTTGGTCAGCTGCTCGTCGGCCGCGTAGCCCCACAGCTCCCGGCGGACCTTCTCGTGCAGCCACTCGGCGAAGGCCTCGGCCAGCCGGTCGGCGAGCGCGGCGAGCATGATCGCGCCGTAGTCGTCGCCCGCCGCCGTGAAGCGGCCCCTTGCCGCGTCCAGGCCAATGCCAGTGGTGACGGCAAAGGCGCCGACGAAGTCGGC
>JALYGJ010000008.1 GCA_030777155.1 Chloroflexota bacterium | reverse complement strand
GTCGGGCACCGGTGCCCGCGACAGCGTCAGCTCTCCGGTCAGGTCGTCGGTCGTTGAGCGCGCGCCGAAGGCGACCAGCGCGCGGTACTCCTTCGGGTCGCCGAGGTGGTACTCGACCAGGCGCGTGGCGTGACCGACGAAGACGGGCAGCACGCCGCCGGCGAACGGATCGAGAGTTCCGCCGTGGCCGACACGCTTGACGCCGGTCAGCCGGCGGACGAGGCCGACGATGTCGTGCGAAGTTGGGCCGGGCTCCTTGGTCACGACGACGACCCCGTTGAGCCGCTCCCCTTCAGCCACCGCCACTGCGTTCGATCAGCTGCCGTGCCTCCTCGAGTACGACCGGCTCAGCCTCCGGCAACGGCAGGGGCACGGTCGCGCCGGCCGCGCGGGCGTGGCCGCCGCCACCGTAGATGGCGGTGAGTGCGGTCGCATCGACGCCGCCGTCCTTGGTCCGGACCGACAGTCGGGTCACATTGCCGGCCTCCTTGAACAGCACCACCAGCGCCGCGCTCTCCGACTGGCTGAGCAGGTCGCTCAACCCCTCCGCGTCGGATGGCAATGCATCGGCGGCGGCCAGATCGTCGTCGTGGAGGCTTGCCCAGACCAGTCGTCCGTCGAGGTCGCTCTGCAGGCGGGCGAGTACGCGCCCAAAGAGCGCCAGCTGGCGGTTTGGCTTGGTGCGGTACAGGAGCCGCGCCGTCTCGTGCAGTGGCGCACCGGCGGCGACGAGCTCGGCTGCCGCGCGCAGCGTGCGCGGCGTCGTATTGGGGTGCTGGAAGTTCGCCGTGTCGATGACGATGCCGGCGATCAGCGCGCTGGCGAGAGCGCCCTCGGCGGCAGTCAGCGGGACGCCGAGCACCGGCATCAGAAGCGTTGCCTGCTCACAGGTTGCCGCTGCCGCGGGGTCGATCCAGTCGACCTCGCCGAAGCCGGTGTTCGAGACATGGTGGTCGATGTTGACGATCGGGACCCGGCCGAACAGCTCGGCGTTCTCGGTCAGCACTGAACCGACGCGCTCGAGGTCACCGCAGTCGCTGACGATTATCAGCTCATACGAGCGATCCGGGTCGGGCTGCTGGCCGAAGCGCTCGATCTGCGGCATGAAGCCGTACATCGCCGGGACCGGGTCGGCGCACACAGGCATTGCCCGCCCGCCCAACTCCTCGATCGCGAGCGCGATGGCGAGCGCCGACCCGAGCGCGTCCGACTCGGGGTTCTCGTGGCAGACGCACAGCACCTCACGTGCTTCGCGCAGGCGGGCGACAACATCGGCCGGCACGCTCGCCAGGTCGTCCGGCGTCAGCGAGGTCAGCCCGGCGGCGCGTGGCGGGGCGACGGTCACGCCTCGCCCTCCGGTTCCGAGCGCGCGCCGGGCGTGGGCAGCGTCTCGCTGACCGGCCCTTCCTCCGGCGTCCGTCCGCTCTCAAGCTCGTCGAGGATGCGCAGCACGCGTGTGCCGCGTTCGGCGGTCGTGTCGAGCCGGAGGTGAAGCTCCGGGATCCGCTTCAGCCGCAGCCGCCCGAGCCGGGCCCGCACGAACGGCATCGCCCGGCCCAGGGCACGTACCGTCGCCCGGCGCTCGTCCTCGCTGCCGATGACCGACACCCACACCCGCGCATGGCGCAGGTCGGGCGACACCTCCACGTCTGTGACGGTCACGAAACCGACGCGCGGGTCATGCACGTCGCGCGCGATGACGGCACTGATCTCCTCGCGCAGAAGCTCGTCGAGCCGTGCCGTACGCTGGCCCATCTGCCGCTCAGGCTGAGGCGATGCGCGACACCGTCTGCTGGCTGAAGCACTCGATCACGTCACCCTCCTCGAACTCGTTGAAGCTGACGAGCCCGATGCCGCACTCGAAGCCGGCCGCGACCTCGCGCACGTCGTCCCGGAACCGGCGCAGCGACTCGATGCGGTCCGTGGCGACTACCTTGCCAGCCCGGTAGACGCGCGCTCCGCCACGGACGATGCGCCCGTCGGTGACATAGCTGCCGGCGATCGCCCGGCGCCCCATCCGGAAGATCTGGCGGACCTCGGCGCGGCCCTCGACGACCTCGATCTGCTCGGGCTCGAGCATGCCCGTAAGCGCCGCCTGCATCTCCTCGGTCAACCGGTAGATGATGTCGTACAGGCGGATGTCGACGGCCTCTGCCTCGGCTGTCCGGCGCGCCGTCGGATCGAGCCTGGTGTTGAAGCCGACGACGATCGCGTTCGAGGCGGAGGCGAGCAGGACGTCGTTATCGGTGATGTCGCCGGTGCCCTCGTGCAGCATGTTGATGCGCACCTCGTCGGTCTGCAGCTGCTCGAGCGCGTGACGGATGGCGCCGAGCGAACCCTGCACATCCGACTTGAGGATGATGCGCAGCTCCTTCGTCTGACCGGCCTGGATCTGGCGGTAGAGGTCGTCGAGCGTTGCCCGGCCGCCGCCGTCGCTGCGTGCGCTCTCGGCGCGCCGCTGCTCGACCATCTGGCGAGCTGTCTTCTCCTCCGGTACCGCGCGCAGGATGTCGCCCGCCTGGGGCACCTCGGCAAGGCCGAGGACCACGACCGCCGACGACGGGCCGGCCTTGGCGACGCGCTCGCCGCGGCTGTTCTCGAGCGCACGCACCCGGCCGTAGGTGTCGCCGACCACGACGATGTCGCCGATCTTCAGCGTTCCCGTCTGGACGAGCACGGTGGCGACCGGGCCGCGGCCCTTGTCGAGTTCGGCCTCGACGACGGTGCCTACCGCCGCGCGCTTCGGGTTGGCCTTCAGCTCCTGTACGTCGGCGACGATCAGGACGGTATCGATCAGGTCGTCGATGCCCGTGCCGACCTTGGCGCTGACGGGCACAAGCGGCACGTCGCCGCCGTACTCCTCGATCACCACGCCGTGCTCGGAGAGCTCGGTCTTGACGCGCTCGGGGTTGGCGTCCGGCTTGTCGATCTTGTTGAGCGCAACGATGATCGGCACGCGCGCCGCCCGCGCATGGTCTATCGCCTCGAGCGTCTGCGGCATCACGCCGTCGTCAGCGGCGACGACGAGCACCGCTATGTCGGTCACCTTCGCACCGCGCGCGCGCATTGCGGTGAACGCCTCGTGGCCGGGCGTATCGAGAAAGACGACACGCCGGCCGTCCTTGACCACCTCGCTCGCGCCGATGTGCTGCGTGATTCCGCCACGCTCGCCGGCTGCGACCTCGGTGGCGCGGATCGCGTCAAGCAGGCTCGTCTTGCCGTGGTCGACGTGGCCCATGACGGTCACGATCGGCGCGCGCGACACGAGCATGCTCGGGTCGTCCTCTTCGAAGAGGACTTCCTTGGCCGCCTCGGCGGAGGGCGCCTCGCCGTTCGTCTCGGCCGGCTCGGGCGCGCGTGCTTCGGCCACCTCGTAGCCGAGCTCGCTGGTGACGAGCGAAGCGGTATCGCGATCCAGCGGCTGATTGATGTTGGCGAAGATGCCGCTCTTGATCAGCTCGCGGATCACGTCAGCGGGGTTGACCCTCAGCAGGTCGGCCAGCTCCTTGACCGTGATCGAGCTGGGAATCTCGATCGGGCCACGGGCGCTTGGGTCGAGCGTCTGGACGGCGCTCTCGACCTGCTGCTCGGGCCGACGCTGGGGCTTGCGCGGACCGCGCAGGTTGCGGGTACCACTTCGACTACGGGCCATTCACTCCTCCGAGAATCGGTTGACCCTGCTGCAGCCGCTCCCGCAGCTCGGCGGGCAGGGGTGAGGCGAGGGCACGTTCGATCGACGACTTCTTGAGTGCGGTCGGCCAGCACTGGCCGTCCGCACAAAGGTAGGCGCCGCGGCCAGCCGCGCGGCCCGTTGGGTCGATGCTCACCGTGCCATCCGGGGCGCGGACGATGCGCATCAGCTCACGCTTCTGGCGCTCGGTCCGGCAGCCGACACAGGTTCGCGTCGGATAGCTGCGCGGGGGCAGCCGCTGACGTGGGGCGGCGTCGCTGGGCCGGCGCTTCACGGCGCTCCCTCCGTCCCGGCGGCAGCAGTTGCCGGGCGGCGCCGACGCGCGGTCGCCGCGGCTACCGGTTCGCGCTCCTCCTCGGTTGCCGGCTGGCGC
>JALYGJ010000007.1 GCA_030777155.1 Chloroflexota bacterium | reverse complement strand
GAGCAGGCCGGCGGTGAGGCCGACCACGCGCCGCGCGCCGGCATCGCGCGCGATCCACCAGGCGAGCGGCGCAGCCAGCGCGCCGGCCAGCCAGAACGGCACAGCGGAGGCCAGCGCCGTCGGCCCGAGCGCCCAAATGAACGGTACCTGGACGAGTGCCGCCAGCGGCATCCAGTGGCCGTTGGAGGGAATGGGGAGTGTCGGCTCGGATGGTAGCCTGCCGCCGACGTCCACGAAGTTCCAGATGTAGTCGAGCTGGAAGCCGTTGCCCGCCGCCAGCTCGCGTGCGACGTTTACGTAATAAAAGGAATCGGGATAGGCGGGATCCCCGAACATCGCACCCACTGCCGCACGAGCGAACAGAGCGGTAGCGAACAGTACCAGGGGGGTCATGGGCGCGGTGCAGTCTAGCAACGGCACCTCGGCCGCCCGACCCGTACCAAAGGACCATACGGCGCGGCGGATGGCGTAAGCCGTGAGGCCGGTGCGGGGCACTCCGGAGCGGTACCAACGGGCCACCGGAAGCGCGTTTGGCCGATGCTAGCCTCGCCCTCGTGGCCGTCCAGAGTGGTTTGCTTCGCGCCGCCCGCCAACGCGCGGGCGGCGAAATGCCGGGCGTCCGGACGTTCCGGTCGGCCCGTTTCCGACTCGTCATCGGGATCGTCCTGTGCGCCGCCGGGTGGTTGGTGCTGGGAACTGTCCTGCTGCGCCAGGCAAGCAACCCTGCTGGACAGTGGGGGTTCGACTTCGCCGCCTACCACACGGCCGCAGCCGAACTGCTGGCCGGGCGCTCGCCGTACGCCGCCGAGATGTTTGGCGGGCCGATCCCGGCGCAGGGCGCGATCCTCTACAAGTACCCGCCACTGCTCGCGCAGCTGTTCGCTCCGCTCGCCGGCCTGCCGCTCGCGCTGGCCGCAGTCGTCTGGTTCGCTGGTCAGGCGCTCATGATTCTGCTCGGCGTCTGGCTTGCGGCCCGTGCCGGCGGCGCCCCTCGCTCGGCGGAGACCCTCGTTTGGTCGGGCGTCGCGGCGACCTTCTTCCTGCCCTGTTTCGACACCCTTTGGAAAGGCAACGTCAGCGGCGCCCTGTTGCTCTTCGTCGGCCTTGGCCTCGCCGGTGGCGCGGCAGGCGCGGCCGGAGCCACCGCGGCCACCCTGCTCAAGACGACGCCGGCGGTATTGCTCGTGCCGGCGTTCGCGCGGGGAAGAACGACTGTCCGCGGCCTCCTGGCGGGGCTCGCCGTCGGCGGCATCTCCCTGCTGCTCGCGCCGGCCGCGTGGTGGGACTTCGCGCGCGTGCTGCCCAACTTGGTCAGCGGGCCATCGCTCTACGCCACCAACCTCGCTCCGCACAGCCTCGTCTCGTTTGCCGCGCCCGACCTCCCGCTCGTCGCCGAAGCTGCCCGCGTGGCCGCCATCGGCCTTGCCCTCGGCGCGCTCGGCGCGTCCGTCCTGCTCGCTCGGCGTACCGGCCGCTGGGCAGCGGCGCTGACCCTTGCCGTGGCGGCCTCGCTGTTGCTACCCAGCGCGACCTGGTACCACTACCTGGCCGTGCTCTTGCCGATCGCCGCGTACGCCTGGCCGCGCGCACGGACACGCGCCCGGTTGGCCCTGCTTGCCGGTGCGGGTGCGATCTCGCTCGGCGTGGCCTGGCTGCCGCTGGCGGTCGGCGGTTCGGCGCTGGTCGTGGTCACCGCGCTGGCGATCGTATCTACGCCGGGGGACCGTTCATGACCGCGGTCGGACAGGTGGCGCCCGCGCGCCCGACGACGCCGCTCGAACTGCTGCCTGACACCGGCAGCCGGCAGCGGTTGCTCCTGATCGCCAGCTGCCTCGGTTACGGCGTTGGGCTCGCCGCCGCCGTGCTGCTCATCTCCATCGACGGCGGGATGGCGTACGACGCGTACGCCTACTGGCTCGCCGGCCAGAACGTGCTCGCCGGGCAGCCGCTCTACGGGGCGACCGAGGTCGACGCGCTCGGCGCCTTCAAGTACCCGCCGCTGTTCGCGCAACTCTGGGCGCCGTTGACGCTGATGCCGGCGCTCGCCTTCTCGTGGCTGTGGCGGCTGGCCTGCCTGCTCTGCGTGCGCTGGCTGGCCGGCTCGTGGCGCAACGTCGGGCTCTGGCTGCTGGTGCCCTTCACGATCACGGAGCTGTCGCTGGCCAACGTGACGTTCCCCGTCGCCGTTATGACGGTGATGGCGCTCCGCGGCCGAGCCTGGCTGGCGCCGTTGGCGGCGGCGCTCAAGTTCGGCCCGCTGCTCGTCGTTCCGTACGTCTGGCTGGCCATGCCGCATCAGCGACTGGCGCTGGTCGGCGGCTGCCTGGCCGCGCTCGCCGCCGCTGCTGTCAGCCTTGCGCTCGATCCGTCGGCGTGGGCGATGTACGTCGGCTCGATGTTCGAGTCGACGGGCGCGGCGATGCACGGGGCGGGGGTGATCGCCTTGGCACCGACCGGCGCGATGGACTTCGCGCTTCGCCTGGCGCTCGCGATTGGCCTGACAGCGCTCGCCATTCGCCTTCGCTCCGACCGGCTCGTCTTCAGCGCCACGGTGATCGCGGTGCCCATCCTCGCCGTCTGGCGGTTTGCGCCCCTGCTCGTGCTGCCGCGTCTGGCGAGATCGCGGTGAGCAACGCCCAGGCCCCGGCCGCTGTGCGGCCGGGCCTGCGTCTCGAGCACGCCGCGCTGCTCACGCCAACCCGACGGCGGGCAGTGCGCGACGGCGTCGCCATCGCCGGCGTGCTGGCAGCGCTGGTCGCCGGCGTCATGAGCTTCAACGGCGCCGCCATAGACGCTCACGCGTACTGGGTCAACCGGCCACCGGTCAGCTACGGCCCGCTCGCCGGCACCGACGACGCGTATCTCTACTCGCCGGCGTTTGCCCAGCTGCTTGCGCCCGTGACGGCCCTGCCCTGGCACGCCTTCCTGGCGCTGTGGCTGGCCGGGCTGCTGCTCGCCCTGCGCTGGCTGACCGGGCCGCTGCTGCTTCTGCCGGCAGTCGTGCTCTTCTTTGCCGAGATCAGCTACGCCAACATCCACTTCCTCCTCGCCTTGGCGATGGTCGTCGGCTTCCGCCACCCGTCGGCCTGGTCGCTCGTGCTGCTGACGAAGATCACGCCCGGTATTGGCCTGGTCTGGTTTGCGGCACGTCGCGAGTGGCGCTCGCTGGCCATCGCCGCTGGCGCGAGCGCCGCCATCGCTGCTTTCTCATTCGTCCTCGCGCCCGGCTCGTGGCTCGGCTGGATCGATCTGCTCGAGCGCAGCGCGGCCGTGCCGCCACCAACCGTCCTGCTGCCCGGGCCGTTGTGGCTGCGTCTCGCTGTGGCCGGCGCCATCGTCGCCTGGGGTGCGCGGACCGACCGTCCGTGGGTCGTGCCGGTGGCCGCAGTTGTGGCGCTCCCGCACGGCACGATCGGTATTGCGATGCTTGTTGCGGTCATCCCGCTGCTGCGCGGTTCGCGCTTCAGTCCACCGCGGCTGAGCAGCCAGCGACCGGCGATGGCGGGCTAGGATGCAAGCGATGCCCGCCCCGCCCTCGCCGGTCGACGACGCGCCGCCGCGCGTCTCGATCATCCTGCCGGCCTACAACGAGGAGGCGCGGATCAACTCGGCGCTCGACGAGCTGTTCGGTTACCTGCGCCGGCGCGGGCCGGCACGCGAGGGTGGTCGAGCGTCAATTGAGCTGGGCAGCTGGGAGGTGCTGATCGTTGACGATGGCAGCACGGACGCGACGGCGCGCATCGTCGAGAGGCGCGCCGAGCAGGGTGTGGCCGCCGATGTGCCGAGCGTCGTCCGGCTGCTGCGCGAGCCACATCGAGGCAAGGGCGGGGCAGTCCGGGCTGGCGTACTCGCGGCGCGCGGCGAGTACGTCCTGTTCACCGATGCAGACCTCGCCACGCCGCCCGACCAACTGCCGCTCCTGACCGAAGCGCTGGCCGACCACGACGTGGCTCTTGGCAGCCGCATCCAGCCCGACGGTTCTGATCGGCGGCGCAGTCAGCCGCTGCACCGGCGGCTGCTCGGCCGTGTCTTCCACCTGTTTGCCCGGCTGTGGGTCACCGGCCCGGTGCCCGACACCCAATGTGGCTTCAAGGGCTTCCGGGCCGCCGTCGCGCACGACCTGTTTGAACAGCAGCGCATCGAGAGCATCGTCTTCGATGCCGAAATCATCCACCTCGCCCGCCGGCGCGGCTACCGCATCACCAACGTGCCGGTACAGTGGACCGACAAGCGCGGCTCGCGCATGCACGTCCGACCCGCGCTGGCGCTGCGCGTCCTGCTCGACCTCGTGCGCATCCCTCTCCTGCACCGCTCGGCCCGCCGCGCCTGACTACGCACGCGGCGGTCCTCGACCGTCGCGCCTGGCCGACCAGCTTGCTCGACCGGGGCCGTCGAGACCCGGTGCTATGCTCGCCCGGCCTTGACATCGACCGCCTCGGCGCTCGGCGCGGCGTCAGCCGGGACGGGACGCCTCGTCTGCCGACCGCTCTCCTTTCAGCGCATTCCGCGAGTGGCATGGGATCGCCTGCTGGCGCTGACGCCGGCCGCCACGCCGTTCGCCCGTTGGACGGTGCACCGCGCGTGGTGGGACGCCTACGGCTCGACGGCTCACGAACAGTACGTCGTCGCCGTCGGCGACCCGACGCCGGCGAACGAGGCCGGCACGCACGCCACGGCCGAGGTCAGCGGCGACGATATCCGGGCGATCGTGCCGCTGATGCATCGGCACATGATCGAACCGGACGACGAGGCGACGGCGACGATCCTGCGCCACACCCGACTGCGCGGGACGCGCGTTCGGCCCGACGCCAAGGCGATCTTCTTCGGCGCGAGCTATCACTGCGACTACGCGACGATCCTGGCCGATCCCGCCGACCTGCCCGCGGTCGCCGAAGCCCTCGTTGCGATGCTCGCCGCCGAGCCGGACCGTGAGCACGGCGACCAGCCGTGGGACGTCGTCGACCTGCGTCGCCTGCGCGCGGCCGATCCGGCGCTGCCGGCGCTGGAGGCAGCGTTTCGCGCAGGCGCCGAGCGCCACGGCTGGCAGGTCATCCGCGAGCGCGAGGACGTCTGCCCGGTCGTCACCTTCGGGGAGGGCGGCTGGGACGACTACCTGGCCGGTCTCTCGAAGAAGTCGCGCCACGAGATCAGGCGCAAGATCCGGCGTGCCGAGGCCCACGGGCCGCTGACGCTTCGACGCGATGCGCCGACCGCCGACGGCCTTGCCCGCTTCGTCGCCCTGCACAACGCCCGTTTCGGCGAACAGGGCCTGTTCCCGGCCAACGAGGGTGGCCGGCGCAGCCGCTGCTTCGTCGAGCACATGGCCGCCCTCGAGCGAGCCGAGCCCGACGGCGGCCAGCTCCAGCTCATCGAGGTGTCCAGCGGCGAACGGCTGATCTTCGCTGCCCTCGCCTTCGACGACGGCCGAACCTGCTACCTGTACAACGCCGGCATG
This sequence comes from Chloroflexota bacterium, assembly GCA_030777155.1. Taxonomy (GTDB): domain Bacteria; phylum Chloroflexota; class Limnocylindria; order Limnocylindrales; family CSP1-4; genus JALYGJ01. The sequence continues at coordinate 3,911 of JALYGJ010000007.1, read as the reverse complement.
GAGCCGACGGCGGCCGAGCTCTCGCCCGGCGTGACCGGCACGGCGACCTACCTGCGCGACCGCATGGAGCACGGCCGGCGGCGCTTTGACTTCCTGCGCGGGGACGAGCCGTACAAGTACGAATGGGGCGCACGCGACGAGCCGATCGAGCGGCTGCTCGTGCTGTCCGAGCCGGTACCGTGAAGATTCGGGTCACCCAGCTGATGGCCAGCGGCGCCGGTGGCGGCGCCCAGGTTCACGTCCAGAACCTCGTCGAGCGGTTGCCTTCCGACCGCTTCGCCGTGCAGGTGATCAGCCTATCGGATGGTCCGGCGGTGAGGCGCCTGCGCACAGCGGGCGCCGTCGTTCACGTCATCGACCAGCGCGACGACGGGCGGGCGCTGGCCGGCGTGCTGGCCCTGTTGATGCGCCGGCCACCGCACGTCGTGCACAACCACATGTACCGTGCAGAGGTCGTCGGGACGCGCGCCGCGCTCGCACTTGCCGAAGCCGGGCACGCCAAGCCGTATGTCGTCGGGACCGTCCACTCCAGCCGCGTGCGCAGCAGCGAGGATCGCGAGACGCTGCGCCTGCTGACGCCGTCGATCGATCGGCTGATCGCCGTCAGCCGCGCGATCGTCGCCAAGCTCTCGGCCGAGGGCCGGACAGCCGCGCCCGTGGAGCTGATCTACAACGGTGTCGACCTCCAGCGCTACGAGTACACCGAGGCGTGCTGCACCCTGCCCGAGGAGTACGGCTTCGCCGAGGGCAGCCCGCTGGTCGGTGTCGTCGCGCGGCTCGAACCAGAGAAGGGGCACCAGACGCTCATCGAGGCGTGGCCGCGCGTCCTGGAGCGCGTCCCCGCGGCACGCCTGCTGATCATCGGCGAGGGCAGCATGCGCGCGCAGCTCGAGGCACACGCGGAGGGGTTGGGGCTGCTCGGCGAACCATGTCAGGGGCCGAGCTGCGTCGGCACCCGCCAGGCGCGGCCGGGCGCGAAGCTCGTGTTCACCGGCCTGCGCGACGACGTCCCGGCCGTGACCGCCGCCCTCGACGTGGCCGTGCTGCCCTCGTACCGCGAGGCGCAGGGGCTGGCCATCCTCGAAGCGATGGCGCTGCGCCGGCCGGTCGTGGCCAGCGCCGTCGGCGGAGTAACCGAGATGATCGAACATGAGCGGACGGGGCTGCTCGTGCCCCCGCACGATCCCATCGCGCTGAGCGACGCGATCAGCCGCCTGCTGATCAATCACCCGCTGGCCGACACGCTTGCCCGCGCCGGCCATGACCTCGCCCACTCGCGCTTCAGCGTCGAAGCGATGGCCAGCGCGGTGGGCGCAATCTACGAGCAGGGCGCACAGATCGTTGCCGCGCGCGCCGGCCAGGCGCGGACGGCGGCCTGACCAGCGTGGGGTGCATAGGTCTCCGCCCGGCGGTGAAGCCACGGCGAAGCCTCTAGACCGGCTTGCGCGCCAGCCCGCGGGCGCTCGCCTCCGAGTCGTAGCGAGCACGGCGCGCGACCAGCAGGCAGGCGACGGGTGTAACCGTGGCGAGCAACGCCGCCGTCCGGAAGGCCGGATCGGCCAGGTCGATCAGCGCCAGCTGGCCGCCGACGAGCACTGCCAGCCACGCCACGAGCGAGAGCGCCGGCGGCCGGGCGTAGAGCGCGACCAGCAGCAGCGCCAGCACGGCCAGCGCCAGGTAATGCGGATAGACGGCGGGCACGATCAACAGCGAAACCATGACCGTCAGCGCGAAGCTGTGCGGCGCAGGCTGGCTGCGTGTCGACCAGATGACCATGCCGAGGCCGGCAAGGACCACGAGCGCCCGGGCAAGGCCGAAGTCGATCCACTCGGCGAGCGCCGCCATTGGCGCCAGCGAGCTCGACAGCTCAGCCGGTGGGCGCAGGTTCATCACCACCCGCGGGTACTGCAGCCACGGCTCGATCCCGGTGATCGGCAGCGTCACCGTCACGGTCGCGGCGGCGGCAAACACCAACGCGGCCACCGCCCGCCAGCGTCCGCTGAGCACGAGCCAGAGCACGAGTAGCACCGGAAACACCTTTATCAACGTGGCAATCGCGATCGTCACTCCCGCCGCGTAGTCGCCTGCACTGCTGCCACGCCTCAGCCCCACCCAGGCAGCACCGAGCAGCGCCAGCAGGAGCAGGTGGACGTTGCCCATGATCAGCTCGAAGACGACCGGCGCCAGGGCGAAGGTGGTCGCGACGAGGACAACGAGCGCGTCTCGGCGAACGATGCCCGCGTCGCGCGCTACCAGCCATACCGTTGCACCGGCGAGCAGCGCACCGCCCGCCGCCCACAGCCACATCGCGCTTCGGTAATCGGCGAACAGCGCGGAAAGCGGCGTCACGAGTACGGCGAGTAGCGGCGGATACAGGTAGAGGAACGGCTCCTGCGGCAGATACCCGCCGCTCAGCTGAGCCTGCGTGTAGAGCGCCGCCCCATCGAGGACGCGGCGCCCGGCCAGCCAATAGGCCGAGAAGTCGTAGCCCCACGCCCGACCGCCGGCGCCGAACAGGAAGTGCGCCAGCCGCCACAGCAGGAGCAGGCCGAGCACGACGGCCAGCGAGACGCGAACGGTTCGCTGCTCGAGGGCCCGCTCCAGCCAATGGCCGGTCACCGGAACCGCGCTAGAGCCTGCTCGTTACCCAGTAGCGCTCGGCGAAGCCGGAGATACTACCGGCCAGCGCCACCCGCCGGTGATAGCCGGCCAGGTCATCGAGCATCTGTTGGCGCGACTCGAACAGTCGGCCGAGCTGGCTGGCATACAGGCTGATGCCGGCCGCCTTGCGGTCGAGCATATCGGTGATGTCGGCGTAGTTGGCGCCGATCCCGACGCCCGGCGGCAGGTCGAGGTCGAGGCGACCGTCGCGCAGGAGGCCCTCGTAGTCGGTCCACCAGGCGTAGGGGAAGTCCTCGTAGAAGGAGAGCCGCCCGACGAAGCTGGGGCCGGGCATGACCCAGCGCCGGCCCTCGGCGAGCAGGGCGAGGGCGACGGCCTGGCAGAGCTGGTGGTCGACGTGGTTGCCGACGCCCAGCGGGAAGTAGACCATCTGCGGCTCGAGCCTGACGATCTCGCGCCGGAGCAACGGATACGGCGGCAGGTCGTCGTCGCGCACCTCGCCCAACAGCTGATCGTCGCCGGCATAGCCGCGCGCCACGGCGTCGGGCAGGTCGAGGAAGACGACCGACGCCTCCATCAGGTACGCGAAACGCTCCTCTTCGGCGCGTCGCAGCGCCATCGCGTCGGCGGCTGACCAGTCGATAGGTTCGAGCGAGGCCTGCACCGGGATCGACTCTGCCAGCGGCCGCTCGGGCGTCTCGAGGGCGGTGATGTTGGCGCTGCGTGTCCACGCCGCGCGCTGCCAGAACTGGCGCGCCTGAGTGTTGGCGCGCTGCTGCGTGAGCTCGACTCGATCGGGATCCGCCTGCCACGGTGGACGGCCGCTGATGCCCGGATCGACGGCAAAGTCGGGCGCGATGTTGTCGCGCCGGAACGCCTCCGTCAGCGGCCAGACCGTCTTGTTGCCGAAGCCGAGCGCCGTCCGCCGCCCGGCACCGAGCATGCCGTCGGCAGCACCGTTGTGGCCGGAGCCGGAGAAGACGGACAGGATCGTCACGTTCTGGCCCAGCTCGCGCAGGCTGGCGACGAGACCGCCACACGAAAGCGCGACGTCGTCGGGGTGCGGCGACACGAAGACGTGCGTCATGCCGGGCGAGGATATCAGCGCTCCGAGAAGCCGTGCTCGCCGAGCAACGGCACGAAGATCGCCGGCTCGAGCGTCTCCGCCACCGTCCCGCCACCGTCCCGGCGGATGACCACGATGCGCTGCTCGTAGCGCGGCCCCACCGGCAGCACCAGCCGGCCGTCGGGCGCAAGCTGGTCGACGAGCGGCGCCGGCACGTCGGGCG
>JALYGJ010000006.1 GCA_030777155.1 Chloroflexota bacterium | reverse complement strand
GCTCATGCCCGGCCGCGTCCACCCGCCGAGCGAGGACAGGTAGCCGAGCTGGGCCGCCATGACGTGATCGCGCACTCCACTCACGCTCCGGCCCCCGCCGCGCGGCCCGGCCGGCTGTAGGGGCCTGCCAGCAGCGGCCTCGAGCGCTCGGTCGAACGCCTCCCAGCACGAAGTCAGGATCCGGCTCAGCCGCTCGAGCTCGACATCGTCCGGCGGCTGCTCGTCATGGGCGGCGATCGCACCCGGTGCGCCGAAGTCAGTCGTGGCGCCGCCGCTCAGCGGCTCGGCTACGTGGAGCTCGGCGGCTGAGGTGGGCAGAGCGAGGTCGCCACCGCCGCGGCCGATCGCTCGCCGGTAGCGCTCGCCGTAGTCGACGAGCGCCTGCATCGCCGCCTCCTCGTCGCGCCCGCTGCGTGCCCAGCCCGGCCAGCTCAGTGCGGCGGCGAAGACACGTCGACGGCCGCCTTCGAGATAGATGTCCACGCGCTCAGCCGGCCGCCGGCCACAGTCGATCGAGCTGGTCGGCGTGCTCCTCGAGGTGGCTGACGATGAAGCGGTCGACGACGGCAGGGACGTCGAGGACGCCAACGGTCTCGTGCACACCGCGCGCCTGCCACGCCGCCTCATCGAGGTGCTGCAGGTACTCCACCAGGCGGCTGATCGACTGATCGAGCTGCGCCGCCAGCTCCGCGATCGGCCGATGGCGGCCGAGCTCGATGGCCGCGATGCGGCCGGCATCGGTCTTGACCCGGCCGAAGGGGACGGGCATGCCGTCGTACATGCGGACGATCGACGCGAGCTCGTCGTGCCAGTAGCCGACGAACTCGGCCAGATGCGCCCACACCTGGCTCGCTTCCCAGCGCTCGGACGCGCCTGGATCGGGGTCGGTCAGGCCGGTCGGTGGCTCCCGCTCGGCGTGTTCCGCGTTTTGAGCCAGGCGCCGCCGGACGGCGGCGAGTCGTGCCTGAAGCTGATCGGGGATCACCCGCGCATTTTGAACGCTCCGGCCTCCGCGGGCACCGCTCCTTGTGAGCGAGGACGGACGGCCTCGTCGGCAAGGAAAGGGCCGTCAGCAACTCATGGCGCAGGAACCCTTCGAAGATCTGCTCACCGATTGGCTGGACAGCCAGCCGACCAGCGCACCCGACGTCCTCGCCGACTCGGTCTTGCTCGACCTCGAGAGCGCCGGCCAGCGGCGCCACTGGGTGAAAACCATAAGCAGAAGTATCGTCGGCAACGCGGCACGTCTCGCGCTGGCAGCGACGGCGGCCCTCGTTGTGCTGACGGTCATTCTCTCCTTGTTCGTCTCGAACTGCATCGAGTAGCCGGCGAACGGCACCTACTTCACGCTTTTTTGAACGTTCTTGCCACTGTTCAATCCATTACATGTGAGCGCGGCCAGCAGAGCCTGCTCACGGAGGGAAGGGCGTGCAGGAACTGGTGGAGCAGGCCAGGCAGGGCGACCGTGAGGCGTTCGCCGCGCTCGCTTCCGCCTCGGTCGACCGGCTGTTCGCGGTAGCCCGCCGGATCCTGCAGGACCACGATCGAGCCCAGGACGCAGTCCAGTCAGCCCTGCTCGGCGCCTGGCGCGACCTACCCTCCCTACGCGACACCTCCCGCTTCCAGCAGTGGCTGCATCGCCTGCTCGTCCGCGCCTGCTACGAGGAGGCGCGCCGGCAGCGCGCCTTCAAAGCGTCCGTTCGTGTGATTCAGATGGAGCCCGCCGAGCCGGACAGCACAGCGGCGTTGGCCGACCGAGAGCAGCTCGAGCGCGCCTTCCGTCGGCTCTCGGTCGAGCAGCGGGCCGTAGTCGTCCTGCATTTCTACGCCAGGCTACCCTTGACAGAGGTTTCGCAGATGCTCGCCATACCGGAAGGCACCGCCCGCTCACGACTCCACTACGCGCTGCGTGCGATGCGGTCGGCAGTCGAGGCCGACGAGCGGCGGCCGCGCCGGCAAGGGAAAACGGCATGAGCCGCGACCGCGTCGTCGACCTGCTGACGGAGTGGCTCGAAGACCAGCCGTCACGCGCGCCTGAGAGCGTGCTGCGCCAGGTCCTCGCCGACGTCGAGGCGACGCCCCAGCGTGCCCGCTGGCGGGGGGCACTCGGTCGCGCGCTCTTTCCGCGCTCGCCTGCGCTTCGCCTCGTCGGCGCGGTGGCCGCCGTCGCGCTGGCGGCCGTGATCGGCGTAGCGATCTGGCGTGGCTTGAGCGGCGTCATCGTTGGTCCCCAGCCCGGCTGCCCGATGCCGTCGGCGCCCGCCGAAGCGCGCATGACCGAGATCGCCGTCGATGGCTACCCGGGCTACGTCGTTTTCGCCGACTGCTCGTTCTGGGTGGCGACCACGACGGCGGGCACCGTCCAGCGCATCGATGCGCTGACCAACGAGATCATCGCCACCATCACCGTCGGCGAGGCGAGCGCGCTACCGGGTGGCGTGGTGATGGCCCTCGCCGTAGATGGCGACCAGGTCTGGGCGGCAGCACGGAACGGCTTCAGCGATCGCCGGCTCGTACGCATCGACCCGGCAACCAATTCGGTCGTGCAGGAGATACCGGTCCAGCGCCACCCGTACAGCATGTTGATACTCGATGGGCGCGCTTGGCTCGGTGACTTCGAGGGGAACGTGGTCTCTGTCGTCGACCTGGCCACCGGCGAGCTGGTCGAGGAGGTGCGCCTGGGTGACGGTCCGGTCCAGATCGACGATGGCTTCGGCGCCGTGTGGGGGCGCAGCAGCCGCGAGATGGCGCGCGTCGACGTCCAAACGTTCGAGGTGACCCGGTACCAGGTGCCCGGGCGGGCGATATACGTGTCGGTCGGCGAGACGGGCGTCTGGAGCGCCAGTCCCGAGGGCGGCATCTTCAAGCTCTCGTCGGATGGCGAGCTGCTGGTCCACATCGAGTCCGAGCCGGAGCCCGTTCGGACAGCCGTGATGGACGGCTTCGTCTACGTGGGCTCGCAGTTCTACGAGCCTGATCGGATGGAGATCATGCGCATCGACGAGGCGTCGGGCGAGGTCGTGGATCGAATTCCGTTCCCGTATGGCGTTACGGAGTTGATGTCGGCTGCCGCCGGCAGCCTGTGGGTGCCGGCCGGTGGCGAGGAAGATCCGCGGATCGTGCGCGTCGAGGTGCCACCGGCCCCCTGAGTCGCCTCGTCCCCTCGAAACTAAGTTTTGAACGTTCTCGCCGAGTCGCCCTCCTTACCTCGTGAGCGAGGCCAAAACAGGCCTCTTCGCGCGAGGGAAAGGAGAGGACGATGTTCCGTTTTACTGGTGCCCGACCAGATCGCTTCCTGGTGCTGGTCTCATTACTGGCCGTCGCCGGCCTTGTTGGTGCGGCGTGCACGGTTGCCCCGCCACTGACTCCACCGCCACAGGTTTCGCCGACGGCGACCCAGACGTCCCCGGTGGCGACCACCGCGCCTCCGGCGGCGACAACCACGGCGCCTCCCGCCACAGCCACCGCATCCCCAGCAGTGACCGCCTCACCAGCGGTACCGGCAACGGCGTCCCCGGCCGCCGCCGAAACCCCTTCAGCGAGCCCGCTGGCGTGCCAGCTTCCGCCCGCCCCGGACGACCCGGTGATAACGGAGATCCCCGTCGACGGCGTTCCGGGCTACGTCGTCTTCGCCGACTGCTCGTTCTGGGTGTCTACGACGACGACCGGCACGGTCCAGCGGATCGACCCGCTGACCAACGAGGTCGTGGCAACGATCGGCGTCGGTGAGCCGAGTGAGCTGCCCGGTGGCGCGGTGATGGCGATCGCCGCCGATGGGGACCAGGTCTGGGTCACGGCGCGCAACGGCTTCAGCGACCGGCGGCTCGTCCGTATCGATCCGGCGACCAACTCGGTCGCGCAGGAGTTTCCCATCGGTTACTTCCCCTACAACATGCTAATCCTCGACGGTCGTGCCTGGCTGAGCGACTTCGAAACGAACCGCGTCGCCGTCATCGACCTGGCAAGTGGTGAGCTCGCGAAGGACGTCTTCGTCGGCGACGGCCCGGTCCAGATCGACGACGGCTTCGGCGCGGTCTGGGGGCGCAGCGGCGACGAGCTCGCGCGCATCGACGCGGACACCTTCGAGGTGACCCGCTACGAGCTCCCCGGGCGCGCGATCTACGTGTCGGTCGGCGAGACGGGCGTCTGGAGCGCCAGTCCCGAGGGCGGCATCTTCAAGCTCTCGCCGGAAGGCGAACTGCTGGTCCAGATCGAGTCCGAGCGCGAGCCGGTGCGGACCGCGGCGATGGACGGTTACGTGTACGTAGGCTCGCAGCTCGACGATCCGACGCGCACAGAGATCCTCAGGATCGAGGAAGCGACAGGCGAGGTCGTCGAGCGGATTACGCTGCTGGGCGTTGTTCCTGAGGTCATCTCGGCTGCCGCCGGCAGCCTCTGGGCCCAGGGCATGTCCGAGCTCGAGCCGCGCGTCGTGCGGATCGAGGTGCCGCCGGCGCCCTGACCAATCGGCCACGAACTCGAAGAGCGGCGCCCAACCTCCTCTGGGCGCCGCTCTTTCACGCTTCGCGCGCTTGCGCAGCTCAGTCGGGGAACGCCTCCGGGCCCCGCTCGGCCAGCTCGCGCGCGTGCTCGTGCGCATCCTCCGGCGGTAGCCATGAGTACGGGTAGTCGGCGTCCTCCAGGCGCGACGCTTCGCGGGTGACGTTGAGCGGGTGGAACGTATCGACCATCACCGCCAGCTCTTCGGTGCCCTCCTTGCCGATCGACGCCTCCACTGTCCCTGGATGCGGCCCGTGCGGGATGCCGCCGGGGTGCAGCGTGAAGGACGAGATCTCGACACCGCGCCGGCTCATGAAGTTGCCGGCGACGTAGTAGATGACCTCGTCGCTGTTGATGTTCGAGTGGTTGTACGGGGCCGGGATGGCCAGCGGGTGGTAGTCGAACTTGCGCGGCACGAACGAGCAGACGACGTAGTTGCGCCCGGCGAACGTCTGGTGCACCGGCGGCGGCTGGTGGATGCGGCCGGTGATCGGCTCGAAGTCGCCGATGTTGAAGATGTACGGGAAGAGGTAGCCGTCCCAGCCGACGAGGTCGAACGGGTGGTGGCGGTAGTGGTAGGCGGTGATGCGGCCACGAACTCGAACCTGGATCACGAAGTCGCCCCGGTCTTCATGCGGCGGCGCCTCTTCCGGCACGCGGATGTCGCGCTGCGAAAAGGGCGAGTGTTCGAGCAGCTGGCCCCAGTCGTTGCGGTAGCGCTTGGGCGGCACGATCTCCGATGGCGACTCGAGGTAGAGGATGCGGTGGGCCACGCCGCCGTCCTGCGCCAGTCGCCAGGTGGTGCCGATGGGAATTACGATGTAGTCGCCGGCGCCGTAGCGCAGCGTGCCGAAGATGCTCTCGAACGTGCCCGATCCCTCGTGGATGAACAGCATCTCGTCGGCTTCACCGTTGCGGTAGAAGGTGTTCTCCGGCAACGACTCGGTGGGCCGCACGACGCCCATGATCACGTCGCTGTTGTAGAAGAGCGGAATGCGAGCTTCGATGACGTTGCCGCGCGCCTCGATGTTGCCGGTCTTCACCAGCCGGTGACGGTGCAGCCCGTCGTCGACCGCCTCGGTGTGCAGCTCGCGGACCTTGTCGATCTGGTGCGTCCGCGTCGGCGGCACGAGGTGGTAGAGCAGCGAGCTGCGGCCGGTGAAGCCCTCCATGCCGAAGAGCTCCTCGGCGTAGAGCGAACCGTCGGGCGCACGGTGCTGGGTATGCCGCTTGTGCGGCACGTTGCCCCGACTCACGTAGAACATCGGCAGGCTTCCTCCTGCCGGCAAGTCTAGGCGAACGGCCGGCGGCGGCGGATGAAGAGGAAGTAGACGATCCAGCTGAGCGGCACGAACAGGAAGAACAGCGCCTTTAGCAGGCGCGAGCCGGACAGGCCGCTCTCGGTGAACAGCTCGCGTGACAGGATGTCGAGGAACGCGACCACCGGGCCAAGGGCGAAGACGATCACGATCAGCACGATCACGAGCAGCGCTTCCATGTGCGCCGCTTAACTGTAGGCGAGGGGCCGCCGGCCCTTTCTCGCCAGCGTTCGCTGGCCGTCACTCCTGCTGGAGCGGAGTTACGTCGTTTCGTTCAAGTTCGCGCGCCGCAGCCCGTGGCGCGCTGTCAGCGCCGCGAACCCGGCTAGTACCCGCCGCCCTCGCCGCAGGCGGCAACGAGCAGCGCCACCACAAGGAGTAGAAGGCGCTGCGGTCGGATGAGTCTTTCCATCGCCCGATGCTGCGCCGTCTCGGCTTGCGGCCGCGCGGCGTGCGGCCGCAGCGGTGCCTCAAACGGGCGTTTACCGGCTCGCCGACGTCTTGCGACGCCGGCGAGCGGTCGAGAGTTCGTGCGTCAGGCGCCGACCGCGCCAGCGGCTAGCGCAGGCTGGGCGGGCGCTCGATCGTCTGCGGGTTGAGCCGGTTCACCTTGATGGCGTTGCCCAGATCGGGGTGCCCGATGGCGAAGACGTCCAGGCCGCGGCTGTGCGGCGAGAGCGAGTTCACGTCCTCGTCGAAGTTGTTCGCGTAGATGAAGCCGCGGTACCAGTACGAGGACCAGGCGGCGGCGAGCTTGCCGTCCTTGGGCAGGTAGTAACCGATCTGCTCGACGTTGGCCGGGTCGGTGAAGTCGAGCACGGTCGTGCCGCCGTTGTACCAGGCCGAGACGAGGATGTCGCGGCCGCTGCGCGTGGGCACCACGTTGAAGTTGTGGGCGGTGCAGAAGACGGTCACCTCGTCCTGCGGGATGCGGTACGTGCCCTTCACCGCCGGCGCGGCCGGGTTGCTGACGTCGTAGAACCACAGCGCGCCGAGCGGCAGGTGCTCGTCCGAGCCGGCGCAGCCAGGGGTCGCCACAGCGCCGCCGAGCTCGTCGCCGATGACCAGCGTGTTCCCGCTCCACGAGAACGTCGTCGAGTGGTGGATGTTGACCAGCGGATTGACGATGTGGCTGATCACGACCGGGTTGACCGGGTCCGAGATGTCCCACAGCTGGCTCTCGGTGATGCACGCGGCACCGGCGATCTTGCGCTCGAGGTCGACCGTCACGTCATGGCAGCCGATGGCCGGCGAGACGTCGGGCGTGCTGACGACGCTCGCCTGAGCGGGCGCCTTGAGCGGGACCTCGACGACCGAGATCTTGCGGTGGGTCTCGGCGTTACAGTCGGTGCCCTGACCACCGAGCGGGTAGGAGAGGACGTAAATCAGCAGCCGCTCCTTGGGCTCATCCGGCACGAGCGTGTGGGTGTGCGAGCCGCAATCCGTGTCGACGAAGGCGATCTGGCGCGGGCTGGCCGGGTTGCTGATGTCGACGATGCGGATGCCCTCGTACGAGTCGACGCCGGTCGTGGTCGCCGTCGCCGACGCGCCACCGGCGCCGCACTCGGGGGAGCTGCGTGGGCTGTCGACCGACACGAAGACGAGCTTCTTCCAGATCGACACGTCGGCCTGCGGGCCCGGGCACTCGAACTGGCCGAGCTCGCGTGGCGCTGATGGATCCTCGATGTCGACGAGCCGGAAGCCGCCCGGCGCGCCGTAGTTGCCGAGCACCGCCGTGTTGCCCCAGAAGGCCAGGTCGCTGCCCTGGCGGTAGCTGTCGCCGTCGTCCCAGTTGGCGACCAGGAACATGTTGTCGGAGTGCTCGTCGGCGCCATGGGTCAGGCCCGTCGGCACGACACCGCCGGGCAGCAGCTCCAGGTACTGCTCGAGCTCGACGGGGAATTCGTCGTGGGCGGCGGCGCCGCCCGGTAAGGCGAGGCTGGCGGCCAGCGCGAGCGTCAGCGCCGTTCGTTTCACTTTGCGTCTCCTCCTGTTTGCGCCCGCGCGTCAGCGCTTCGGTGACACGTTGATCGAGGCTGAGTTGTTGTCCTCACGCAGCTCGGTGATCGCGCCGTTCGGGTCGGCGACGACCGTCACGGTGCGCTTCCCCTTCGGCTTGAGCGTGGCTTCGAAGGTGGCGCTCTCGCCCGGCCCGAGCCGCGGGACGGAGCCGCCGGCAAAGCGTTCGCCCTCGTCGAGGAAGTCGACGACGACGTCGCTCGCCTCGGCTGTACCGACGTTGCGCACGGTGGCCCGGATGAGCACGCTGCCGTCGTGCTGGCGCGTCGCCGCCACGTCGGCGCTCGAGATCGCCAGGTCGGGCAGCGGGTAGCGGTAGACGTCGAGCCCGCGGCTCATGTCGCCGACGTAGACGTAGCCCTGGTGGTAGAGCGCGCCCCACGCCGTCGAACCCGGCTGGATCGAGAACGCCACCTGCCGCGGATTCGCGGGATCGGAGTAGTCGACGACCTGCAGGCCCGCGTTGTAGGAGCCGATGAAGACGAGGTCGTCGTGCGAGGAGAAGACGTGCACCGAGCACACCGGCGCCGGCGTGCTGGCCGGGATGAACCACTCCGACAGCTCGACGCCACTGGTCAGCGTATCGTTCAGCCTGATGGCGGTGGTGCCACCAGCGCCGCCGCAGCCGTTGTGCAGGTCCTCGTCGGTGACGAGCATCACGCTGGGATCGCCGGCCAGGAGCTGCGCCTCGTGGTGGTAGCGGATCGGGTGATGGTCTTCGCCGCGCTCGTGCAGCCAGCGGTAGAGGACCACCGGCGCGCGCGGGTCGGTGATGTCGATGACGAACGCGCTGCCGGTGTTGCCGTTGTTGTTGAGGTAGCTGCCGCCCTCGGCGAGCAGGGCGATGTCACGCCGTGCCAGGCTGCCGTCGGGCTGCCTGACCGGATGGTCGACGTAGACCTCGATGTCGTGGGTGTGCGTGTAGGCGGCACCGACCGCCCGGCCCTCGCGGAACGGGGAGGCTTCCCAGAGCGCGACCGGGTCGCCACGGAAGAGGATCGCCGGCGCTGCCGGCGGATCGCCGAGCAGCGGTGTCAGGTCATAGATGCGCAGGCCCTGTACACCGACACCGCCCGAGGGCAGGTACAGCCGGCGCGCGTCGACGATGTCGCCGTTGTGCGATTCGCCGTCGATCTGGTCTGGCCCGAACGTCCACAGCACGCGCGGATTGGCGGGATCGGTGACATCGAGGAACTCCGTCCGATCGGTGCGGCCGTCGTCGGGCAGAAGCGAGTGCGTCCGACGCGTTCCGTTGAGCACGGCAATGTGGCGGCCATCGAACACGGCGGCGTCGGGTGGCACGTCGGCGCGGACGCCCGGCAGGTACGCGCCTATCTCCCTCGGCGCGGCGGGGTCGGAGATGTCGAAGATGCGCATGCCAAGCCCGTATGCGCCGACGTAGAGGCGGTCCCCCTCGCGCGCGACGTGCCCGCCGGTGAAGGCGCTGCCACCGAGGTACTCGAGGCTGCCCTCTCTGATCTCGACCGGCGTCGGGTTGCCCACGACGTCGTGGGTGGCGTGCCCATGGTCCTCCATCGCCCGGGCCGGCACGAGAGCGGAGAGGGCGAAAACAGCAACGGTCAGCACGGCGGCCGCACGGGCCGGGATCCTGGCAACGAAAGCTCGCATTGGTCGTCTCACTCCTCGACACCACTGCAGATGGTGGCGTTAGTGTACGACGTCGATGTTGCGAATCCGTGTCATCTAACGCGGTCGGCGTTTCGCCGCGCTCGCGAGGCCGCCACGCCGCGCAGGCCAGTGAGCGTGGTGCGGGCGAGCGCTAGTTCCCGGCTGTGCCGGCCGCCCGGCTCGCGTCGCGCGCCACGACCGGCGAGGAGAGCTCGCCCAGGCGGTCCACGCGCAGCACCACGTGGTCGCCCGGCTCGAGCCAGCGCCCGAATCCCGACTCCTCGCGGACCTCGAGCAGGCAGCCGCCGCCGACGGTGCCCGAGCCGAGTACGTCGCCGGGCACGAGGCTAACGTCGGCGGATGCGCGCTCGATCATCTCGCCGAACGAGTAGCGGATGTCGGACCAGCGGCCGCGCGACAGCTCCCTGCCGTTGACGTGCGCAGTCGCGACCAGCTCATAGGCCTTGCCCGCCCGTACATCGGCCAGCTCGTCGGGGGTGACCAGCCACGGCCCAAGGCTGGTCGCGAAGTCCTTGCCCTTCGCCGGCCCGAGGCGGACGGCGGTCTCCTCGCGCTGCAGGTCGCGTGCCGACCAGTCGTTGAGGATCGTGTAGCCACCTATCGCCTCCTCGCCGCGCTCGGCGCGCAGGTCCTTCGCCGGCGTGTCGACCAGGGCCGCTATCTCGAGCTCGTAGTCGAGCTCGCGTGAGGCGCGCGGCGCCCAGACGGCGTCGTCGGGGCCACGGATCTCGGAGACGTTGCTGAAGTAGAAGATGGGCAGCCGGTACCAGGCCTCCGGAACCTCCTGCCCGCGCCGCCGCCAGATCGTGGCAACGTGCCGCTCGAAGGCGTAGAAGTCGCGCAGGCTGGCCGGACGCAGGATCGGTGGCCCGAACTGCAGGTCGACGGCCGCGTAGACGGCGTCGTCATCCTCGTCGACTCGCTCGAAACGCTCGACGACTTCGGCCAACGCCGCGACGCGCAGGCCGCGCGCGAGGTGATCGTCGAGGGTCGTCATCGGCTGGCGGAAGAGAACGCTGTTGTGAGCCAGGCGTTCGTCGCGTCGAGCAGCGCGACGGCGCGCCGGTTCGAGGTCGACCCAGCTCCTGCCCTCCCTGTCAAGTGCGGCGACGAGGCGGAACGGCGCGCCGGCCGGCGCATGGCGCTCGCGCGCGTGGGCAATCCTCACGCCGGGCAAGTTATCAGCCCGCTCGGCCGGCGCGCGACTGTCGACGCCGGCATGCTCACCGGATGGCAGCCGGCGTACGCTTAGCGGGATGACGAAACTCGCCGTCCAGTCGCGGCTGGTGCCTGGGGAGTCGCTGCCCGAGAAGTACGACAACGCGCTCGCCTTCGGCTTCGATGGCCTCGAGCTGAGCCACTTCCCGATGATCGACGCGGCGCGGGAAGCGGTGCGCGACGGCGTGCCGGTGACGGCGATGTGTTCGGGCCACCGCGGCTGGTTCATCGACCCCGATCCGGCACAGATCAACGCTTGCATCGAGGACGTGAAGGTGCTGCTCGAGTTGGGTGCGGAGCTCGACGCCGGCCTGATCATCGTGCCGATCTACGGCCGGACGGCCAACCTGCCCGCCCACTGCGGGACGGGCCGGAGCCGCGAGGAGGACGAGGCGCTGTGGCTGCGCGGGCTCGAAGATGTCACTCGCCACGCCGAGAAGGTTGGCGGCCGGTTGATCATTGAGGCAATCAACCGCTTCGAGAACTCGGTCTCGGTCACGGTCGCCGACGCGCTTCGTTTCGCGCGCGCGGCGAACAGCCCGAGCGTCGGTGTGATGGGCGACGTCTTCCACATGAACATCGAGGAGGTCGACCCAGCGGCGTCACTCATGGCCTGCAGCGGGCTCCTCGCCTACGTCCACCTGGCCGACAGCCAGCGCCTCGAGCCGGGCAAGGGTCACATCGACTTCCGCGGCCTCTTTGCAGCCCTCGAGCTGATGGGCTACGAGGGCTTCGCCTCGCTCGAGTGCCGGCTGTCTGGCCCGGCTGAAGTCGTCCTGCCGCGCAGCGTCGAGTACCTGCGCGCGCAGATGCCGGTCCGACTCCCGGCGTAGCGCGCGTGGCGTTGACCGTCGAGCAGCTCGTCGAGGCGGGCGCGATCGGCGGCCGAACGGTCCAGATCGTCGCCGGCGGCGACGTCGAGTGCGCGCGCTATTCGGTGCCCCGCGCGACCGCCGGGCAGGTCGTCATCCGCACCGTCCGCTCGGCGATCAGCCCGGGCACGGAGATGACGCTCTACGGGCGGCAGGCGACCAACGTCTACCTGCACAAGGCGTGGGACGACGACCTGCGCCTGTTTCGGCAGGGGTCGCCGACCGTGGCGTACCCGCTGACCTTCGGCTATCGGGCGGTTGGCGAGGTCGTCGAGTCGGGTGACGAGGGGCTGCCGGTTGGCACGCGCGTGTACGGGAACTGGCGCCACACCGAGTTCGTGCGCTACCCGGTCGCCGCTGCGCGTGCGCAACTCCTGCCCGCTGGTCTGTCATGGGACGACGGCGTCGACCTGGGGCAGGTCGGGCCGATCGGCGTCAACGCCGTCGCCCACGCCGACGGAGCCTCAGACAGCGGACCGGCGGTCGTCTTCGGCGCCGGTCTCATCGGGTTGATCACGGCGCAGATCGTCAGCGCCGCCGGCGCGTCGCCTGTTCACGTCGTCGATCGCCTGGCCAACCGGCTCGATATCGCTGCCCGGCTGGGGCTCGTGCCGGTCGATGCCACGCGGACGGCCGACGTTGCCTACAGCCTCAAGTCGACATACGGCGCCGACGCCTTCGGCGCCGCCTTCGACTGCACCGGCTCGACGCACGCGCTGCACGAAGCGATCCGCGTTGTGCGGCGTGCCGGCCGAGTCGTCGCCGTCGGCTTCTATCAGGGCGAGGCGCGCGGCCTGTACCTGGGCGACGAGTTCCACCACAACGGCGTGCAGCTGGTCTGCGGCCAGATCGGCAACATCCATCCGGCGTGGGACTGGGCCGCGCTCCGGCGACGCACGGTTGAGCTCGCGCTGGAGCGGCGCCTCGTGCTGGGCGGCCTGCCTCGACTGACGCGGCCCGTCGACCAGGTGGCGGAGGCGTTCCGCGCGCTGCAGCGGCCAGCCGAGGTGCTGCAGGTCGCGCTGAGCTACGAGTGAGGGATACCGAGATGGACCGATGCTGACCGGGATCGACCACGTCATCGCCGCCGTTGGCGATCCCGACGCGGCCGCCCGGCAGATCGAGGGCGAGCTCGGGCTGGAGGTGCGCGACGGTGGGCGGCACGAAGCGCACGGCACGTTCAACCGTCTCGTCTGGTTCGGCGACAGCTACTTCGAGCTGATCAGCGTATTCGACGAAGGCCGGGCCTCAACATCGTGGTGGGGCCGCCACGTGCTCGACATCCTGTCGCGCGCAGCGGCCGGCCACATGGGAATGGCGCTGGCCAGCGAGGGACTGGCCGCCGACGTCGAGCTGCTGCGAGCGCGCGGGTCTGGCCTTGGCCCACCGGAGCCCGGTGAGCGCCGGCGCACCGACGGGCGCGTCGTTCGCTGGCATCTCGCGCGCGCGGAACGCGCCGATCCGGACATCGGCCTGTTCTTCCTGATCGAGCGTGACCAAGGCAGCGCCGAGTGGACGGCCGCCGAACGTGCCACCCGAGCGACGCAGGCACATCCGCTCGGCGGGCCGGTCCGCCTGGAGCGTATCGAGATCCCGGTCGCCGACGTTCGGGCGACCACGATGGGCCTGCACCGCGACGTAGGCGTTGCCTTCCGCCCGTCGCTCGCCGGCGACGGCGCGCGCGACGGCACGGTCGGCCGCCAGACGCTGCGCCTCGTCAGCCGTGCGCGCCGGTCGGCGCCGCGCATCGCCCTCGTTGGCGGGGCAAGGGAGGTCGTGGCGGAGCTCCTCGGGTACGAGTGGGAGTTTCGGCCCTCGGTGTGACATGCGCGAGCGCATGGTGAACCGCCCGGCCGGCGGTCGGCCGACGAACCGCGCGATCAGCGCGCGGCAGCCGCGGCAGAGTACGGCGGCTCACACTCGCGCCATGGACGACCAGCGACTCGGCGCCGCCTTCCGGGCTGACGGTCACCGCGGACCAATTCAAAAGGTCGTGGCGTTGGCCAGCCGATCGCCACGCGCCGCCGGGTAGGCAAGCGTGGCCGGCCTTTCGAACACGGCCCAGGTGGCACACCCGTTCGAGTTGGACCACAAAGGCCGGCCATCCTTCCGGTTAGCCCTACCCGGGTTTGAACTAGTCAGGAAAGCCGGCGACCCGGCCGATAGAGCGACCGGGCGACAAGTCGCCGGCGCGCATCAGCCGCCGGTACGGATCAGTTCGCCGTCGGCGCCGATCACGAACCAGTTACCACCCACGCCCTGGCCGTTGGTGTCACCGGCAGCGGCGTCGTTGGCGAAGTAGTACAGCGGGTACTCGCCGATCTTCAGCTGAGTGCCGCCATCGGTGCGGGTGGCAGTCGAGAAGTCGGCTCGGTCAAGCCCCTCGCCCACCTCGAAGTCGCCCTCGACGAGCAATGGCGGCCAGTTCTGCGCGCACTGCTCGTAGCAGGTCGGCTCGCCGCTCGCCTCGTCGGGCACGAACCCGTACAGCGTCATGCCCTGCCCGTCGACGACAATGCGGCCGAGATCGCTGTCGGCGAGCATGACCGTTGCCGCGCCGGTCGCTCCCGCCCCGGTCGCCGGCGGGCCAGTCCCGGTTGGCGAGCCGGTGATGCCCGGTGATGGTGACGCGCCGGTCTCCGTTGTGCACGCCGCCGCGACGAGGGCGGCAATCAGGGCAAGCGCCTGTAGCCCTGGTCGATACATCCGGTTCCTCCTCGTCGGTTGGAGCGGCGACGAACCCCTCGGCTCAGAGGTTGCCGCGGCTGGCCTGCTCGCGCTCGATCGCCTCGAAGAGGGCCTTGAAGTTGCCCACGCCGAACCCGCGCGAGCCGTGGCGCTCGATGATCTCGAAGAAGAAGGTCGGCCGATCCTGCACCGGACGGGTGAAGATCTGCAGCAGGTAGCCCTCCTCGTCCCGGTCGGCCTCGATGCCCAGCTCCTCGAGCGTGTGGAACGGCACGCCGACGTCGCCGACGCGCTCCGGTAGCGCGGCGTAGTACTCGTGCGGCAGGCCGAGGAACTCGATCCCGTTCTCGCGCAGCTGCCGGACGGTGCCAACGATGTCTTCGGTGCGCAGCGCGATGTGCTGCACACCCGGCGAGAGGTACCAGTCGAGGTACTCCTGGATCTGGCTCTTCTTCTTGCCCGTCGCCGGCTCGTTGATGGGGAACTTGATGCGGCCGTTGCCGTTGGTCATCACCTTCGACATGAGCGCCGAGTATTCGGTGTGGATGACCTTGTCGTCGTAGTGGATCAGCTGGCTGAAGCCGAAGACGTCGCGGTAGTAGTCGACGTAGCGGTTCATGTCGCCCAGCTCGACGTTGCCCACACAGTGGTCGATCTCGAGCAGCGACAGGCCGCCCGCGGCACGCGCCGGCCGCTTGATCTTCCGGTAGCCCGGGGCGAACGGGCCGTGGTAGTCGGAGCGGTCGACGAACGAGTGGATGACGTCGCCATAGGTCCGCACGGCGGCCCTGCGCAGGACGCCGTCCTCCCCGCCGCCGATCTCGGTCGGCTCCATCACGCTCTGCGCGCCGCGCGACGTCGTCTCGCGCCAGGCCGACTCGACATCGTCGACCGCAAACGCGATGTCCTTCACGCCGTCGCCATGGCGGTGGACGTGCTCGGCGATCTCTCCGTCGGGAGTGAGCGGCGCGGTCAGCACGAAGCGGATGTCGTTCTGCTGGATGACGTATGAGGCGCGGTCGCGGATCTTCGTCTCCAGGCCGGCGAACGCGACGGGCGTGAAGCCCCACAGCGCGCGGTAGTAGGCCGATGCCTGGCGCGCGTTGCCCACCCAGAACTCGACGTAGTCGATGCCCTTCAGCGGGAGGAAGTCCTGCGCCTGCGCGTAGGCATCGGGGTTGATAACTGCGCCCGACGAAGGTCGGGCGATCGTCTCGGTCATCGGCTCATCTCCCTGTGCGCTGCGCCGCTAATCGTACGCCTGCGTTCCAGCCGGTGGTCGGCGGCCACTTCCGGCTCGTCGTCCAAACGACGCCTGTGGCTGCCGCCGACTTGACACTCTATGATCTATAGTCCATAGTGCCTCATATGAGCGATGCGGACGCGCAGCGCGCGTTGGTGACAGCGATCGTCCGGGCCCTGCAGAAGTTCGCCGAGTCGATGGGCGAGGAGCAGCGCGCCGATGAGCCGGTCATCGCCGGCGACCCCCCTCGCGCGGCTGACGAGCACGCGCTCGGCAAGCGCCAGCTGCAGATCGTCGAGCTGCCCGGGCTGGCGTCGGAAGAGGGCGTGAAGACGGCCGACATCGCGGCGGCCATCGACTACGAGCTACCGAACACGTACAGCACGCTGCAGGCGCTGGCCCGCAACCAGGTCGTCGAGCAGGTGCCCGGCAAGGAGCCGCAGCACTGGCGGCTGGTGCGCCGCTACCGGCGGACGGCACGCGACTTCGCGCGTGTCGCCGAGCTCGTGGCGCCTGGCGAGTGGACGACGGCGGGCGACATCTCGATCGCCGTCCGCGGCGACAACCGGGCCGCCCCGGCGATCGCCGCGGCACGTCTGTCGTCTCGGGTGCTGGCCGATCGTCGCCCGCCGGCCGACGTCGCCGACGCGCTGCGCGCCGAAGGAGTGGTCATCCTGCCCGACGGCGAGGCGGATCCCCGCCAACGGGTTAGCTGGGATGAGCTGAGCCGCCGTGCCGCGGCGGACAGGGAAAGGAGGACCCGCATGGCTAAGGGCACTCTCAACTACCTCCAGATCCCGGCGGCGGACCTGGAGGCGTCAGCCACCTTCTATGAGGAGGTCTTCGGCTGGCGCATCAACCGCTACGCGTCGCCCGCGCAGACAGAGCTCGAGCCGCAGACGGGCTACGTCGGCTTCATCGATTCGTCCGGCGAAATCGGCGGTGAGTTCGTGCTCGGCCGGCCGCCCACGCGCGAACCTGGGCTGCTGCCGTCGATCCGCGTCGACAGCATCGAGGACACGCTTGCGGCGGTCGTCGACCACGGCGGCGGGGTCGTCGTGCCGCGGACGGCGATCGTCGAGGGCGTCGACTGGCAGTCCATCTTCCGCGACCCGGCGGGCAACGCGATGGCACTCTACGAGGCCGCCGCCGAGGGGTAGTCGCAGCGGACGGGCGCCACACGAGACCCCGGCCTGCGCCGGGGTCTCGCTCATCCCCGGACGGTGCGAGCGATCGGCGGAGGGTGGCCGTCGGCCGTCGCGCTCGCTGCCTCGATCACCGGCAACGGCTCGATCAGCCAGAACTGCTCGCCCAGCCGGCTGCGGTCGTCGAGCAGGCGGCGGGCGAGCAGCGAACCGGCGGCGCGCTGTCCTTCGAGCAGCTCGCGCAGCTCATCGACGATCCCTCCGCCGTCAGCGCGGGAGTCGACCGCCGCCGACAGCTGCATGGCTGCGACCGAGTCGCGATCGATGGCGGCGATACGCTCGCCGGCCGGATCCCACAGGTAGACCCGGCCGCCGGTCATTCCGGCACCCATGTTCCGTCCTACCGGGCCGAGGACGACGACGACGCCACCGGTCATGTATTCGCAGGCATGGGCCCCGACGCCCTCGACGACGGCGGACGCACCACTGTTGCGCACGGCGAAGCGCATGCCCGCCCGACCGACGACGTGCAGCCGGCCGGCCGTCGCTCCATACAGGCACGTGTTGCCACAGATCGCGAGCTCAGCCGCGCGCTCGAGCAGTTCCGCCTCCGGGCGCAGCACGACCCAGCCGCCCGACAGCCCCTTCGCGACGTAGTCGTTCGCCTGGCCGGTCAGTATCAGCTCCACCGACGGGGCGGCGAAGGCAGCGAAGCTCTGCCCGGCCGAGCCGCTCACCTGCCAGCGCACCGGCCGGCGAACGACGCCCAGCTCGATCAGGCCCGAGACGTGGGCACCGAACGACCGGTCGGCGGTAGTCAGCGCCGCCGTCCCTTCGGCAGGGCCGTCTGCAATGCCGCGATCGGGATGCTCGAGCGTCGGAATGAGCGGGTCTCGCTCGACGTGCGGCAGGGCGACGTAGCGGCCGGCCAGCGTGATCTCGGTCGTTGACGCGGGCGCGCGCTCGATGGTGACGCGTGCGCGCGATGGATCGGCGCGGCGCTCGGCGGCGGCTGCCCACGGCACGCTGACCAGCCGTTCGAGGTCGACGGTGGGCGGTTGATCGGGCGTCCGATCGAGCAGCTCTGTGGCACCGATGATCGCGGCCAGGCTGCGCCGCCCAACCGCCGCCAGCTCGCGGCGCACATCCTCGGCCACTGCGTTGAAGAAACGCTCGACGGCTTCGGGCGTGGCGTCGAACTTCGCGCGCAGGTCGGTGCGCTGCGTGGCGATGCCGGTCGGGCACGTGTCGAGGTGGCACTGGCGCGCCATGTCGCAGCCCAGCGCGACGAGCGCCGCCGTGCCGAAACCGAACTCCTCGGCACCGAGGAGGGCGGCGATGATGACGTCGCGGCCGGTCTGGAGGCCGCCGTCGACGCGCAGCGCCACCCGATCACGCAGCCCGTTGCGCAGCAGCACCTGGTGCGCCTCGGCAAGCCCGAGCTCCCACGGTATGCCGGCGTGCTTGATCGAGCTGAGCGGGCTCGCGCCCGTGCCGCCGGAGTGGCCGCTGACCTGGATGTAGTCAGCGCCGGCCTTGGCGACGCCGGCGGCGATCGTGCCGATGCCGAGCGACGCAACCAGCTTCACGCCGACGCGCGCGCCCGGGTTGATGGCGCGCAGATCGGCGATCAACTGCGCCAGGTCTTCGATCGAGTAGATGTCGTGGTGTGGCGGCGGGCTGATAAGCGACTGCCCGGGCTGGGCCCGGCGGAGAGCGGCGATCAGCGGGGTAACCTTGCGCGCCGGAAGCTGGCCGCCCTCGCCCGGCTTGGACCCCTGGGCGATCTTGATCTCGAGCTGCTGCGCTCGGGCAAGCTATGTCGCGGTCACACCGAAGCGAGCAGAGGCCACCTGCTTGATCGCCGAATCGCGCCTGGCGCCGTCACCCGCATACCAGGCCGGGTCCTCTCCTCCTTCGCCGGTGTTGGAGGCGGCACCGATGCGCCGCAGGCCGACGGTCAGCGCCTGGTGGGCCTCGGGGCTCAGCGCGCCCAGGCTCATCGCCGCGCCGACGAAGCGGCGGGTGATGGCCTCTGATGGCTCGACGAGCGAGACGGGCAGGGGCCGCTCGGCCGCCCTGACCGACAGCTGGTCGCGGATCAGCGACGGCGGACGCGCCAGCGCGAGCCGGTAGGCGCCCAGCGCATCGTCGGCGTCCGGCCGGCCAGCGGGTGCGTCGCGCGTGGCAAGGATCTGAACCGCCTTGACCACCGCCGGCGCATAGAGGTGGTGCTCGCCGTCGGCGCGGAACCGGACCAGGCCCGGATCCGGCAGGCGCTCCAGGCGGTCGGTTCCGGTCAGACTACCGGTGGCCAGCCGGCGCAGCTGACGGGCGGCGATCTCGGCGAAGCCGACCGGGCCGGCCCACGCCGGTGCAGCCGGGAAGCAGCGCTCGACGACCTCGGCGGTCAGCTCGAGGGCGTCGAAATACTGCCCACCGACGTATGACGCGACGGTGCTGATACCCATCCTCGCCAGTACCTTGCGCAGCCCCTTGTCGAGTGCATGGCGGAGGTTGGCGACTGCCTGGCTTGCCGTCAGCTCCTCTGCGCCGCGGCCGCCGGCCAGCTCAGTCGCAAGCTCGATCGCCAGCCAGGGACAGACCGCCCGCGCGCCGCAGGCAAGGCCCATCGCCGCGGAATGCACATCGAGGATATCGCCGGCGTCGGCCAACACATCGGCCCGCCCACGCAGCCCGGCGTTGGTCAGCGCGGCGTG
>JALYGJ010000005.1 GCA_030777155.1 Chloroflexota bacterium | reverse complement strand
TCGCCGAGCAGGGCGAGCAGGGCCAGCAAAGCAGCCACGACGGCAGTGAAGCGCAGGTACCCGCGGGTCGCCTCGGTGACGCCCCCGGCGAGCGCGACGAACGCGAATGTCCCCGCCGCCAGGCTGGCCAGCAGGATCCAGTTGACGAAGGGCAGGGCGTGGGCGATCGCGGGCACCCTCGGAGTCTAGGAGTGGCGCCCGATGGCAGTTGGTGGGTCGCGTCCGCTTCCGGCCCCGCCCAGCGTGTCGAGGCTGGATCGGCGTCACGCCCGCAGGGCAGGTTGGAGCTGCGAAGGCGCGCTCCTTTGCGCGATCCTGTTCGCTGATGCCGTAAATCAGCGGGGCGTGCTGAGCGCGCGCTACAGTGCCGCGGCGAGCGCGCCCAGGCGGTCGGTCAGGCGCAGGTTCTCGCGGTAGTCGATGGGCACGTCGACGACCGCCGGGACGTCGAGCTCGAGGGCGCGCATCAGGGTCGGATAGAGGTCGGCCGACGACTCCGCACGGAAGCCAGCCAGTCCGAAGCTGCGCGCGTAGGCGACGAGGTCGGGGTTGCCGAACTCGACGGCGTACGGTCGCCCGAACTCGTTGCGCTGCTTCCAGTCGACCAATCCGTAGCCGTCGTCGCGCCACACGACGACGACGATCGCCGTGCCGATGCGCTTGGCCGTCTCGAGCTCCTGCGAATTCATGAGGAACGCGCCGTCGCCGGCCAGGGCAACCACCTTGCGTTCGGGGTGGACGAGCTTGGCCGCGATCGCGCCGGGCACGGCGATACCCATCGCCGCGAAGCCGTTGCTGATGATGACGGTGTTCGGCTCGTAGGCCTGGTACAGCCGTGCCGCCCAGACCTTGTGCGCGCCCACGTCGCTGATCACGATGTCCGACGGCGCCAATGCGCGGCGCAGGTCGTAGGTCGCCTTTTGCGGTTTGATCGGCCAGCCCTCGTCGCGCTCGGCAACGCGCAGCTCGTGCAGCAGCGCCTCGCGCAGTTCGAGATGGCCCGCCAGCCGGTCGCGCTCAGACCGCGTGCCGACGGCGGCGAGCAGTCGTTCGAGGCTGCCGTCGAGGTCACCGACGAGCTCGACCGCGGGGCGATAGCTGGCGTCGACCTCGGCCGGCTGGGTGTCGATCGACAGGATCCGCTTGTCCCCCCTCGGGTTCCAGCGCACGGGCGCGTACTCGACCGGGTCGTAGCCGACGCAGATGATCAGGTCGGCGCGGTCGAAGCCGGTCAGCACGTGGTCACGCGCCTGCAGGCCAACGGCCATCAGCGAGAGGTGGTCGCGGTCGTCGACCGCGCCCTTGCCCATGAACGTCACCGCCACCGGCGCGTGGAGCGCCTCGGCGAAGGCACGCAACTGCGGCGACGCTCGCCGGCGCAGCACGCCGTTCCCGGCCAGGATCAGCGGCCGCTCAGAGTCGGCGATCAGCTGCGCCGCCTCGGCGATCGCGTCGTCGGTCGGCTCCGGGAAGAAGACGCGGCGGCGCTCGAGTGGCTGCGTCCGATCGCCCGATTCGGGCGGCATGGCGGCGCGATTCTCGGGCAGCTCGATGTGCGTCGGCCCGGGCTTCTCCAGCTCGGCGACCCGGAACGCCTTGCGCACCATCTCAGGGATGGCGTCGATGCGCTCGACTCGCCCGTTCCACTTCGTGACCGGCCGGAACATGTCGACGACGTCGACGAACTGGTGCGCCTCCTTGTGCAGCTTGTCCGACCCGACCTGACCGGTCAGCGCGACCATCGGCGCACGGTCGAGGAAGGCGTCGGCAATGCCGGTCACGAGATTGGTAGCGCCCGGGCCGAGCGTCGCCATCGCCACCGCGCAGCGCCCGGTAAGCCGGCCGTGCACGTCGGCCATGAAGGCGGCGCCCTGCTCGTGGCGCGTGGTGACGTGGCGAATGCCGCTCCGCGAGAGGGCGTCGAGCACGTCCATCGTTTCCTCGCCGGGTACCGAGAAGACGTAGTCGCAGCCCTCCGCCTCGAGGCACTCGACGAGCAGGTCGGCAGCGGTGCGCTGGCGGGTCACGCGAGAAGTGTAGATGGCGGCGGTTAGGATGCAGGCACCCTCGGCCGGTCAGACGCGCCCGTGCCCAGCCATACGCGACGGAGGCCATGCCGGAAACCGGAGGACTGCTCGTCAACCTCGCCCTGGCGCTGATCGGCGCGACCGTCGGCGGCGCTGTCGCCGCGCGCCTGGGGCAGTCGCCGATCGTCGGCTACGTCGGCGCGGGCGTCCTCATCGGCCCCTACACACCGGGCCCGGCCAGCGAGCCGGAGGCAGTCGCCGCGCTGGCCGACCTCGGCCTGGTCTTCCTGCTCTTTGCCGTCGGGCTGCAGCTGTCGGTCGGCGAGCTGCTGCGCGTCGGCCGCGCGGCGCTCGTCGGCGGCACGCTGCAGGTCGTCATCCTCATCGCGATCGGCTACGGGGTGGCGGTGGGCGTCGGCTTTCCGCCGCTTGAGGCGGTCTTCTTCGGCGCCTTCGTCAGCCTGTCCTCGACGACGGTGATGGCCAAGATCCTGTCCGACCGGGGCGAGATAGATGCCGGCCACGGCATGCTGGCGATGGCCTGGGCCACGACGCAGGACCTGATCACGATCGTGCTGGTCGTTCTGCTCACCGCCGTCGCCGCCGGCAGCGAGGTCGGCGGGGACGTCGTGCTGGCGGTGGGCAAGGCGGTGCTGTTCATGGGCATTGTGCTGCCGATCGGCTTCTTCGGCCTGCCCTGGCTGCTGCGCCACGCGTCGCTGCTGCGCAGCAGAGAGCTCTTCGTGCTGACGGTCGTGGCGCTGGCGCTGGGCACGGCCTATGCCTCGCAGGTGTTCGGCCTGTCGCTTGCCCTGGGCGCCTTCTTGGCCGGCCTGCTGGTCAGCGAGTCGGAGGAGAGCTACCAGGCGCTCGGTGAGCTGGGACCCCTGCGCGACGTCTTCGCCGGGCTGTTCTTCGTGTTCATCGGCATGCTCGTCGATCCCGGCTTCGTCGTGCTGTCGATGCCGCTGCTGCTCGCCGCGCTGCTGCTGATCGTGGCCGTCAAGGGCGCCGTCGCGGCACTGCTTGCGTTCCTGCTGCGTGTCCCGCGGCGGACGGCCATCCTGGCCGGCGTGGCGCTGGCGCAGGCCGGCGAGTTCTCGTTCCTGCTCGCGCGCGTCGGGCAGGACGCGGGCGCCGTGGGACAGCAGATGTTCAGCCTGATGCTGGCCGGCGCGGCGGTGAGCATCGTCATTGCACCCGGGCTCATCCGCTCCGCGCCGGTGGCCCTGCGCGCGGCCGACCTTCGCTTCGGCGGCGCCGGCGGGCCAGCCTCCGCGCAGGCCGGCGCGGTTGATGTGCCCACCGAGCGGCGCCGGTTCGTGCTGATCTGCGGCTTCGGTCGAGTCGGACGGCTGATCGGGGAAGCCCTCGAGCCGCGCGGGTTCCGTTACCGGGCGGTCGACTCCGACCCGCGCGTCTGCCGCGCGGCGGCCGAACGCGGCGTCGACGTCGTGCAGGGCCATGCCGAGAACCCGCGCGTGCTAGAGCGCGCCGACGTCGCCGCGGCGAGCGTCCTCGTCGTCGCCCTGCCCGACCCGCTGGCGATGCGCCAGGTGGTCGACCATGCGCGGCGCGTCAACCCGCGCCTGCCAATCATCGCCCGTGCGCGAAGCTCAGCCGATCGCGAGTTCCTCGCCCGCCACGGCGTGGGCGAGATCGTCTTCGCGGAGACCGAGGTGGCGCTCGAGATGGCGCGCTACACGCTTGGCCGGCTGGGCGTCAGCGCCGCCGAGACGACGGCCATCGTGCGCGGGCTCCGGCGCCGCGCTTCCTGAAGCGTTGCTACGGCGTTCCCGGTTGCGGCGACGGCGTCGCCTGACGCGGCGCCGATGGCGGCAGCCCCGCTATGTCGTTGGTGTTCTCGCGCGATCGAAGCTGCAGGACCACGCCGCCGGCCTCGATCGTGCGCAGGTCGACACGCGTCAGGTTCGGCGTCGGCATCGGCCGGCTGAGCAGGTAGCCCTGGCCGGCGGCGATGCCCAGCTCGCGCACTGCGCGGAGCTGGCTGACCGTCTCGAGGCCCTCGGCGATCGTGTAGGCACCCCAGCGGGTGGCGAGCTCACGCAGCGAGCGCAGCACTGCGCGCGACGAGTCCCGCTCGGTGCCGTCCTGTACGAGCATCAGGTCGATCTTGACGATGTCGAAACGGAACTGGGTGAGCAGGCGCAGCCCGGCGTTGCCAGCACCGACGTCGTCGGCGGCAACACGAATGCCGGCCCGCTGGAGGGCGGCGAGGTTGCGCTGCAGGCGGAGCACGTCCTCGACGTTCTCGCGTTCCGTCAGCTCAACGATCACCCGCGTGGGGTCGAGACCGTAGCGGGCGAAGACGGTCAGCAGCGCATCGGCGCTGAAGTGCGGCGCCTCGACGAAGCGCGGCGAGAGATTGATGCTCAGAATCTGACCGGAGGCGAGTCCGCGCGCCTCACGAACGACCGTTTCCATGCACGCCTGGTCCAGCTCGACGGTGCGACCGACGCTCTCGGCCGCGGCGAACATGCTGCTCGGATCAGAGAAGCCTGACTCGGGCCGCGGGCGGATCAGTCCCTCAAAGCCGATCACCCGCCCGGTCGACAGGTCGACGATGGGCTGGTATGCCGCGTGGAGCAGCCCCTGCGTGGCGGCCACCCGCGCGACGAGCGCCGACAGCTCGCTGGTCGCCTCCTGGCTCGCCTCGCGATCACGTACCGGATCGAAGATGTCGACCGCCGCACGTCCGTGCCTCTTGCACCAGTAAAGCGCCGCGTCGGCCTGAGCGTAGAGCTGCGAACGCGTCGTGGCCAGCGCCGGGCAGGCTGAGATGCCGGCCGAGAACGGGATCGGCCGCCCCACCGCCCGCTTCTGGGTGGCGCGGTCGAGCAGCCGCCGGCCGAGCTGGAGCGCGCCTTCGGCGTCGGTATGCGGCATCAGGATCGCGAACTCGTCGCCGCCGATACGGAAGCTGCGGTCGGCATAGCGTGCGATCTCGCCGATCAGTCGGCCCATCTCGCGCAGGACGTCGTCGCCGGCCGCGTGGCCCTCTGAGTCGTTGACCAGCTTGAGGTCGTCGAGGTCGATCAGCAGCAGCGACAGCGGGACCTTGTAGCGGCGATACCACTCCAGCTGGCGATCGAGCTCCTCCTGGAAGGCGCGATGGTTGCCCAGGCCG
The DNA here is from genome assembly GCA_030777155.1 of Chloroflexota bacterium. GTDB lineage: Bacteria > Chloroflexota > Limnocylindria > Limnocylindrales > CSP1-4 > JALYGJ01. The sequence goes on along the minus strand of JALYGJ010000005.1, from coordinate 9,227 downwards.
GTCAGCCCGTCGCGCAGCGAGTCGGCGCGGGCCATCTCGTACAGCCGATGGATCTCAGCGCGCGACTTCTCGAGTTCCTCGGCTGGCCGGACGATCTGCCGCGACATCCAGAAGGTCAGCAGCAGCAGCACGACGCCAAGGGCCATCACGAGCCCGACGAGCTGGATCGGGAAAGGGGCGGCCGTGAGCGGGTTGAAGACCAGAACCGACCAGGAGCCAATGTCGCCGGGGGCGGTCACTGATCCCGCCGCGGCCACCCAGCCGGCGCGGGCCAGCTCGTCGCCCGCTTGTCCGCCGCCGGCGAGCGATGCGAACAGCCGTTGTCGATCCGTGCCAGCCGCGGGCAGCGCGTCACGCAGGGCGGGACCGCCTGCCGCCGCCGACGGCGCATCGAGGGCCTCGTTGGCGGCGAGCACCTGCCCATCGGGAGCAACGAGCACGGCCGGCGCCGACGCAGCGCTCCGGGCGGTCGCCTCACCCAGCATGCGCGCGAGTGACAGCTCAAAACGCAGCACCCCGGCCGGTCCAGCCTCCGCCGGAAGCGCCGCAGCGATCAGCAGGCGGCCATCGGCGGTGACCGCCGAGACCGGCCGCCCCGGACCGAGCTCGCGTGCCTGGCGATGCAACTCGTCGGCAAACCCCTGGCCGGGCCGGCCGCGCGGCTGCCATCGCGAGTCCTCCAGCCCGACGAGGGCGACGTCAGCCGCATCGACCAGCCACACGACGCGCAGGCCCTCCCCGACGACAGCGACCGCTTCACGGAGGCTGCGCTCGGCCTGGGCGAGCAGCGGGCCGGGCTGTTCGTCAGATGCCGCCCCGGCCACCAACTGGCGCATCGTGGCCGACGCCGAAAGTACGCGCAGCGTCCCCTCGGCGAGGTCGAACTTGGCGGCCAGATCGGCCGACGCCGACGCGCTCGCGGCGGTCGCGCCCACGTGGTGGCTGAACGACTGGCTCTGCAGCGTGGCATAGAGAAGAGCGCTGGCCACGGCGAGCGGGACCACGCCCATCGTCAGCAGCGCCAGCCACAGCCGGATGCGGACGAGACTCAGAATTCCTTTGGGCTCGGGGCGAGTCGGTGCGAGCCGGTTCGACTCCAGCAAGGTCTGGCAATCTCCAGTGATGTGGGACGCTGGTATGCCAGTCCGGGGTGCCTGCCGGCACTGCCCCGAATGTCGCCGTCCGCATAGGACGATCGGGGTCGCAGGCGCTCGCGATCAGCGGCTGATCGTCATGGTCGCCTTCGATGACAGCTCGAATTGGCCGATGCCGAGCAACTTGGCGATCACCGTTTCCACCCGACCCGACACAATCACTGAGACCTCCGTTCCAGGCGCGTTATTGCCTGCATCCCCGTTGCCGGTGCAGCCTTTGCCGTAGCAGACCGTTACGGTCGGCTGGGATAGCGGGCCAACGATGTGGTGGACAGTGCGGTCGACGATCGCCTGCTTGGACGGCGACGGATAAGGGCATCCAGCCGACGCTGGCGGAACGACCGCTTGGGGCGCCGGCGGGCCCACTGGGCACGGATTGTGCGGGGAGCCGCCGCGCACGATCGCAAGTCTCGCGCCCTCTCGCGCAGCGTGAGCAAGGTCGGTCACCGCCCACACGACGCGGGCGGCGTCGATTGCGCCAACCGTCAACAGGAGCAAGACAGGCAGAATGAGGGCTGTCTCCGTCAGTGCCTGGCCGTGCGAGCCCCGTCTGCGTCTCACCGGCCCAACCGTTCGTACTCGATCTGTGCTGTTATCGTGCTCGCGCCGTTGGCCGTGAGCAGCGGCCACGGGACGACCGTCGTGAACGTGAGGTGAGTGCGGACGGTCGTACTGATGAGGAGGCCGCGGCTTCCGTCGGGCGCCGGCTGCGACGACCATGTGGCGGAAACGCTCGGCGAGCTGCAGGACAACCCCTGTTTGACGTATCCGGGCAAGTGAGCCGTCTCGGCACACACCGCCGACCGCGCTGCCGCGGCCGCCGCCGTAGCCGACGTGGCGCGGGCCGCGGCTTCGGCGCCGTTTCGAGTCGCGCCCTCGAGGGTCACCCAGACGCCGTACGCGCGGGCAAGGTCGATCGTCGCGCCGCAGAGGGCGAGGGCGATGGGTAGGACCAACGCGAACTCGGCCAATGCCTGGCCCGACGAGCGTCGCCTGATCAGGACGGGCCGATGTCGGCTGCTCCTCAGCCGCCCGCTAGTCCGCGAGCCCATAGTCGTACTGCTGAAACGCGTTGCCGTCGAAGCGCAGCCTGATGTCGCTGCTGCCCTGCAACTTGAGATCGAATACGACGAGTGCGGACGGCGTGTCGAATTGTGCGAACGTGCCGTCTTGGTTGCCCACCAGCGTCAGGCGAGCGCTGGGAAGGTAGAGGCCCCCAACGATCTCCAAAGCGTTGTCGCCCTTCAACACCATCTCCGGCTGGACGCGGTTCGCGGCCGGAGCCGGAAATGCGTCCTGCCAGATCGCAATACCGGTGTACTGCGACAGGCCGAGCGCGAGCATGTCGGCGAGCGGGTCGTACCCGCGCAGGCGGATGCGGTGACTGCCGGCGGCGACGATACCGCCCATCGAGTCCTGCCCCGTATTGAAAATGAGTACCCCGCAGGCGGTTGGGGTGCAGTTCGACGACCAGGTGGCGTCCGTTGTCTCGGTCGCTGCCGCGTCGATCGAGTAGAGCGAACCGCCGCCCTTCACGCTGACGCCGCCGCCGTCGATGTAGTACAGGCCCGGCCGTAGCAACGCCGTCCCGTCGATTTCCCAGCCACCGCGGTAGTAGCCGGGGCTCAGGATTCGCGTCCCAGTGATGCGAAAGCGCGCCGAGGAACGGACAGGCAGGCCGTCGGCGGACGGCGCCGGCAGGCTGGCAAACGGATCAGGGACGGGCGACCGGCCTGTCGTTGGCGCCGGGTTGAAGTTACCCACTGCTTCGCCCACGATCGTGAACATGCCGCCGTGCCGGAGCGTGACGGAGCCGGCACCACCGCGCATGAACGCTGCCCCGCCTTGGCTCGCTCGGCACGAGCTGTTGACGTGCAACGAGCCCGAGAGGTCAATGCGCGATGCGCCGATCAACTCGAGCGACGGGCAGCCCGAGTTCGACGCCCAATTCGGCCTTCCGGGATTGAGCGTCAGGACGGCGTGCATGAGCGACGTCGCCAGCGGCCGGTTGACCGCCGTAGCAGACACGCTCGTGCGCAGTCCCTTCGGGCTGATCAGGCGAATGAGGGTAGCCTGCGCGTAATCGGAGACATCGACGCGGACGGCGTAGTTGTCGTACCCGGTCGGACACGAGACCGAAACATTGCCGTCATCGAGGGGGCCCAGGTGGCTTCGTACGACGGTGCGCGCCCTGCTTACGATCGTCGCCCGTGGTCCAGTCGCGCCGGCGCAGCCTTCCTTGCCGAACTGATGCGAAGCGGCGAAGGCTGCGGCATCGGCCGCGTTCTGAAGTTGGCGGTGACGAGCGAGCGTCGCGCCGCCGTCAATTACGAGCGCAGCGGCGATGATGACCGCCACGAGCGTGAGCGCATACAGCGGTAGTGCCTGGCCACGCTCGTTCGCCGTCCACGGCGTACGTCGCTCCGCGCGGAGAAGCGGCGAATGGAGATCGGACAAGTCCTCGATTCCTGCTTTCTAGGTGTAACCTTGAAACGTGGCAACCCGGCCGACGCCGTCCGACGGTATTCCGAGAAGGGACGCGCTGATAGCCGCTACTTGGTATCGCCGAGTAGTACTTCCGTACCTGGTCGGCGCTAGTGCCGGCCGGTCGCGATGAACCGATCGCCTGTTCGTTCATCGCGTAGCACCGCTGCCTGGCGCGCGTCGCGGTCAGTGCGCGGGAGAGCCGCTCAGCAGGTCGAGGTCGTCGTAGTGCCGGCGACCTCCGTCGAGAGCCAGACGAGCGTTGTGCCGGCATATGCCCGCAGGCGGTAGGTATAGGCGGTTCCGGAGGCGACGGAATCATCGAGGTAGACGGTCGTCGTGAGCGGAGTGATCGTCCACTCCTGCTGGAGCAGACCACTCAGCCAGCGCTGGAGGACATAACCGCCCGCGAAGGTGGACGGCGTTGCGGTCCACGAGACCTGGACGCGCGGGAAGCTGGCCGGACGGAGCGCGATGCTATGCGCGATCCAGTCGACGCTGCCCGTCCAGCTACTGCTTCGGCTGCCGGTGGCGCCTGAGGCAGCGATAACCTGGTCGTAGCCGTCGGCGGTGGCCGCTCCCGCTCCACCCGCGCTCGCCACTTTCCAAAGGACGTTCATTCCGTCGGGCGTCGAGCCGTTGACCTGGCGGATCATAAAGAGCGTCAGCAGCCGGGTATTCGCGACGGTGGTCGTGACTGACGGCGCAGTTGCGGTCGTGCCGATTCCAGCAGCGGCGTTATGGGCATTGATCGGGGTCGACGCATGGACGCCGCTGTAGGCGACAATCCCGACGGCGTTACGCGCCGTGCCAGGCGTGGTGAACGTGTAGCTGCCCGGCTCGCTCGAGCCCGCCAGCCGCCAGAACGTCGCCTGGTTCACCGTCCCGCTCAGTTCTGTTGCCCGAATGGCTGTCCAGCCTTCGGGCGCGCTGATCGTGCCGCTCGCGCGCGCGACGACCTGAGCGATCATCACGTCGCCCGCCTGGAGACCGGCCGGTGTCGACACGGTCAGCCCCGGACCGGATGAGTTCGCCGTCGACGTCGCCCGCTGGCTGATCCCCGATCCTGCCACACAGCTGTTACTGAGTGCGAGACCGCTCGCTGGGGCGACAGTCGCATTGTTGTCAACGATGACGCCGAAGTTGGTCGTCCGCGAGTTTGCCGCCTGGTCACTCGCCGTCACTGACCAGCTGTAGTTGCCATTGCTCAGGGTGCCGTTGGCCGTCACGACCGCACTGCGATGGCTGTAGCTGACGCCGTCGACGATCCACGGCCCGCCCACCGAACTGAGCGCGACTGACGACTGGCCGGTGGTGACGGATGAAACGTTTGCCGTCACGGTTGCCAGTACACCGTTATCGCTCGCGTCGGCATACGCCCGGTAGGTCATCCCCTGGCCGATGTAGCCGGGGTTTTGTCCGTTCTCGAGGGCAACCAGTCCCGCACTGATCGTCGGCTGCGTGTTGTCGACGGTCACGCTGAACGGCGCCGGGCTGGAGGCATTGGAGACGTTGTCGCTCGCGCTGACCGTGTACGAAGTCGAGCCCTCGGGCAGTGACGCATTCGCTGTTATCGATGCAGAGCGGTAGTTGTAGGTGGCCCCACCGATCGTCCACGGGCCGCCGGTCGCCGACAGCGTGGCCGCGCTCTGGCCCGTGGTCAACGCGCTGACGTCGGCGCCGACGGAGCCGACGCCTGACCGGGCATCGGTTACGTTGGCGTAGACGAAGTAGGTCTGGCCCTGGCGCACGAAACCGGCTCCGCCGCCTGTTGTCCGCTCGATGACCGAACGGGACACGACCGGCGGCGTGTTATCGATCGTGGCGCTGAAGGACGCGGTGCCGGTATTCGTGACGTTGTCGGTCGCCGTGATCGTGTAGCTCTTGGCGCCGTCGGCGAGAGGTGAGTCGGCCGTGAGCGAAGCGGAGCGGTGGTTGTAAGTGACGCCGGCAACGCTCCACGGTCCCCCTGTCGCCGAGAGCGAAGCGCTCGTCTGGCCGCCGCTTATGTTGCTCACATTTGCAGCTACTGACGCCACGCCGGCGGCTGAGTCGGTGACGTTGGCGTAGACGAAGTACGTGTCGGCTTGCCGCAGGAAGCCGGCTGCACCGCCGGCCGTGCGTGCGATGATCGAGGCGACCGCGGGCGCGGTGTTGTCGATCGTCACGCTGAACGACGGAGTGGCGGAGTTCGTCGCGTTGTCCGTGGCCGTCACTGTGTAGCTCCTGCTGCCCTCGGACAGGGAGGCATTGGCCGTGATCGAGCCAGAGCGATAGTTGTAAGTGGCGCCGCTGACCGCCCATGGCCCGCCGACAGCCGAAAGCGCGACCGCCGTCTGGCCGGTGGTCACGTTGCTGACGTTGGCGGTCACGCCGGCCACCCCCGACGAAAGGTCCGTCACGTTCGCGTAGACGAAGTAAGTCTGGCCCTGGCGCAGGAAGCCGGCGCCACCGCCGGTCGTGCGCTCGATGAGCGACCGGGTCGTCGAGGGGGCGGTGTTGTCAACGATCACGCTGAAAGAGGGCGCCACCGTATTGCCCACGTTGTCCGCTGCGCTGATCAGGTAGCTGCGCGCACCCTCGCTGAGAGAAGCGTTGGCGGTGATGGAAGCAGAGCGACGGTTGTAGGACACGCCATTGACGGTCCAGGGCCCACCAGTGGCTGAAAGCGGGACCGCCGTCTGGCCCGTCGTGATGTTGTTGACGTCGGCCGTCACGCTGGCGACGCCGGATCGCGCGTCCGTAACGTTCGCGTAGACGAAGTAGGTCTGGCCCTGGCGCAGGAAGCCGGCGCCACCGCCGGTCGTGCGCTCGATAACGGAGGCAGTCACCGACGGCGCGGTGTTGTCGACGGTCACGCTGAATGACGCGTTTGCCGAGTTCGCGGTCTTGTCGGTGGCGGTGACTGTGTAGCTACTTGGCCCCTCGGCGAGCGAAGGATTCGCGGTAATCAAGAGTGAGCGGTAGCTGTAGCTGATGCCGTTCACGATCCATGGCCCACCGCCCGCGGAGAGTTCGACAGCCGTCTGACCCGTGCTGATGCTGCTAACGTTGGCGGTCACGCTCGCCACACCGGACAGTGCGTCTGTTGCACTGGCGTAGACGAAGTACGTGTCGCCCTGGCGCAGGAAGCCCGCGCCGCCGCCCGCCGTACGCTCGACGACCGAACCGCTGACAGACGGGTTGGTCTTGTCGACGATCACGCTAAATGTCGACGTCGCCGAATTGGCGACGTTATCGCTAGCCGTGACCGTGTAGATCCTCTCGCCCTCGGTGACGTTGCTTGGTGACGTGAGTGATCCCGACCGGTAGTTGTAGCTCTGCCCGCCAACGGTCCACGGCCCGCCGGTCGCGGTCAATACGACCGCTGTCTGGCCGCTGTTGATGCTGCTCACGTCAGCGGTCACCGTGGCCACACCCGATCCCGCGTCGGTCACGTTGGCATAGACGAAGTAGGTCTGGTTGTGGCGGATGAACCCCGGTGAGCCGCCTCCGCTCCGTTCTATCATCGCCGCCGCCGATGGCGCCGAGTTGTCGACGGTCACGCTGAAGGAGTGGGCGCGCGTGTTCCGCGCATTGTCGACGCCGCTGACCGTATAGCTCCTTGGGCCCTCCGGCAGGGACGCGTTCGACGCGAGCGATGCCGAGCGGTAGGTGTAGCTCGCGCCGCCAACTGTCCACGGGCCGCCAGTCGTCGTCATCGCCGCGGCCGTCTCGCCGGTCGTGATGTTGCTGACGTCCGCCGTTACGCTGGCCACGCCCGTGCCGGTGTCGCTCACGTTTGCGTACACGAAGTAGCTCTGGCTCTGACGAACGAAGCCGGCTGACCCGGTGGAGGAGGGCGCGATCGTCGCGCCGCTCACGGTCGGCGCAACCCAGTCGGATGCGGTTGAGATGCTGTTGCCCGGCAGGTCGAACCCTGCGGTGAACAGTGCCATGCTTGTCGCAAGGCCGATGGAGCCAGAGCCAAGGCCCAGCGCGGTGCAGGCGATCGTCGCCGTGACGAGTGCGAGCTTCGTGCCGACGCGGCGGTGGCGGAGTCGCCCTAGCCAGCGCGATCGGGTGGGCTCGTGTGCGGTTGGGGGCCGTCGCGTGGGCACTTCCGGGCACGTTGCGACGGAGGCAATAACGCCTCGTTTCAGCGGTGCGTTGCGGCTCCAGGCCCTCATGCTCGCTGCTAAGCCTTGACTGCCTCGGCTACGCGAACGAGCGCCGAGCGCCTGCGCTCCGCCTCGAGCTCTTCAAGGAACCAGATCGCCAGCATCAGGGTGCCGACCAGTGCCAGCGCGCTGATCGTGCCGGTCGCTGTGGATAGAAAAGCCATCAGGTAGCCAAGGTGGGGCAAGTAGGCCCGCACCTCGCCGATGACCGCGCTGTCGGGCAAGCGGAGAGGGTCGGCTGACGAATTTGCGTCACCCTTCGTCTGGAGCATCCGGCTGCCGTCGGGGGCGTGGTCCACGTCGAGGACGCGATGGGTCACGATCACGCCGCTCTCCGTCCGCAGCGTGACGACGTCGCCGGCTTTGACATCGCTCGGTTCGACCGGCGCGACGGAGATCATCGAGCCGAAGGGCAGCGTCGGCTGCATCGACCCGCCCCGGATGATGAAGAGCTGAAGCCCCGCCGCTGACGCGACGTGCGAGAGCGCGGAGACGCCGACGAGCGTGACGAGCGCAGCGCCCCAGATCACGATGAGCACTCGGCGTAACCGCTGTGGCCACTTGGTGCGTGCCATTTGGAGCATTCCCTTGCTCTTACTCAGCCGGCCGGCTGACACGGTGACGACCCGGCCGGGGCCGGGTCGTCAACAGCTGAATCGTCGAGGGTTACGGCTGGTTGGCCGTCTGCTCCGCGCTGAAGGTGAAGGTCGCGGTGGTAGTTGCGCCCTGGTAGTCGTTGCCCGTGCTGAACGGGAGGCTGACCTTGAAGCACAGCGTCTCGCTGCCACTGACCGCCACTGTCCGCGCGCTGCTGATCGCTGCGCCCTGAAGAGCTACTTCATTGACAACGGGCGTTCCGGTGAAATCGGCCGAGCAGGTGCCGGTCGCCTTCTGGCGGACCTCGAGCCGGAGCTGATCACGCAGGTTCTTGCTGTCCGCGTTAGTAGCAGCCGTCGACATCGTGTAGCGCAGCGAGGCGGTACCCGAGTTCGAGACGGTCAGCTCACCGTAGCTCGCGTCGCCCGGCATCATCGTCGGGACAGTGAACAGTGCGGTAGTCGGGCTGGTGCTGATGTCCACCGTACCCGTCGTGAAGCTGTTGCCATCGACGTCCGCGCTGTCGGTGAAGGCGGCCAGTGACATCATGCCGGCGCCAATTGCGACGACTGCCAGGCCGGCGGCGGCCATGCCCAGCAGCCGGGGCCGCGGGCTCTTGGGAAGGGTCTGATCCATCTCGTCCGGTTCTCCTTTGCCCCTCGGGAAACGATGGCCGACGCTCGCGAGCGGCCTTCGTCACGCGTCTTGTTTCGCGCTCGGTCGATGGAAGCAGGGACGAGGCATGCCCCAACATCGACCCGTAGGGGTAAGGACGGCGGTACGTTGGTCCCCGGAGCGGCGCGGAACGCTGCCGTCGCGTGGGGTTGTGGGC
>JALYGJ010000004.1 GCA_030777155.1 Chloroflexota bacterium | reverse complement strand
GCCCTTGAGCGCGAGGTACTTGGTGATCGCCGCGGTCAGGCTGGTCTTGCCGTGGTCGATGTGGCCGATGGTGCCGATGTTGACGTGCGGCTTGGTGCGCTCGAACTTCTTCTTGGCCATCTCGTCTCTGGTTCCTCTCCTCGCTTGTTGGCCGCTAGACCTTCGACTTCTGGGCGAGCTCGCTGGCGATGCTCGACGGCACCTCGGCGTAGTGCGAGAACTCCATCGAGTACGTTGCGCGGCCCTGGGTCATGCTGCGCAGGTCGGTTGCGTAGCCGAACATCTGGGCCAGTGGCACGAACGCGCGCACGACCTGGGTGCGGTGTCCCTCGCCGTAGCCGCGCGTCTCCATGCCCTCGATCTGCCCGCGCCGGCTGTTCAGGTCGCCGATGACGTCACCCATGAACTCCTCGGGCATGATGACCTCGACGCGCATGATCGGCTCGAGGATCGTGGGATCGGCCTTGTCGAAGGCGTCCTTGACGGCCATCGAGCCGGCGATCTTGAAGGCCATCTCGCTCGAGTCGACCTCGTGGTACGAGCCGTCGTGGAGTGTGGCGCGGACGTCGACGACCGGGAAGCCGGCAAAGATCCCCGTCTCGAGCGCCTCGCGGATGCCGGCGTCGACTGCCTTGATGTATTCGCGCGGGATGGCGCCGCCGACGATCTTGTCAACGAACTCGTAGCCGCCGCCCTTCTCGAGCGGCTCGAGCCTGATGATCGCGTGACCGTACTGCCCGCGACCGCCCGTCTGGCGGACGAAGCGACCGTTGCCGTCGGCCGGGCGGCGGATCGTCTCGCGATACGACACCTGCGGCTTGCCCACGTTCGCCGCCACGCGGAACTCGCGCACCATCCGGTCGACCAGCACGTCGAGGTGCAGCTCACCCATGCCGGCGATCAGCGTCTCGGCCGTCTCGGGATCGGTCTTGACGCGGAAGGTGGGGTCCTCCTCGGCCAGGCGCTGGAGGGCGATGGCCAGCTTATCCTGGTCGGCCTTCGTCTTCGGCTCGATCTTGACCTCGATGACCGGCTCCGGGAAGGACATCGATTCGAGGATGACCGGGTGATCTGGGTCGCACAGCGTGTCGCCGGTGAAGGTCTCCTTCAGCCCGACGGCGGCGGCGATGTCCCCGGCGTAGACCTCCTCGATCTCCTCACGGTGGTTGGCATGCATCTGCAGGATGCGCCCGATGCGCTCCTTGCGACCCTTGGTCGCGTTGAGCACATACGAGCCCGACTTCAGCGTGCCCGAGTAGACGCGGAAGAAGGCGAGCTTGCCGACGAACGGGTCGGCGGCGATCTTGAAGGCGAGCGCGCTGAACGGCTCGCGGTCGTCGACGGTGCGCAGCAGGTCGGCGCCGCTGCGCGGGTCCTGGCCGATCACCGGCGGCACGTCGAGCGGCGAGGGCAGGTAGTCGATGACGGCGTCGAGCATCGGCTGGATGCCCTTGTTCTTGAGGGCCGAGCCGGTCAGCACGGGCACGATCCGGTTCTGGAGCGTGCCCAGGCGCAGGCCACGCCGAATCTCGTCGGCCGTCAGCTCCTCGCCCTCGAGGTACTTGTGCGTCAGCTCGTCGTCCATCTCGGCGACGGCCTCGATCAACACCTGCCGGTGGCGGTTGGCCTCGTCGGCCAGCTCGGCCGGGATCTCGCCGATGACGATCCGATCGCCCATGTCGTTGCCGTACGTGATCGCCTTCATGTTGATCAGGTCGATCACGCCGCGGAAGCGATCCTCAGCGCCGATCGGAACCTGGACCGGCACGGCGTTGGCGCCCAGTCGCTCCTTGATCGAATCGATGCCCCGCCAGAAGTCGGCGCCGGTCCGGTCGAGCTTGTTGATGAAGCAGAAGCGCGGCACGCGGTAGCGGTCGGCCTGGCGCCAGACGGTCTCCGACTGCGGCTCCACGCCGGCGACGCCGTCGAAGACGACGACCGCACCATCGAGCACGCGCAGGCTGCGCTCAACCTCGACGGTGAAATCCACGTGCCCGGGCGTATCGATGATATTGATGCGATGGTCGCCCCAGAAGCAGGTCGTCGCGGCAGCGGTGATGGTGATGCCGCGCTCCTGCTCCTGGGGCATCCAGTCCATCGTCGCTGCGCCCTCGTGCACCTCGCCGATCTTGTAGATCTTCTTGGTGTAGAAGAGGATGCGTTCGGTGACGGTCGTCTTGCCCGCGTCGATGTGGGCGATGATGCCGATGTTGCGCGTGCGGGCGAGGGGGTACTGGCGAGCCACTGCGTTAGTTCCTGAATTGCCTTCGGGCTACCACTTGAAGTGGCTGAAGGCCTTGTTGGCGTCAGCCATCTTGTGCGTGTCCTCGCGCCGCTTGACCGCAGCGCCCAGACCGTTCATCGCGTCGACCAGCTCGTAGGCGAGCTTCTCGCTCATCGACTTCCCCTGCCGCTTGCGCGCCGCCTGGACGAGCCAGCGCACGCCAAGCGACATGCGCCGGTCCCCGCGGATCTCCACCGGCACCTGGTAGGTCGCGCCACCCACGCGCCGCGGCTTGACCTCGATGATCGGCGTCGCGTTGCGCAGGGCGGCATCGAGGACCTCGAGGCCGGGCCGGCGCGCGGCTGCCTCGGCGCGCGCGAGCGCCTGGCGCAGGATCCGCTCGGCCAGCCCCTTCTTGCCGTCCTTCATCAGCTTGACCACGAAGCGATCGGTGGTGCGCGTCAGGACGGGCGCGTACTTAGCCTTGCGCGGGGTTTGGACGCGGCGCGGCATCGCTTACCTACTTGGGCTTCTTGGCGCCGTAGAGCGAGCGGCCCTGCTTGCGGTCACGAACGCCGGCAGCGTCGAGCGTGCCGCGAACGATGTGGTACTTGACCGACGGCAGGTCACGCACGCGGCCGCCGCGGACGAGCACGACCGAGTGCTCCTGCAGGTTGTGGCCGATGCCCGGGATGTACGCCGTCACCTCCTGCTGGTTCGACAGGCGCACGCGGGCGATCTTGCGCAGCGCCGAGTTGGGCTTCTTCGGCGTCATCGTGCGTACCTGCAGGCAGACGCCGCGCTTCTGCGGCGCGCCCGGAATCGGCTCCACGCGCTGGCGAAGGCTGTTCCAGTTCTTGCGCATGGCCGGTGACTTGACCTTCTTGAGGGCCGGCTTGCGGCCCTTGCGCACGAGCTGGTTGATGGTCGGCACGAACGGTGACTCCTGTCTGCTGCTCGGGCGCGCCTCCGGCAGGCGCACGCGCGATGGGGTTATCTCTGCTGCGAATAGGGCCCGACGGTCAACGCGGTCGGCGTTCGCCGGCCGGCCCGATCGGGACACGACGGTGGCCTACAGGCCACGATCGAGGAGTGTAACAAAAGCAGGCGCTGCTGTCGATTCTGGACCTGCGGCCGGCCAGCTGGACCGGCCGCCGGGCGGATCGAGGTTCTTACCCGGCCGAGGTCTCCTCGTCGGCCAGATCGTCCTCGCCCAGGTCGTCGTCCTCCTCGTCGACTCCCTCGGCCGCTGGCATAGGGCGACCCTCGAGGAACGGGTTGACCCTGTCCTCGTCGCCGGCGCCGTCGTCCGCGCCGGGCTGGGCGAGGAACGGGTTGGCCGCGAGCTCGCGGGCAGCCTCGACTTCGGGAGTCGCGCCGGCGGCGGCAGCAGCCTCCGCCTCGGCTAGGAAGACGTTGATCTCCTCCTCGCCGAAGCCCTCGGGCAGCTCGCCGCCGGCGAGCGCCTCGGCGGCAGCGCGACGAGCGGCTTCCCTGGCCGCGGCAAGGTTCTGCGGTGCGCCCGTGCCGGCCGGGATCAGCTTGCCGATGATCACGTTCTCCTTGAGCCCGAGCAGCTGGTCCTTGGCGCCATTGATGGCGGCCTCGGTCAGGACGCGCGTCGTCTCCTGGAAGGAGGCGGCAGCGAGGAAGCTGCTGGTGTTGAGCGATGCCTTGGTCACGCCGAGCAGGACGGTCTCGGCGGTAGCCGGCTCGCCACCCTCGGCCAGCACGCGGTTGTTGATCTCTTCGAACTCGAAGCGATCGACGAGCTCGAAGGGCAACTGCTCGGTGTCGCCCGGCTGGTCGATACGCACCTTGCGCAGCATCTGGCGAACGATGATCTCGATGTGCTTGTCGTTGATCGTCACGCCCTGGCTGCGATACACGCGCTGGACCTCCTTGACGAGGTAACGCTGGACGGCATCGCGGCCGCGCGTTTCGAGATACTCCTGCGGATTGATCGGGCCGTCGGTGATCGGGTCGCCGGCGCGCACCGGCTGGCCGTTCTCGACGAGCAGCTTGGCGTTGTGCGGGATGGCGTACTCGCGCTCGACGACATCCTCGCTGCGCACGCGCAACCCGTCGTCGGCGCCGACCATCGTGCCCCGCTCGGGCGCGCGGACCTCCTCGGTCTGGCCGTCACGCTCGAGGCGAGCGACGAGCTGGTTGGCCTCGACGACATCGCCCTCGGCGACGAGCAGCTCGTGGTTGCTGGTGATGCGCAGCGGCGTATCGAACTCCTCGCGACTGGTGACCTTGACGCGCCGCGCGCCGTTCTCGCCCTGGATGATCTCGACGACACCGTCGATGTGGCTGATCTCGGCCTTGCCCTTCGGCATGCGCGCCTCGAACAGCTCTTCCACGCGCGGCAGGCCGGCGGTGATGTCGAGACCGGCCACGCCGCCGGTGTGGAACGTGCGCATCGTCAGCTGCGTGCCCGGCTCGCCGATCGACTGGGCGGCGATGATGCCCACCGCCTCACCGATTCCGACCAGCCGGCCGGTGGCGAGGTCGCGGCCGTAACAGGCACGGCAGACGCCGTGGCGACTCTGGCAGGTCAGCGGTGAGCGGACGAGCACCTCGTCGATTCCGGCCTCGTCGATGCGGAGCGCCATCGCCTCGGTGATCTCGACGTTGCGGTCGACGATCGGGTCCGCGCGTCGCTTGGCCTTCGGGTCGAGAACGGGCCCGGCGGCGAGGCGACCGACCAACCGGCGCCGGAAGGCGCCTTCTTCGTTGGCCGCGAACTCGTCGGTCTCGCGCCGCGTCAGCCAGGTGCCCTCCTCCGTGCCGCAGTCGTCCTCGCGGGTGATCACGTCCTGTGCGACGTCGACCAACCGCCGAGTCAGGTAGCCCGAGTCGGCCGTGCGCAGGGCCGTGTCAGCGAGGCCCTTGCGCGCGCCGTGCGTCGAGATGAAGTACTCGAGCACGCTCATGCCTTCGCGGAAGTTGCTGCGCACGGGCACGTCGATGATCCGGCCGGTCGGGTCGGCCATCAGGCCGCGCATGCCGCCCAGCTGGCCGATGTTGCCCTTGTTGCCGCGGGCACCGGACGTGGTCATCATGGTCACCGCGCCGGTCGGGTCGAGCGCGTCCATCATCCGGTCGCTGATCTGCTGGGTGGTCTCCTTCCAGATGTGGACGACCTTCTCGTAGCGCTCGTCCTCCGTGATCAGGCCGCGCTGGTACTGGCGGTCGATATCCTCGACCTGCACATCGGCCGCGCGCAGCAGCGCCTGCTTCTGGGGCGGGATGGTGATGTCGCCGACGGCGATCGTCATGCCGCCACGTGTGGCGTAGTGGAAGCCGATCTGCTTGATGCCGTCTACCAGGTGCGCCGTCTCGATGGGGCCGAGCAGCCGGTAGCACTCGCTGACCAGCTCGCGCAGCGCCGTCCGGGTCATCGGCGTGTTGACGAAGCGCAGGCGGTCGGGCAGGACCTGGTTGAACAGCACGCGCCCGATCGTCGTACGCACCGGCCGGCGGATGGTCGCGCCGGTCGCCGCGTCCCAGGTATCGACGGCAACCTCGATCGGCGAGTGCAGCTCGAGGCGTGGCACGCGGTGGTGGGGCAGCTCGTCGGTGCTGGCGCGCGTGTCGATGCGCCCGACATCGTGAGCGAGCAGCGCCTCGCGCTCGTCGCCGAAGCGGGCAACCGGATCGGACCCAGCCGTCTGCTCCCGCTCGAGGGTCAGGTAGTAGCAGCCGAGGACCATGTCCTGTGTCGGCGCAACGACCGGCCCACCGTCGGACGGCGAGAGCAGGTTCGCAGTCGACAGCATCATCCGCCGTGCCTCCTCCTGCGCGGCGCGCGAAAGCGGCACGTGGACGGCCATCTGGTCGCCGTCGAAGTCGGCGTTGAAGGCGAAGCAGACGAGCGGGTGGATCTGGATCGCCGAGCCCTCGACGAGCACCGGCATGAACGCCTGGATGCCGAGCCGGTGGAGCGTGGGGGCGCGGTTGAGCAGCACCGGATGGTCCTTGATCACGTCCTCCAGGACGTCCCACACCTCGGGTCGGACGCGCTCGACGATGCGCTTGGCGCTCTTGATGTTGTGCGCGAAGCCCTTCTCCACGAGCTGGCGCATGACGAACGGCTTGAACAGCTCGAGGGCCATCTTCTTGGGCAGGCCGCACTGGTGCAGCTTCAGCTCGGGGCCGACGACGATGACCGACCGGCCGGAGTAGTCGACGCGCTTGCCGAGCAGGTTCTGGCGGAACCGGCCCTGCTTGCCCTTGAGCATGTCGGACAGGCTCTTGAGGCGATGGTTGCCGGTGCCGCTGATGGCACGCCCGCGACGGCCGTTGTCGATCAGCGCGTCGCACGCCTCCTGCAGCATGCGCTTCTCGTTGCGGATGATGATCTCGGGCGCACCGAGCTCGAGCAGTCGCTTCAGGCGGTTGTTGCGGTTGATCACCCGCCGGTACAGGTCGTTCAGGTCGGAGGTGGCGAAACGGCCGCCGTCGAGCTGGACCATCGGCCGCAGGTCGGGCGGGATGACGGGCAGCACCGACAGGATCATCCACTCGGGCTGGTTGCCCGAGCGGCGGAACGCCTCGATCAGCCGCAGCCGCTTGATCGCCTTCTTGCGTCGCTGGCCGGACGTCGTCCGCACCTCGGCGTGGAGCCGCTGGGAGAGGTCGTGGAGGTCCATCCGGCTGATCAGCTCGCGCACCGCCTCCGCGCCCATACCGGCGCCGAACAGGCGCGCACCGCCGCGCACGCCGCTGCCGTACTTGCGATCGAGATCGCGGAAGCTCCAGCCGTCGAGCGCGGTCTCGGGCAGGAGCACGCCGGGCTGGAGGCGCATGATCTCGTCGCGCGCGCGACGGATCTCCTCGCGCGCGCCCTCCGCCTCACCGCGCAGGCGCTCGCGCTCCGTCTCGACGGCGGCATCCATCTGCAGGCGCAGGTCCTCGATCTGGCGGCGGACGCTGTCCTCCTCCAGCGCCTCGCGCTGCTGGATCTCGGTGTTCACGCGCTCGATCTCGTCCCCGGCAGCCTTCTTCAGCCGCGTCTGGGCCGCCTTGTCGGCGTGCTCGCCGGAGGCGACGATGACCTCGCCCGTCTGCTCGAAGACGACCGGCTCGTCGGCGGCGGTCGTGCCGAGCGACTTGAGCGCCCCCTCCGTCGTCTGCTGCGCCTCGACGAGCTCAGCCGTGCGCTGCGCACGCTCCTCCTCGCGCTCGCGCTTGAACGCCGCCAGGCCGGCGTTGAGGTCGTCCTTCTGGCGATTGAAGTCGGCCTGCAGCTGATCCTCGAGGTCGGCCAGCGCCTTGCCGCCGCGCCCACCGCGGCCCTCGGCCTCCTCCTCGAGCTGGGCGAGCAGGCGCGCGCGTGCGTCCTCGTCGACCCAGGTCACGATGTAGAGCGCGAAGTACAGCACGCGCTCGAGGTTGCGCGGGCTGATGTCGAGCAGGATGCCGAGGCGCGACGGCGTGCCCTTGAAGTACCAGATGTGACTGACCGGGCTGGCCAGCTGGATGTGGCCCATCCGCTCGCGACGGACCTTCGCGCGCGTCACCTCGACGCCGCACTTGTCGCAGATGATGCCCTTGTAGCGGATGCGCTTGTACTTGCCGCAGTAGCACTCCCAGTCGCGTGACGGACCGAAGATGCGCTCGTCGAACAGACCGTCCTTCTCCGGCCGGAGGGTGCGGTAGTTGATCGTTTCGGGCTTGGTGACCTCGCCCTTCGACCAATCCCGGATCTGCTCGGGCGAGGCGAGCGAAATCCGGATGGCGTTGAAGTTATTGACCTCGAGCATCGTTCTCCTCAGTCACGCTGGCGGCAGCAGCGTCAGTCCTCGAACCCGGCCAGGTTGATACCGCCCAGGTCGGGCAGCGGGTACGCCGAGGCATCCTCGGCGAAGTGAATCTCTTCTTCGTTCTCGTTCAGGATCTCGACGTTGAGCGCCAGGCTCTGCAGCTCCTTGATGAGCACCTTGAATGACTCGGGCACGCCTGGCGGCTGGATGTCCTCGCCCTTGACGATCGCCTCGTACGTCTGCACGCGGCCCATCACGTCGTCGGACTTGACCGTCAGCAGCTCCTGCAGGATGTTCGCCGCGCCGTACGCCTCGAGCGCCCAGACCTCCATCTCGCCGAAGCGCTGACCGCCGAACTGCGCCTTGCCGCCCAGCGGCTGCTGCGTGATAAGGCTGTACGGGCCCGTCGAGCGGGCGTGGATCTTGTCCTCGACAAGGTGGTGGAGCTTCATCATGTAGATGTAGCCGACGGTTACCTCACGATCGAAGGGCTCGCCGGTGCGACCGTCGCGCAGCACGACCTTGCCCGTCTCGGGCAGGCCGGCGGAGACGAGCTCGGAGCGGATCTCCTCCTCGCTGGCACCGTCGAAGACGGCCGTCGCCGCCTTGACGGAGGCGCCACCGCCGTCCTGCTCGCCCTGGCGCATGAGCGCCCAGCCGAGGTGGGTTTCGAGGATCTGGCCGATGTTCATCCGGCTCGGCACGCCGAGCGGGTTGAGGATGATGTCGACCGGCGTGCCGTCGGGCAGGAAGGGCATGTCCTCCTGGGGCAGGATCTTGGCCACCACGCCCTTGTTGCCGTGTCGACCGGCCATCTTGTCGCCGACCGAGATCTTGCGCTTGGCGGCCACGCTGACCCGGATCAGCCGATTCACGCCAGGCAGCAGCTCGTCGCCACGGTCGCGGCTGAACTCGCGCACGTCGACCACCTTGCCGCGCTCGCCGTGGGGCAGGCGCAGGCTGGAGTCCTTCACCTCGCGTGCCTTCTCGCCAAAGATCGCGCGCAGCAGGCGCTCCTCGGCGGTCAGCTCGGTCTCGCCCTTCGGCGTGATCTTGCCGACCAGGATGTCGCCCGGCTGGACCTCGGCGCCGATGTAGACGATGCCGTCCTCGTCGAGGTCCTTGAGCGACTCCTCGCCGACGTTGGGGATGTCGCGCGTGATCTCCTCCGGCCCGAGCTTGGTGTCGCGCGATTCGATCTCGTGCTTCTCGATGTGGATGCTGGTGTAGAGGTCCTCTCGTACGAGACGATCGCTGAGCACGATCGCGTCCTCGTAGTTACCGCCCTCCCAGCTCATGAAGGCAACGAGGATGTTGCGGCCAAGGGCGAGCTCGCCACGGTCGGTCGAGCTGCTGTCGGCGATCGGCTGGCCGTCTTCGACGCGGTCGCCGACCTGCACGATCGGGCGCTGGTTGATGCACGTGCCCTGGTTGGAGCGGACGAACTTCTCGAGGCGGTACTCGTCGAGCTCGCCCGAGTCGGTCTCGACCTGGATGCGCTCGGCGGTGACGCTGGTCACGACGCCGCGCCGGCGGCAGACCATCACCTGACCCGAGTCGAGCGCGGCGCGCGCCTCCATGCCGGTGCCCACGATGGGTGCCTCCGGCTCGAGCAGCGGCACGGCCTGGCGCTGCATGTTCGAGCCCATCAGCGCGCGGTTGGCGTCGTCGTGCTCGAGGAACGGGATCAGCGCCGTGGCAACTGAGACCACCTGCTTGGGACTGACGTCCATGTACTCGATCTGGTTCGGCCGCGCCTCGGGGAAGCTGTCGCGGTAGCGGGCCGGGATGCGCTCCTCGACGAAGTAGCCGTTCTCGTCGAGCTGGGCGTTGGCCTGCGCGACGTGGTGCTCCTCTTCCTCGTCGGCGTCGAGGTAGACGATCTCATCGGTCACGCGCGGCCGGATGGGGAAGGCGGTTGCCTTCTGCTTCTTGAGCTCGGCGATGGCATCGGGCCTCAGCTGCTCGCCCCTGCGCAGCACGATCGTGCCCGACTTGGTGGCGAGGTCGACGTCGGCGATCTCGCGCGTCGCACCCGGGTCGTCCCAGCTGACGGTTCGCTTGACGCGGCGATAGGGCGTCTCGATGAAGCCGTACTCGTTGATCCGGCCATACGTGGCGAGCGAGCCGATCAGGCCGATGTTCGGGCCTTCGGGTGTCTCGATCGGGCAGATGCGGCCGTAGTGGCTGTGGTGAACGTCACGGACATCGAAGCCGGCACGCTCGCGCGACAGGCCGCCCGGGCCGAGCGCCGACAGGCGGCGCTTGCTCGTCAGCTCGGCCAGCGGATTCGTCTGGTCCATGAACTGGCTCAGCTGGCTGCCGCCGAAGAACTCCTTCATCGCGGCCACCACCGGTCGGATGTTGATTAGCGCGTTCGGCGTCGCCTTGTCCGCCTCCTGGATCGACATCCGCTCACGGACGACCCGTTCCATGCGCAGCAGGCCGACGCGGAAGGCGTTCTGGATCAGCTCGCCGTTGGCGCGGATGCGGCGGTTGCCCAGGTGGTCGATGTCGTCCGAGCGGCCGCTGCCGGCGTTGCGCTCGATCAGGTGGCCGACGATGGCAGCGATGTCGCCCTTGCTGATCGTCCGCTCGGTGGACAGCGTGATGCCCATCCGCTCGGCGACCGGCGAGAGCTTCTTGTTCAGCTTGTAGCGACCGACACGGCCGAGGTCGTAGCGGCGGAAGTTGAAGAAGAGGCTCTCGACCAGCTTCTCAGCGTTGTCGCCGGTGGGTGGATCGCCCGGGCGCAGCTTCTTGTAGACCTCGATCAGCGCTTCCTGGCGGGTGTTGGTGTTGTCTCGCTCGAGCGTCGCCGCGATATACTGCTGCTCGCCGGTATCGATCGGCCCGAACAGCGCCATCATCTCGTCGTTCGACTCGTAGCCGACGGCGCGCAGCAGCTTGGTCGCCTCGAGCTTGCGCTTGCGGTCGACCTTGACATAGAGCTGGCCGCGGGCGGCCGTCTCGAACTCGAGCCAGGCGCCGCGGTTGGGGATGACCTTCGCGTTGTACAGCTCGCGGCCGGTTGCCGGGTCGGGCACGGAGGTGTAGTAGACGCCCGGCGAGCGGACCAGCTGGCTGACCACGACGCGTTCGGCGCCGTTGATGATGAACGTCCCCTGGTCGGTCATGTAGGGGAAGTCGCCCATGTACACGCGCTGGCTCTGGATCTCGCCGGTCTCCTTGATGAGCAGCTCAACCCAGACATAGAGTGGCTTCGAGAAGGTCAGATCGCGCGTCCGGCACTCGAGCTCCGACCACTTGGGCGCCTCGAACTCGTAGTCCTTGAAGCGCAGCTCCATCACGCGGCCGGTGAAGTCCTGGATCGGGCTGATCTCGTCGAAGAGCTCGCGCAGCCCATGCTCGATGAACCAGTTGAACGACTGCAGCTGCAGCTCGATCAGGTTCGGGATGGGCAGGACCTCGGGGATCCGGGCGTAGCTCTTGCGCGGCTCGGCCGACAGCGAGGCACGCCGGGACGGCTCTGTGACAGACAGCATCAAGCGCTCCTAGCGGGAGTGGGATTCAAGCAGGCAACAGAAAACGGGCAGGGGCACCCGTCGACGGAAATGGGGACATGAGGAAGCCGCGCTCACCGAACGCGCATAGTACCTCTGGACGCCGCCCGCGTCAAATGCCCCTGCCCGCCGTCCCTTCGCTGGTCCGCCGCGCGCGACCGCGTCCGCGACGACGGTCGCCCGTCGGTGACGTTGGGCGCGGTTCCGGTGGCGGCGCGTCGTTGTCAGTCGCGGGCGGCGTGGTCCGCGCCGGCGGTCCGATCCGCACACCTGGCGCTGCTGCCGGCGGCGGCTCGCCTGACGCGCGCCGGAAGAGGTAGCCGTAGACGCCGCGGGCGGCGGCGGTTATCGGGACTGCCAGGATCGCGCCGGAGAGCCCGGCGATCGCCGCGCCGACGATCAGCACGAAGATCACGACCGATGGATGCAGCTCGACCGCGTCACCCTGGATCTTGGGCACCAGGACGGCGTTCTCGACCTGCTGGATGCCGACGTAGAGCACGAGCACGGCAACCAGCGATGCAACGGGGTCGGCGGTGGTGAGGGCGAGGAGGAGCGTCGGCACCATGGCCAGGATGGGCCCGATGATCGGCAGCAGCTCGAGCAGCCCGGCGATGACGGCGAGTAGCACGGCGAACTGGCCGAAGCGCGGGTCGACGAACGCGCTCAGCAGGAGCAGCCCGGCGTACGTCGCCACGCCGATGATCAGCCCGAGCACGATCTGCGCGCGGATCCAGCGGCCAACGACGCGCTCGATGATGCCCAGGACGGCCCACACGTCGGCCCGCCACTCCGGCGGCAGCGACTCGTTGAACCGGGCGGTGAGGCCGGCGCGGTCGCGCAGCAGGTAGAAGGCCCAGATCGGCACGATCAGGAAGCCGAAGAACCCGGCCGCCGTGCCGAGGATCGCCCGCGCCAGCGGCAGCAGGGTGCCGAAATCGATCTCGCCGGCGCCGCCGAGCAGACCGCCGATCAGGCCGTCGATGAATTCGCGGATGGTCGGCGGCAGCTCGAGCGAACGGTAGATCTGCGACAGACGACCGAGCGCGTCTTCCAGCGCTGCGGTGAGTCGCGGCAGGTCGCGCACGTAGTCGACCAGCTGCGCCACGAGCGGGCCGAGGAGCAGTGCGAGCCCCTCGACGACGACCACGAAGGTGATGACGTAGACGATGAGAACGGCCAGCCCTCGCGGAACGCGCCAGCGGCCGATGCGCAGCCGTGCCACCAGCCCAACCGCGGGATCGAGCAGGTAGATCAGCAGCGCGCCGGCGACGAACGGAACGAGCGCACTGCGGCCAAGGTAGAGAACGACGCCGACAACGATGGCCGCGGCGATGACCACCGCCACGCGCGGCGTGGGCGGCGCGAGGCGACCCGGCGGTCGGTCGTCGGCAGTAGTCGCGCCGCTCACCGTCTATTGACTACCGAGCAGGGGGTGGGAGGGTCGATTCGGAGGCAGGCGCGCCGGCGCGGCGGCTGCCTGCGGACGCGAACAGACCGCCGGCCGAGGCGCCCGGAGCGACCTGCCGCAACTCGCCCTACTTGATCTCGACCTTGGCGCCCTGCTCCTCGAGCGCAGCCTTGATCTTGTCCGCCTCCTCGCGGCTCACGCCCTCCTTGACAGCCTTGGGGGCGGCGTCGACGAGGTCCTTGGCCTCCTTCAGGCCGAGGCCGGTCAGCTCACGCACGACCTTGATGACGGGGATCTTGTTGGGACCGACCTCGGTCAGCACCGCGCTGAACTCCGTCTGCTCCTCGACCGGGGCTGCTTCGGCCGGCGCCCCGCCGGCGGGCGCGGCGGCGACCGCGGCGGGTGCGGCGGCCGTCACGCCGTAGCGCTGCTCGAACTTCTTGATGAACTCGGACAACTCGAGGACCGTCATGCCGTCGATCGCCTCGAGAATCTGCTCCTGGGTCAGGTTGGCGGCCATTTTGCTCGTTTCTCCCTTCGTGACTGTCAGGCCTGCTCGGCCTTCTGGGCGTGAACTTGCTGGAGTGCGTAACCGAGATTGCGCAGCGGCGCCGAGATGACCGAGGCCAGCCCGCTCAGCGGCGAGGCGATGCCACCGGCCAGTTGGGCGAGCAGCACGCCGCGCGGCGGTAGCGAGGCGAGCCGGGTTACGGATTCGCCGTCGATGCGGCGCTCGCCGATGATGCCGCCGCGGACGACGACGACGCGGTAGGGCCGGACGGCGTCGAGGAAGGTGCGCGCGAGCACTACCTCGTCATCGCCACCCATGGCAAGGCCAGTTGGGCCGTCGAGGAGCTCGGTCAGCTCGCTGCGGCCGGCCTCGCGGGCGGCGATGCGGGCGAGCCGGTTCTTGACCACGCGGTAGCGGATGCCCTGGGCGCGCAGGTTGCGCCGGATGGCGGTCAGGTCGGCTACCGAGAGGCCTCGATAGTCGGCGACGATCGCGGCGCCGCCCTGCGCGAGCTCGGCTGTCAGTTCGGCCACCGTGGCCTTCTTCGCCTCGGTTGGCATGCGACCTCCTTTGCTGTACGAACGCCCGGCGCGCCAGACGCCCGTGCGGTGGTTGTTCCGCGCGGGTTCGGGTCGCAGCGACTGCAGCGTTCGTGGGCGGAGGCCCGTGACGCGTAACCCTGCCTCGGCGTGCCCGTCGCGCCCGGTCAGACGCGGGAAGCGACGATTTCAGTCCCTGTGGGGACGCAGCGCTGTCTGCGGCGGAACGATATTGGTGGTGACGGCAGCCTCTCGGTCGCCGTGCCTGCTCAGGCGGCGGCCGCCTGGGCGAGCAATGCCGGCACCTCGACGCGGATGCCGGGACCCATCGTCGAGGAGACCGTCAGGTTCCTGATGTACTGGCCCTTGGCAGCGCTGGGGCGGGCGCGGTTGACCGCGTCGACCAGCACGGCAAGGTTCTCGACCAGCTGTTCCGGCGTGAAGCTGATCTTGCCGAAGGGAACGTGGATGATACCGCTCTTGTCCACTTTGAACTCGACTCGACCGGCCTTGACCTCACGGACGGCGCGCTCGAGATCGAAGGTGATCGTGCCCGACTTGGGATTGGGCATCAGCCCCCGCCGGCCCAGGATGCGACCGAGCTTGCCGACCATCCCCATCATGTCCGGAGTGGCCAGAGCGACGTCAAAGTCGAGCCAGCCGGCCTCTATGCGCTTTACCAGATCATCGCCGCCCACCTCGTCGGCGCCGGCGCGCAGCGCCTCCTGCGCCTTGTCGGCCTGGGCAAAGACGATGACCCGGACGCGACGCCCGGTACCGTGCGGCAGGACGACCGTGCCGCGCACCATCTGGTCGGCATGCCGTGGATCTACACCCAGCCGGAGGTGCGCCTCGGCGGTCGCGTCGAAGCCGGCGTAGCTCGTCCGCTTGAGCAGCTCGATCGCTTCGGCCGGCGGGTAGGCGCGAGTGCGGTCAACGAGCTGCGCCACCTGCTGATACTTCTTGCCTCGATCGACCATTCCGTTTGCTCCTTCCTGGCGGCCGCGGGGTCCGACCCGCCGCCTCCCCTCTTCGACGCGGGGTGTGCGTTGCCGGCGCTACCGGCTCAGGCTACGACCTCGATGCCCATCGAACGGGCGGTGCCCTCGACGATGCGCGACGCAGCCTCGATGTCGTCCGCGTTGAGATCGGCCATCTTGACCTCGGCGATCTCGCGGATCTGGCTGCGCGTCACCGTGCCGACCGGCTCACGCCCGGTCGTCGCGGAGCCCTTCTCGACCCCGGCGGCCTTGCGCAGCAGGTCGGCCGCGGGCGGCGTCTTGAGCACGAACGTGAAACTGCGGTCCTCGAAGACGGTGATCTGCGCCGGGATGACCTGGCCGGCCTGCGCTGCCGTCCTCTCGTTGTAGCTCTTGCAGAACTCGACGATGTTGATGCCATGCGGGCCCAGCGCGGTGCCCACCGGCGGCGCAGGCGTCGCCTTACCGGCAGGCAGCTGAAGTGTGACCACGGTGCGGATCTTCTTGGCCATTGGGGTCCTTTCTAGGACAGCGGCCGAGAGCGAGCTGCGATCTGGCGCGCCGAGGCGAAGGCGTCGGCGAGCACGCGAGCGCGCGCACTCTCGTGCGTGAGCGAGCGACCACAGCCGACAACGCACGCATCGGCCGTCCGGGCGCTTATCACAGTTTCTCTACCTGCAAGAAGTCGAGTTCCACAGGCGTCTCGCGGCCGAAGATGCTGACCAGCACCTTCAGCTTGTTGCGCTCGGGGTTGACCTCGTCGACGGTGCCGATGAACTCGGCGAACGGACCGTCGGTCACGCGCACGCTCTGGCCCTTCTGGAAGGCGACGCGGTACTTCGGCGTCTCGACGCCCATCTGGCGCAGGATCTGCTTGACCTCGTGCTCCTCGAGCGGTACCGGCTCGTTGCGGCTGCCCGGGATGTTGCCGCCACCGACGAAGCTGGTCACACCCGGCGTGTTGCGCACTACGAACCACGATTCGGGGTCGAGGATCATCTCGACGAGCACGTAACCGGGGTAGACCTTCTTCTGGACGGTCACCCGCTGCCCGCCGCGGATCTCGATCTCGTCCTCCTCCGGCACGAGCACCTGGAAGATCTTGTCCTCCATGCCCATCGACTCGATCCGGTGCTCGAGGTTCGTCTTGACCTTCTTCTCGTAGCCGGAGTAGGTGTGGATGACGTACCAGCGCTTGTCGGGGGCGCGCGCCGGCGCCTGCGTGTCGAGCTCGGCCATCACAGCGACGCCACGCGCGAAACGATCCAGGTGAAGGCGATGTCGAAGGCGGCGATGTACGCGCCGACGATGCCGCTGATGACGAAGACGAGCACCGTCAGGCGCCATGTCTGCTGCGGCGTCGGCCAGGTGACCTTCTTCAGCTCGGACGTCGCCTCCTGGATGAAGCGGCGGAGGCGGCGGAACGGATTCACTGATCTACCTCAGCGGTCGGAGGTGGCAGGCGCGGCCGGACTCGAACCGACAACCACTGGTTTTGGAGACCAGAGCTCTACCAATTGAGCTACGCGCCTATGCCGCATCGCTGATCCCTATTTTGCCTCGCGATGCTGCGTGTGCCTACGGCAACGTGGGCAGAACTTGCGCAGCTCGAGGCGGTTGGGATCGTTCTTCTTGTTCTTCTCGGTGGTGTACGTGCGCTGCTTGCACTCGGTGCAGGCGAGCTGGATCACCGGCCGATTCTCGACCTTGGCCATCGCCTACTCCCGGATCTCGGTGATCGCGCCGGCACCGACGGTGTGACCGCCCTCGCGGATGGCGAAGCGCTGGCCGGTCTCGAGCGCGATGGGGGTGATCAGCTCGACCTCCATGTCGACG
>JALYGJ010000003.1 GCA_030777155.1 Chloroflexota bacterium | reverse complement strand
GCTCAGCCGAGCGCGAGCAGCGCGGCCGCCGGTTCCAGTCGGGCGACCGGACGTCCCCAGGCCGGTGCGCTCAGCGTGCCGAACTCGTCGGTCGCCGGAGCGAGCGGCTCGTCGAACTCCGTCAACGCCGCCGCTTCGAGCGACCACAGCCACTCGCCGAGGACGTCGCCCTTCTCGATCACCTCCGCCAGCGGGGCGGGGGTCGGCGTGGGTGTCGGCTTAGGCGTCGGCTTGGGCGTCGGTTTGGGGGTTGCCCTGGGCTTTGGCTCGGGCGTCGGTTTCGGCGTCGGCTTGGGCAGGGCGTTGGGCTTCGGCTTCAAGGTCGGTTTGGGTGTCGGCTTTGGCGTTGCGCTGGCGTCGCTACCGCCCACCCAGTGGAACGTCACGCCGGGTGCGTAGTACCGGAGCTGGATCTCCTTGCGCGACAGGCCGCGCTGCGCGCAGTCGATGACGCTGCGCGCGTATAGCTTCCAGCCGTCGGCATCGGCGCCACACTTGACGTCCAGTCCGGCTCGGTAGCCGGTCATGAAGAACCGACCGTTCTTGCGCAGGCTCAGCCCCCACGTACGGTCGACGGCGCGCCAGATGCTGCGCGCCACGCGCACCTGCTCGGGCTTGTAGAGCTGGTCGCGGGTGGTGTCGACGACGTCGTAGCACTTACCGTTGCCGTTGACGAAACCGCTGCGATGATTTCCCGCCAGCGCGTGATACCAGCCGTACTGCTTGACGGCAACGGCGCCTGCCTGGAGGGCGGCCTTGGGCAAATACGACGGCCACTCCTTGGCCATGACCACACCGACATAGCGCCGGAAGTCGACTACGTCGACGGTTCCGTCGGATCGGCCGACACGGATCAACGTGGGTGGATTGACGATGCTCTTCCAGCCGGTACACGAGGCTGCCGCGACCGGCGCGGGCTGGCCGCCGACGATGGGTAGCAGCAGCGCCATCGATGTCGCTGCGACGACGACGCGCGGCCATCGTCGCGACGCGTCGCGTCGCGACGTCCGCGAGGGCGACGCTGCGGGTAGCGATGTCGGCGGTCCTGGTCGTCCATCGGGCACGGCGATGGGCACCTTGTTTTGCCTCCTATCTCCGCGGTCCCTGGCGAGCGGGCACAAACGCCAGAGCGGTGGGCAGCGGGACGGCCACCGGGCAGGCGCTCCTGGCGCGAGGTGAGTGCTGGGCCGCAGAACCTCGGACGTCGCGCTGGGGTTGCGACGTGATCGCTCGGCTGAGCGGGGCCGCTGGGAGGGCCACAGATGCCGACGGCGCCTGCCGCTGGGGCGGCGGCTCTTAAGTTGGGCCTCGCTTCAGGGCGCGCTGGGACGCGCCACACGCCGGCGGAGTGTACAGACCGAAGCGCGGGATAGTCCTTTCAGCTGCATGCCATTGGTACCTGAGTACCTATCTGGTATGCCCGGAGTCCGGCTCTCGGTGACTCCTCGTCGGCTACGCGCGCTTGCGCGCTTTCCATACCTCCTCGCTCGGCCAGCGGCCGGCCCAGGCGAGGTCGACGTAGGGGAACGACTCCTTCGCCCCCTCCGGCGGCCACAGCTCGACCATGTCCTCGAGCTCGAAACCGCTGCGGCGGAGCAGCCGGATCATGTCGCCGTAGCCGATATGGAACTCGATGCCGGAAGTGTCGGGCCACTCGAAGCGGTGCATGCCGCGGTAGTCGCGCAGCAGCCGGTCGCCGGCCGCGCCCTCGGCCTCCGTGTCCGGGACGCACAGCATCAGCAGCGTGCCGTTACCCAGGAAGACGAGCTGCCCGCCGGGGCGGAGCAGGCGCGCTGCCTCCGGAATCCAGCGGTACGGGTCGGCCCAGATCGCGGCGCCGTACTCGGAGAGGGCGAGATCGAAGCTCGCATCGGGCAGCGGCACCTGCTCAGCGTTACCGAGGATGAGCGGGAAGTCGAGGCCGAACTCCTGCTGCAGCGCATGCGCCGTCTCCAGCTGCCGCGGGGAGTTGTCGATCCCGACCGGGCGGGCGCCGAGCCGTGCGAGCCACGCCGAGACGTAGCCGGTGCCGCAGCCGAGCTCGATGACGTCGAGGCCGCGCACCTCGGGCAGCAGCTTCACCTGCGATTCGGGCACGCCCCAGATGCCCCACGTGATCTCACTGTCTGCCCAGTGACGGCGGCCCGCGTCGGCCCAGTCCGGAGCCATCGCGTCCCAGAACTCGCGGTTGCGGCGGACGTGCTCCGGCAGGTCCTCCAACTGTCCGCTCAAGGGTGAACGCTCGCCATGTGCCGGGAGGATAGCCTGCGGCGGCGCGCTCCGATCGCCAAAGTGGTCAGGCGCTAGAGTGCACCGATGGCCGAGGCAGCCCGCGCTCCACGAGAGGTGCAGACGGTCGCCGGGCGCGTACCGGCCTATCGCCTGGGGGCGACCGACGCGCACGACCACCTGTTCCTGACCACGCCCGCCCAGCCCGACGACGGGTTCGATGACCTCGACGCCGCGCTCGCCGAGGTCGGCGAAGGCGCGGAG
This sequence comes from Chloroflexota bacterium, assembly GCA_030777155.1. Taxonomy (GTDB): domain Bacteria; phylum Chloroflexota; class Limnocylindria; order Limnocylindrales; family CSP1-4; genus JALYGJ01. The sequence goes on along the minus strand of JALYGJ010000003.1, from coordinate 4,593 downwards.
AGCGGGCTGTCGGCGATCGTCGAGCTGACGCCGATCGGTCTTGGCCGCCGTCCCGCGCTGCTGCGCGCGGTGTCCGAGGCGACCGGCGTCCACGTCGTTGCCGCGACCGGCTATCACCGCGACGCCCACTACCGCGCCGATCACTGGGTCTACGCGGCTTCGGTCGACGAGCTGGCCGAGCACGCCGTGGCCGACATCGAGCAGGGAATGGTCGCCGATGACGGCGGCGGAGGTGGGCCGGGCGCGGAGTGGAGAGGACAGCGCGACGCGGCACGGGCGGGCGTGATCAAGGCCGGCGCGTCGTACCAGCGCATCAGCCCGGCCGAAGAGCGGCGCCTGCGCGCCGCAGCCGGGGCGGCCAGAGCGACCGGCGTCGCCGTCTTCGTTCACACCGAGGTCGGGACGTGCGCTCCCGAGATCGTCGACCTTCTGCAGGGGGAGGGCCTCGCGGCCGAGCGGATCGTGCTTGCCCACCTCGACCGCAACATGGATCTCGAGCTGCACGCCGAGCTCGCCGGTCGCGGCGTGGCGCTCGTGTACGACACGATCGGGCGGATCAAGTACGCACCCGACGGCGACCGCCTCGCGCTGATCGAGCAGATGCTTGCCGCCGGCCATGCCGAGCGGCTGATGCTCGGGCTCGACCTCGGCCGGCGCAGCTACCTGCGCGCGTTCGGCGGCGGGCCGGGGCTGCGGCACCTGCTGTGCAGCTTCGTGCCGCGCCTGGAGCGCCGGATAGGGCGGGCAGCCGTCGAGCAGATGCTCGTCACCAACCCGGCGCGCGTACTCGCGCTCGCCCGATGAGCGACGGCTACGACGTCGTCGTCGTCGGCGCTGGATCCGCTGGCTCGAGCGCAGCGATCAGCGCCGCTCGGCTGGGCGCGCGGACGCTGCTCGTCGACCGGCTGGCGTTCATGGGCGGCACCTCGACGGCCGTGCTCGACACGTTCTACGCCTTCTACACGCCGAGCGAAACGCCGCGTCGTGTCGTCGGCGGCCTGGGCTGGGAGGTAGTCGAGCGCCTGCACGAGGAGGGCGTCTGCTTCGAGCGCCCGAACACCTATGGCGCGGGCACGGGGGTGACGTACGACCAGGAGACGCTCAAGGTGGTGTGGGAGCGGATGGCCGACGAAGCGGGCCTCGACGTGCTGCTCCACACCTGGGCGACCGGCGTTCAGCTGGCCGGCGCGGCCGGCGGAGGGCCGCGTGTCCGCGTCTGGAACAAGGGCGGCGAGCGCTGGTACGAGGCGAGCGTCCTGGTCGACGCTTCAGGCGATGCCGACCTTGCCGCGCTGGCCGGCGCGGAATACGAGGATTTCGCGTCGACCGGCCGGGTGCAGGCGCTCTCGACGCTCTTTCGGTTGGCCAACGTCGACATCGAGCGCGCGGCGCAGGTCCCGAAGACCGAGCTGTGGGCGCTGATGCGCGAGGCGGCGGCGAGTGGCGGTTACCGGCTGCCGCGGCTCGAGGGGTCGTGGCACCGAACGCCGTTCGGGGGCGTGGTGATGGTCCACATGACACGCATACCGAACGTCGATGCGACGGACCCCGTCGCCCTGACCCGTGCCGAGCTGGAGGGCAGACGGCAGGTCCGCGAGTACCACCGCTTCCTGCGCCAGCGCGTGCCCGGTTTCGAGAAGTCGGTGGTCGTGGGCACGAGCCCCTCTATCGGCGTGCGCGAGAGTCGACGCGTCATCGGCGACTACCGCCTTACGCGCGACGACGTGCTGAGCGGGCGACGCTTCGAAGACGAGATCGCGCTGTGCGGGGCACCGATCGAGGACCATGGCGCGGGCGGCGGGACCGAGTGGAGCTACGTCGCTGACGGCGCTGCATACGGCATTCCCTACCGCTGCCTGGTGCCGCGCGGGTTGGATGGGATGCTCGTCGCCGGTCGCTGCTTCTCGGCGACCCACGACGCACACGCCTCGGCGCGTTCAATGGCAACGTGCATGGCAATGGGCCAGGCCGCGGGCACGGCGGCTGCGCTGGCGGCCGCGGACGGCATCGCGCCGCGCGACGTCGATCCACGACGGCTGCGCCGGCGGCTCAACCAGGACGGTGCGCTGCTCGAGCCCGTGGGCGCGGCGCCGGTGGGCTCGTGACCGCCGATAGCCTGCGCGGCGGTCGTGTGGCAGACGAGATCCGGCGGCAGCGATTGATCGTCGTCCTGCGCCGGGTGGAGCCGCAGGCGCGGCTGCTCGAGATCGCGCGCGAGCTGGCCGACGCCGGTGCGCGCATCTTCGAGGTCACGTTCGACTCGCCGTCGGCTGCCGATGACATCACCGCCTTGCGCGAGGAGCTGTCCGAGCACGAGGTCATGATTGGTGCGGGAACGCTGCTTGGCGTCGAAGATGTGGCGGCGGCCGTCCGCGCCAGCGCCGACTTCGGCGTCGCGCCCGTGTTCGACGAGCAGGTGTTGACCGCCGCTGTCGAGGCATCGCTGCCGTTCGTGGCCGGCGCGTTGACGCCAACCGAGGTGGCGCGTGCATGGTCGGGCGGCGCGACGTTCGTGAAGCTCTTCCCGGCGTCGGTTGCCGGCCCGGAGATGGTGCGCGAGCTGCGCGGGCCACTGCCCAACATCGAGCTCGTCCCGACGGGCGGCATCGACGCGTCCAACGCGGCTGCGTTCCTCGACGCCGGGGCAGCAGCGGTGGGCATCGGCGGCGCGCTGCTGCGTGCCGACCGGGCCGGCCGGCGCTGGTTGATCGAGACCGTCAGGCGCGCGTGAGCGGCCGCTTCACCGGCCGTGCCTGCCTCGTGACCGGCTCCACCGGCATGGGTGCTGCCGCGGCCCGCGCGCTCGCCGCTGACGGTGGGAACGTCTTCGTCGTCTCGCGGACTGCCGAGCACGCACGCGAGCTGGCCGACTCGATCGTCGCTGGCGGTGCGAGGGCCGACTGGCGGGCGGCCGACCTGACACAGGAGGAGGCTGTCGCGTCCGCGCTGGGGGCGTGCGTGGAGCGGTTCGGGCGGCTCGACTGCGTGTTCAACGTGGCCGGCATCAGCGGCCGTCGATTTGGCGACGGGCCGGTGCACGAGCTGACGGCCGACGGCTGGGAAACCGTCATGGCGAACAACATCCGGAGTGTCTTCCTGGTGACGCGGGTGGCGGTACGGCAGATGCTTGCCCAGGGCGGCGGTGGTGCGATCGTCAACATGTCGAGCGTGCTCGCCGAGCACCCGTCAGCGCCGCTCTTCTCGACGCACGCGTATGCGGCGAGCAAGGGCGCGATCAACTCGTTCTCGATTGCCGTTGCGGCGCACTATGCACGCGACGGGATCCGCGTCAACGTCATCGCGCCGGGGTTGGTCGCCACGCCGATGAGCCGGCGGGCGCAGGAGGACGCGCAGATCCTTGCCTATCTGCGCGAGCGGCAGCCGCTCGCCGGTGGCCCGATCGCCGCTGAGGATGTGGTCGGCACCGTGCTGTACCTGCTGAGCGACGACTCGCGGATGGTGACCGGGCAGATCGTGGCAGTCGACGCCGGCTGGAAGGTCAGCGAGGGCTAGGCCGGGCGGTCGCGCCGCGCGGCGCGCCCGGCAGCCCGGTCGTGTCGAATGTCCACGGACGTGGACGTCCGGCATCGCGGTGCGGCGCGCCCGGCGGCCGTTCGTGTCAAGTGTCCACGGACGTGGACGTCCGGCGAAGCCGTGGAGGCACTTTCTGCCAGAAGTCTCCACCGGGGACTTTTGAAGCTGACTCCGTGCTTCTGGCGCGCCAATCCGCTCGTTGACCACTGCGCGGGTCCACTGAGGTGGACTCTTGGCAGAAACCGTGTCACCGGCTTCCGCTCGGCTGCGCCGGCTTCTGCCGCGAGCCGCTTTACATCCCGGACCTACAACCGGAGCGGCGGTTGAGCGGCGCGCCGTTGCTCTGCCGGCGGGCGCGACCGCCTACTCCTCGCGCTTGCGCCCGGCGAGCCGGATGAGGTCCTCGTGCAGCTCGAACCAGACGCTGTGGTAGGAGTCGACACGCGGCGAGGCGACGTAGCGCTGGTCGCCGCCCGCGGCAAGGTCGCGCGCACGGGCGAGGCGCGAACGGTAGACACCGAAGCGAGGTAAGCGATCGACGAGCGGGGCGAGCCACTCGGCCGTATCCGCGTCCAGGGCGGCGAGGTCGGCCAGGACCCGCGCGTCGTAGTCGGCGTCGGTGTGGTCGTTGATCGTCTGCTCGCCGCCGACGTCGCGCACCTGCCAGGCGGTCACGACCTGTTTCATGCGCCGGTCCAGTGCATGGAACTCCTCGAGCAATCGAACGCACTCCGGTTCGCCCAGCGCCGATCGATCGGCCACGAACAGGTCGGCCGCTTCCAGCTTCGCGCGCGCCGACGGGCGCACCTGACCGCTCGCCTTCTCGGCCGTGCCGTCGGCGACGAGCGCGTCGAGCAGTGGTTGCACCGTCGCCCGGGGCGAGGCGAGACCCTCGGCCAGCTGCTCGACGGTCGCGCTGCCCTTGATCGACAGCGCACGCAGCACGTCGTTGCCGGTCAGCTGCCCGCCACTCGCCGCCGCTGGCTCGGCCGACCTCGCCTCGTCTGCCGCCTCCGGCGCGCGAACATCCTGCGCGCGAACATCGATGCCGAGCTCGCG
>JALYGJ010000002.1 GCA_030777155.1 Chloroflexota bacterium | reverse complement strand
ATGCCGGGACGCGGGCTTTCGCGCGCGCAGTGGCCGACGCCGTGGCCGAGCGGGCGACGCTCAGCCCTGCCGCCGGCTGACGCCACCGAGACCGTTCGCGATGGCGCGGGTCACGACGTTCCTCCAGTACCGCGGCCGCGAGGGGATGCTGGCCTGGGCGTTTCACCGGATCAGCGGCATCGGCATCTTCGCCTTCATCGTCCTGCACGTCATCGACATCTACCTCGTCGGCGGCAACCCCGAGCTGTACGACGAGGTCCTCGCCTTCTACGCCAGCGTGCCCGGCCGGCTGATGGAGGTGGTGCTCGGCGCGGCGCTGCTGTACCACGCGCTCAACGGGCTGCGCATCATCATCATTGACCTCTGGCCGCGTATGACCGTCTATCACCGCGCGCTGTGGTGGGCGACCTGGGTCATCTTCATCGTCGTCGGCGTGCCCGGCGCGTTGATCATCATGCGCCCGGTGTGGCTCGGGTTGCTGCGTGACCTCGGCCTCGGATGATGCAAGTCGGACGGTACTCGCGCGCTCGAACACGGCCGCTCGGCAGCCGCCGCGAGGTGCTGGTGTGGTACCTGATGCGGGTCACCGGCGTGGCGTTGTTCGTGCTCGCGCTGACCCACTTTAGCATCCTGCACTTCATCTGGGATCCGGCCGAGCAGACCGCCGAGTTCGTGATCGCCGAGCGCTGGAACCAGATCTTCTGGCGCGGCTTCGACTGGCTGCTCCTGATGACCGTGCTCTTCCACGGCTTTCTCGGCGTGCGGACGGTCATCCTCGACTACGTCGCCCGGCCGCGGCTGCGCACCGGGCTGCTGTGGTCGCTCTACGCATTGGGCGTCTTCCTGCTGATCGTCGGTACGGAGGTCATCCTGACGCTGCCCATGCCCGGCGCCGAATAGAGCTGGCCATGGCGTCGAACCGGCCCGCCGTCCACGAATACCCGGCCGTCATCGTCGGTGCCGGTGGCGCCGGTCTGTGGGCCGCGCTCGAGCTGGCGCGACAGGGCGTCAAGACGGCCGTGCTGACCAAGCTCTACCCGACTCGCTCCCATACCGGGGCAGCGCAGGGCGGCATCTGTGCCGCGCTGGGCAACCTCGAGGAAGACCACTGGGAGTGGCACATGTACGACACGGTCAAGGGCGGCGACTACCTGGTCGACCAGGATGCGGCCGAGGTGCTGGCGCGCGAGGCGATCGAGACGGTCATCGCGCTCGAGCACATGGGGTTGCCCTTCAACCGCACGCCGGACGGCAAGATTGACCAGCGCCGCTTCGGCGGCCATACGCGCAACTACGGGGAAGCGGCCGTGCGGCGGTCGTGCTTCGCCGCCGACCGCACCGGCCACATGATCCTGCAGACGCTGTACCAGCAGTGCATCAAGCACGGCGTCGAGTTCTTCGACGAATACCACGTCGTCGACCTGCTGCTCGATGGTGGCGTGACCGGTGGCGGCACCCGCGGCGTCGTCGCCTACCGCATCGCCGACGGCGAACTGCACGTCTTCCGCTCCGGGGCGGTGATGTTCGCGACCGGCGGCTTCGGCCGGATGTACAAGATCACCTCCAACGCGCTCGCGCTTACCGGCGACGGCGTTGCGCTCTGCTACCGGCGCGGGGTGCCCGCCGAGGACATGGAGTTCTACCAGTTCCACCCGACCGGCATCGTCGGCATCGGCATCCTGCTGTCCGAGGCAGCGCGCGGGGAGGGCGGTTACCTGCGCAACGACGGCGGCGAGCGGTTCATGGAGCGCCACGCGCCGACGCTGATGGAGCTTGCCCCGCGCGACGTGGTCAGCCGCGCGATGTACCTCGAGGTGCGCGAGGGGCGGGGCATCGAGGGAGGGGACTACGTCCACCTCGACCTGACCCACCTCGGGCGCGCGGTCATCGACAGCAAGCTGCCCGACATCACCGAGTTCGCGCGTGTCTACCAGGGCATTGAGCCGATCACACAGCCCGTGCCGGTGACGCCGACGGCGCACTACGCGATGGGCGGCATCCCGACCGATATCAACGCGCGCGTCGTGGCCGACGAGAACAACACCGTGGTGCCCGGCCTCTACGCGGCTGGTGAGTGCGCCTGCGTGTCGGTCCACGGCGCGAACCGGCTCGGTACCAACTCGCTGATCGACATCCTCGTCTTCGGCCGGCGAGCCGGACTGTCGATGGCCGAGGACGTCGCCGGCGTGCCGCTGCCCGACCTCGTACCTGACGGCCACGAGCAGGTGCGGAGCGAGCTGGAGTCGATGCGCAGCCACGCCAAGGGCGAGAGCCCGCAGCGCATCCGCAGTGAGCTGGCTCAGGCGATGATGGACGAGGCAGGGGTGTTCCGGACGGGCGACGGGCTGCGCCGAATGGTTGGCCTGTTGCGCGAGCTTCAGGAGCGCTACGCGCGCGTGCGCGTGCAGGACCGCGGTCGCATCTTCAACACCGACCTGCTCGAGACGCGCGAGCTGGGGTACCTGCTCGACTGCGCCGAGGCGACGGTGCACGCCGCCCTCGCCCGCACCGAGAGCCGCGGCGGCCACTTCCGCGAGGACTTCCCCGAGCGCGACGACACGAGCTGGCTGCGCCACTCGCTGGCCTATCGCGAGGAGGGTGGTCCGCGTTTGGCCTACAAGCCGGTCACGATCACCCGTTTCGAGCCGAAGCCACGAACCTACTGAGCGGCGATGCCCGGCCCCGCCCGTGCGCCCGCAATTCGCGGGCTATGGTGACGGGCGCGGACGGCTCCCGTAACCTCCCGCCGCCGGTCGGTCTCCGCTTCAAGTGGAACGTCGCATGCTCCCCGGTCCTGGCCACCGCCACCGGTGCACGCCGGCGCCGAAGCGGGCTACCATCGGCAGGCTGATGCTGGTCGACCTGCGCATCCTGCGCTTCAACCCCGAGCACGATGAGCGCCCCCATTGGGTGCGCTACCGCGTCGAGTCGGGGCCGATGGATCGCGTGCTGGACCTGCTGCAGAAGGTCAAGTACGAGACCGATGGCACGCTCACTTTCCGCCGCTCGTGCGCCCATGGCGTGTGCGGCTCCGACGCGATGCTGATCAACGGCCGCAACCGGCTGGCCTGCAAGATCCGGGTCGACCAGCTCGGCCGGCGCATCTCGGTCGCCCCGCTGCCCGGCTTTCGCGTGATCAAGGACCTCGTCGTTGAGATGGAGTCATTCTTCGCGCAGTACCGCAGTGTGCTGCCGTTCCTCGTCACGGCCGGTGACCCGCCGGGGGAGCGCGAACGGCTGCAGTCGCCCGAGGAGCGCGCGCGCTACGACGACACGACGAAGTGCATCCTCTGCGCCGCCTGCACCAGCTCGTGTCCGTCGTTCTGGGCACAGCCGACGTACGTCGGCCCGGCGGCGATCGTCAACGCCCATCGCTTCATCTTCGACTCGCGCGACGACGCCGCCGACGAGCGGCTCGACATCCTCGCCGACGAGGACGGCGTGTGGCGCTGCCGGACCATCTTCAACTGCACCGACGCCTGCCCGCGCGGCATCAACATCACCCAGGCGATCCTCGAGGTCTCGGGGGCGATCGTGGAGCGCAGCGCCTGACCGATCCCGGGGCACCCACCATAGCGGGTGCACAGCGCCTGCTGATCCGTGCCGATGGTGCCGCGCGCGGCAATCCCGGGCCGGCGTCCGCGGGCGCAGTCCTGATCGATGCTGCCCGGCCCGACGCCGCCGACCCTGATGCACCGCCGCTGGCCGTGATCGCCCGGCCGCTCGGCATCCAGACGAACAACTACGCCGAATACATGGCCGTAGTGCTCGCCCTGCGTCGAGCGCGTGAGCTGGGTGCGGCCGAGGTCGAGCTGGTGCTCGACTCGAAGCTCGTCGTGGAACAGCTTGCCGGCCGCTGGAAGGTGCGCCACCCACAGATCACCGGGCTGGTCGAGCAGGCCCGCACGGAACTGGCCGGCTTCCGCCGCTGGAGCGTCCGTCACGAAC
>JALYGJ010000001.1 GCA_030777155.1 Chloroflexota bacterium | reverse complement strand
AGCCACGGCAACTCGCTGCCCCGGGCCGGCGGCTTCGAATCCCATGCCCGGACGGCTCGCTCGAACGTCTCGGCGCTGATGTCCTCCGCCTCCTCGGTCGAGCGGCTGAGCGCCAACACGTACCGGTAGACGGCCCGATAGTGGCGGACGTAGACGACTTCGACCGACGCCGGCTGGTCGACGGCGGCGAGCGCCTGGCCCAGGCGCGCCCGGATCGTCAGCTGTTCGTCGGCCACCGCGTCCACACCCTGATAACGAATGAGTCGCTCATTCTGTCCCGTCCCTGCCGCAGACAGCGTGACCGTGGCGGGCTACGATGGGCTCAATGTTCGACCCATACGGCGATTTCAAGCGCCAGCTGCCCGATCGCGACCCTGAGGAGACGCGCGACTGGACCGAATCACTTGACTCGGTCGTGCAGAACGATGGGCGGGGACGTGCCCAGTTCATCCTCTACCGCGTCCTCAAGCGCGCGCGGCAGCTCAACATCGGCCTACCGCCGCTGACCCAGACGCGCTACATCAACACGATCTCACCGGAGCAGGAGCCTGACTTCCCGGGCGACGAGGAGATGGAGCTGCGCATCCGGCGGATGATCCGCTGGAACGCCGTGGCGATGGTGCTGCGCGCCAACAACCAGGCGCCGGGCATCGGTGGCCACCTGGCCACGTATGCGAGCGCCGCCACGCTCTACGAGGTCGGCTTCAACCACTTTTTCCGCGGCAAGGACGCTGCCGGGATGGGTGACCAGGTCTACTTCCAGGGCCACGCCGCGCCGGGCATCTACGCGCGCGCCTTCCTCGAGGGTCGGCTGTCCGAAAGCCAGCTCGACCACTTCCGCCAGGAGGTCGTGCCGGGCGAGGGGCTCAGCTCGTACCCCCACCCACGGCTGATGCCGGAGTTCTGGGAGTTCCCGACGGTCTCGATGGGCCTGGGCCCGCTGGCCGCCGTCTACCAGGCGCGCTTCAACCGCTACCTTGCCCACCGCGGCATCAAGGACACCTCGAACAGCCGGGTGTGGGCGTTCCTCGGCGACGGCGAGACCGACGAGCCTGAGGCTATGGGCTCGCTATCGATCGCCGCCCGCGAGGGGCTCGACAACCTCGTCTTCGTGGTCAACTGCAACCTGCAGCGCCTGGATGGCCCCGTGCGCGGCAACGGCAAGATCATCCAGGAGCTCGAATCCGTCTTCCGTGGCGCCGGCTGGAACGTGATCAAGGTCATCTGGGGCCGCGAGTTCGACGAGCTGCTGGCGCGCGACGTCGATGGCGTGCTTGTCGAGAAGATGAACGAGACGCTCGACGGCGAGTACCAGAAGCTGTCGGTGGAGTCCGGCGCCTACATCCGTGACAAGTTCTTCGGGCCCGACCCGCGCCTCAAGGAGCTCGTCGCGGACCGCTCGGATGAGGAGCTGCAGCGGCTGCGCCGCGGCGGCCACGACTATCGCAAGGTCTACGCCGCGTACGAGGCGGCAACCAAGGCCAGCGGCCGGCCGACGGCGATCCTGGCCAAGACGGTCAAGGGCTGGATGCTCGGCACCGGGGTCGAGGCGCGCAACATCACGCACCAGGCCAAGAAGCTGAGCGAGCAGGAGCTGAAGGTCTTCCGCGACCGGCTGCAGCTGGACATCCCCGACCAGAAGCTGAAGGAGGCGCCGTACTACCATCCCGGCGCCAAGGCGCCCGAGATCGAGTACATGCTCGAGCGGCGGGCGGCGCTCGGTGGCCATCTGCCCAAGCGGGTCGTGGTGACCAAGACCCTGGAGCTGCCCGGTGATCCGGTCTACGGCGAGTTCATGACTGGTTCGGGCAACCAGGAAGCGAGCACGACGATGGCCTTCACCAAGCTGCTGCGCAACCTGCTGCGGGACAAGGTCATCGGCGACCGGATCGTGCCGATCATCCCCGACGAGGCGCGGACGTTCGGCATGGACCCGCTGTTCAAGGAGGTCGGCATCTACTCCGCGCTGGGGCAGCTGTACGAGCCAGTCGACTCGAACCTGCTGCTCAGCTACCGCGAGGCGAAGGACGGCCAGGTGCTCGAGGAGGGCATCACCGAGGCGGGCTCGGCAGCGTCGTTCCAAGCCGCCGGCACCTCGTACGCCACGCACGCCGAGCCGATGATCCCGTTCTACATCTTCTATTCGATGTTCGGCTTCCAGCGCACCGGCGACATGTTCTGGCAGTTCGCCGACGCGCGCGGGCGCGGGTTCCTGCTCGGCGCGACGGCCGGCCGGACGACGCTCAACGGCGAGGGATTGCAACACGAGGACGGCCACTCGCTGGTGCTCGCCTCGACCGTCCCGGTCATCCGCGTCTACGACCCGGCCTTTGCCTACGAGACGGCCGTGATCGTGCGCGACGGGATCGAGCGAATGTACGGCGCCAAGCCGCAGGACGTCTTCTACTACATCACGCTGTACAACGAGAACTACGCCATGCCGGCACGACCGGAGGGCGTCAGCGATGAGGACATCGTGCGCGGCCTGTACCGCTTCCGCGCCGCGCCCGACGTGGAGACCGGCGGCCGTGGCGGCCCGCTGCGCGCGACGCTGCTGGCGAGCGGCCCGATCATGCAGCAGGCGCTGCGCGCCCAGCAGGTGCTCGCCGAGCACGGCGTCGCGGCCGGGGTGTGGAGCGCGCCTTCATACCAGTTGCTGCGCAACGAGGCGCTAGAGGTCGACCGCTGGAACCGGCTCCACCCGGCCGAGACGCCCCGCACGCCGCTCGTTACCGAGCTGCTGCGCGAGCCGGCCGAGCAGGGCCCGATCGTCGCCGCCAGCGACTACATCACTGCCTGGCCGGACCTGATCTCGCGCTGGGTACCCGGCGGTTGGTGGCGGTCGCTGGGCACGGACGGCTTCGGCCGCAGCGACACGCGGGAAGCGCTGCGCCGCTTCTTCGAGGTCGACGGCGCGAGCATCGCCGCCGCCGTGCTGGCCGAGCTCGCGCGCTGTGGCCGCATCGAAGCCGCCGATGCCGCTCGCCAGATCGAGGAGCTGGGGGTCGACCCGGAAGCGCCCTTCGCGCTGCGCAACTGAGCACCGCCCGGCTCGTCGTCGCGCTCCTGCTCGCGCTGGCCGTGGGGGGCGCCTGCGTCGCTGGGACGCCGTCGCCGGCGACGTTCACAGGGCTCGTGACCAACGTCGAGTCGAGCGGCCCGGCGAGCGTCGATCGCTTCACGGTCCGTGCGGCGAGCGGCGAGGAGATCACCTTCGAGGTCGGCCGGCTCGATGTCGCGGGAGGCAAGCCGGCCGCCCACCTCAGCGACCACCTGCGCAGCGGTGAGCCGATCACCGTCGACTACGTCGTCGAGAACGGGCGGAACGTGGCCGTGCGCTACGAAGACGCGCACTGAGGCCCGACGGTCGCGGTCGGTGCCGTCACGCCGCCGGCCGATCCGTCCTCGTTGTGGCGCGGGGACACAACCGGAACGCCCTACCGTGCTTTTCGCGGACACGCTGACGGCAAGACGTCGCGCTGCACTCCGCCGCCCGCTGGCGCACCATCTGGCGGTGCATCCAGCCCGCCGCGCGATCGCATTCGGTCTCGTCGTCGCTCTGTTCACCACCGCGTGTGCCGGCCCGGACGAAGCGACGCAGCCCGCTCCCACCGCGCCCGCGACAACCACAGCACGCCCGACGGCAACGGGTGGGGCGACGGCGACCACCGAGCCGACCGCTACCGTGGATCCGACGTCGACGGCTGATTCGACGGCGACTGCGACCGCGACGCCGACGCCAACACTCCCCGGCACGCCGACGCCAACCGCGAGTGCGCCGCCTGTCGAGCTCGTGCTGGAGCCGTTCGCCGACGGGCTTGACGCACTCACCTTCATCACCCATGCCGGCGACGGCTCCGGTCGGCTCTACGCCCTGGAGCAGGCCGGCCGCATCCGCATCATCGGCGGCGACGGAACAGTCCACGAGGCGCCTTTCCTCGACATCAGCGACCGCGTTCGCGCGGGCGGCGAGCTCGGCCTGCTCGGCCTCGCCTTCCATCCTCGGTATGCCGAGAACGGCCGGCTCTTCGTCAACTACACCGACACTGCCGGCGACACGGTCGTGAGCGAGTTCGCGCGGGCAACCGAAACGGCGGCCGAGCCGGCATCCGAGCGGGTGATCCTGGCCTTCGATCAACCGTTCACCAATCACAACGGCGGCTGGGTGGCCTTCGGGCCCGACGGCATGCTCTACATCTCCACCGGCGACGGCGGCGGCGCCGGTGATCCGCTCGGCGCCGGGCAGGACACGACGACGCTGCTGGCCAAGATGCTGCGCATCGACGTCGACAGCGCGACCGACACCCGGTACGCCATTCCCGCCGACAACCCGTTCACCGGCCAGGACGGCGTCCGCCCCGAGATCTGGGCGTTCGGCCTGCGCAACCCGTGGCGCGCCAGCTTCGACCGCCAGACCGGCGACTTGTTCATCGGCGACGTCGGGCAGCGTACCTGGGAGGAGATCAGCGTCGCGCCGGCAGGAACGGGCGGGCAGAACTACGGCTGGAACGTGATGGAGGGCCCCGAATGCTTCCGCAGCGCCGAGTGCGACACGAGCGGGCTGACGCCGCCGGTGGCCTGGTACCCGACCCGCGCCGACGGCGGATGCGCCATCACCGGCGGCTACGTCTACCGCGGGCAGGCGCTGCCCGGATTTGGCGGGACGTACTTCTTCGCCGACTACTGCTCAGGGATTCTGTGGAGCCTGGACGCCGCGGCCGCGCTGGCCGGCGGGCAGACCGAGCCGCGTGAGCTGATGGCGACGGACCTCAGCATCTCGTCGTTCGGCGAGGACGAGCAGGGCGAGCTGTATGCAGTCGACCACGGCGGCCGGATCGTGCGCTTCAGCGGCCGGCAGGCCAGCCTTCCGCGATGAGGTTGGCGACCAGTGCCGTCCAGCCGGCCTGAGCGTCTGCGCCCAGCCCCTCGCCGGTCTCACCGTCGAAGAACTCGTGGAATCGGCCGTTCTCCTGCCAGTCGCGCTCGACCGCCGCGACGAGCCGCTGGCGCAGGTCGGCGGCAAGCGCGGGGTCGATGTCGGTCAGCCGTTGGACGAGCAGGTAGTTGATCGGTAGCCAGACCGGCCCGCGCCAGTTCGAGTTGACTCCCGGACCGCCCTCACCCGGCTGGTACAGCGGGCTCGATTTGGAGAGGCTGCGCACGCCGGCCTCGGAGAGCAGCTGGTTCGGATCGCGCAGCGCGGCCAGCATCTCTGGGATCCGCGCAGCGGGGACGACGCCGGCGATCAGCGGCACGAGCCCCGAATACGACTTCTCGAGCATGAACCGGCCGTTCGGCCGGAGGTCGTAGTAGAAGCCCGTCGTCTCGTCCCACAGTCGGGCGTTGATCGCGTCCTGGATCAGGCCGCGGTCGATCCAGTAGCGTTGCGACGATTGTGTGTCGCCCAGCTCGCTGGCGATGCGTGCCATGTCGCGGGCGAAGAAGGCCATCCATCCCGACGCGTCGGCCTGCGCGCCGCGCCGGCTGCGCGGCAGGTTGTCCATACCAAGGAACCCGCCACCGAAGAGCGCGTCGCCAACATGAAGGTGCTCCCACCAGTAGTCGTACTGGCGCTGCAGGCCGCGATAGATGGCGGCCAGGAACTCCTGATCGCGGCTCGCCTCGTATACGTGCCACGCCGCCCACGCGAAGATCGGCGGGCACTCCTCGTCCATCACCCACTCGCCACACGGGACGTGGCCGTCGGGCTGCTGCCAGCGCTCGGAGAACAGGAAGCCCAGTTCCTCTTTCGCCAGCTCGGGGTCGATCAACGTGGCCGTAACGGCGTGGAAGGCGCTGTCCCATGAGGCGAGCCACGGGAACTCCCACTTGTCCGGCATGATCAGCACGTCGCGCGCGTCGACCAGGCCCGCCCACGCCGGGTTCACGCCGCTCGTGCCGTCCCAGCGGTAATAGGTCTTGCTCCACAGCAGGCTCATCAGCGCCTGGCGGTACACGTCCTCGTGAGCCGTGACATCGCCGCGGAAAACGCGGCTGGCGTCGACGCGACGAGCACTCACGATCGCCGGTGCCTGCGCGAGCAGCGCCTGGGCGGCGGCGGGCGCCGAGGTCGCGTCGTCCAGCGGCACCTCGGCCAGCGCGATGCGGATCGCGCGCGAGCCCCGGCCGGGCACTTCCACCTGGTAGGCCAGCGCCCCGATGTGACCGCCGTCGTTGCCGACCAGGCCGCGGCCGCGCAGGTTAACATCGAGAGCACCCTTGTCGGCGCTGATCTGCCACGAGGCGCCCGGGTCGCCGACCACGGCGACCGCCGCTTCGCTGCCGCTGAGCAGGAAGCCTCCGGCGATCGGCTCGAGCACCTCCCGGTCGGCCATCCAGGCCTTGAGCACCACGTGAATGCTCGCGCTCGACTCGGTGGTGTTGGTCACCGTGGCAGATAGCACCATGCGCGTGGAGTCGAGCTTGGCCGACTCGAGCTGGATGTCGAAGGTGCCGTCCTCGTGCGGGTACTGGTAGGCCAGCCGGGTGTACGCGTGTCGCGGCGTGTTCTCCTTGAACACGCGGTCGTCGACGATCTCCTCGCCCGACTTGCCCTGCGGGTTGTTGACGCCGTAGAAGCGCTCGGTGACGTGCGGCGCCTCGCCGTCCCAGAACGCCCAGCCGATCCGGAACTCGTTGTTGACGTCGGTAATACCCGCGATTCCGTCGGGTGAGTAGCGGTACTCGGTGTCAATCGCCCCGCGCCACGACAGGCCCCAGCCGTCGTCGCCGACCGCTTCGCGCGGCGTGCCCCAGCTGCGTTCGGAGAGGTACGTGCCCCAGCGTTGGTCCAGCTCCGCCTCAGGCGCCAGCTGCGGCAGATCCGACGGCCGCGCAAAGAGGTAGACGAACAGCCCGCCGACGGCGAGTGCCAGGACGGCGAGCACGATCGCGCTGAGCCATAGACGCCGGCGGTTACGGCGAGGCCCCTCCGCGATCGGCTGCTCGTCCCCTCGAGCGGTCGCGTTCACGCGCGCAGCGTACAGCGGCCGTCCAACATCGGCCCTCGGGCGGCTCGCCGGTGAGCCGCTTATGATTTCGCGGCCGGCTTCAGTCACGTGCCGGCGACGCGGAGGGAGCGCCTTGTTCGCTGCCTGGGGCAGGTTCGTCTATCGCCGCCGCCGTGTGGTTGCGCTGATCTCGGTCCTCGTTGCATTGGCGGCGAGCACCGTTGCCGGGCAGGCGACGAGCCTGCTCAGCTCGGGCGGCTGGCTGCTCGAGAAGTCCGAGTCGGGGCGCGTCACCGAGCGGCTGGCGCAGGAGTTCGATCGCGGCCGCAGCCAGCTGATCGTGCTGTTCCGGACCGAAGGTCGTGAAGCGGCGTCGGCCGAGGTGCAGGACCAGGTGGCCGAGGCGATCGCCCCGCTGCGCGCCGACGAGCGAGTGAGCGCCGTGATCGGCTATCGCGAGGCCGGGAACGACCCGCGCTTCATCAGCCGTGACGGCACCGCAACCTATGTCGTGGCCCTGCTCGAGGCGACCGACGAGGGCTCGATCGACCAGGTCGAGGAGTTGCGCGCGCTGATCCGTGAGCAACCCGGGGTGACCTTCTCGCTGACCGGCTACGGGCCCCTGGCACGCGACGCCAACGAGCAGGCGGAGGAGGACCTCGTGCGCGCCGAGATCATCTCGCTGCCGCTGGCGCTGCTCATCCTCGTGCTCGTCTTCGCCTCGCTGCTGGCCGCCTCGCTGCCGTTGCTGGTGGCCGCGCTGGCCATCCCGGTCACGCTCGGCCTGGTCTGGGTCCTGGCCCATCAGTTCGAGATGAGCATCTACGTCACGAACGTGGCGACGATGCTCGGGCTGGCCCTCGCGATCGACTACTCGCTCTTCCTGGTCAGTCGCTTCCGCGAGGAGTTGCGCAAGGGGCATGCCGTCGGCGCGGCGGTCGAGACGGCGGTCGGGACAGCGGGCAAGGCCGTCTTCTTCTCGGGGATTGCCGTCGCCGTCGGCCTGCTCGGCCTGCTGATATTCGCGTCGCCGGCGATCTCGTCGATCGGTATCGCGGGCTCGCTGGTCGTCGTCTCGTCGGTCGCCTTCGCGCTGACCTTCCTGCCGGCCGTGCTGGGCATGCTCGGCCCGCGCGTCAACGCGCTGAGTCTCGGCGCCGGCTTTGCTCGCCTCCGCCGAAATCTCGGCATGGCGCCACCCGAGGCCGCCCCCGAGGCCGGCTTGAGCGGGCCCAGCCGCTGGGAGCAGATCGCGCGCTGGGTCATGCGCCACCCGATCGTGGTGCTGGTCCCGACGCTGATCCTGCTGCTCGCCGCCGGTCTGCCCTTCCTGAGCATCAACCAGGCCGTGCCCGACGCATCCGTGCTCCCGCGCGGCCTGGAGAGCCGCGACACGTTCGTGGCGCTGCGCGACGAGTTCGAGGGTGGCAGCGAAACGCCATTCATCATCCTCGCCGACGTCAGCGGCTCGCCAACGTCAGAGGGCAACATCGCGCGGTTGATGGCCTACGCCGACCGCCTGGCGGCAGTGCCCGCCATCACCGGCGTCGAGAGCGCGTTTCGCCATCCGCTGCTCGTCGACGCGCAGACCGGTGCGCCGCGCGATGCCGCCGCCGTCGCCCAGCTGTTCGCGGCGCCCGAAGAGCTCCTCCCGCCGCCCGCCCGCGAGCTGCGCCAGTTCCTGGCCGGCTACATCCGCGGCTCAACGGTGATGATCGAGGCCAACACTTCGGCCAGCCCGTCGACCGGCGAAGGGCTGGCGCGGACGCAGACGCTCCGCCAGGTGCCGGCCGGGGAGGGGATCACCACCGCCGTCGGCGGCTTCATCGCCGGAAACTACGACACGCTCTCGTCGATGCGCGAGCGGACGCCGTGGGCGGTGGCGATGACGATGATCGTGATCGCCGTCGTGCTGTTCCTCTTGTTCGGGTCGCTCGTGCTGCCGATCAAGGCCGTCTTCATGACGCTGCTCTCGATCGCGGCTTCCTTCGGCGCCCTGGTCTGGATCTTCCAGGAGGGCAACCTGCACGAGCTTCTCGGCTTCGAGCCGCTGGGCTACACGATCGCCGGGAACCCGATCATCATGTTCGCGGTCATCTTCGGGCTGTCGATGGACTACGAGGTGCTGCTCCTGTCCCGCGTCCAGGAGGCCTACCGGCGGACGGGCGATAACACCGCCTCGGTCGCCGAGGGACTGGCGCGGACCGCGGCGGTCATCACCGGCGCGGCGCTGATCATGGTGTGCGTCTTTGCCGCCTTCACGTCGGCCGAGATCGTGACGATCAAGAGCATCGGCGTGGGCATGGCCATCGCGGTCTTCCTCGACGCTACGATCATTCGCGCGTTCCTCGTGCCGGCGACGATGCGCCTGATGGGCCGCTGGAACTGGTGGGCGCCCGGGCCGCTGGGCCGGCTGGCCGACCGAGTGGGCTTCAGCCACGTCGAGACGGCCGACGCGGCGGCGCCGGGAGCGACCGAGGCGGCGCCCGAGCCGGCGGCGACGTGAACGCCGTCGTCGACCGCTACAGCGCCGGCG